>NZ_CP080590.1:2920000-3248750 GCF_019504385.1 Devosia salina
ACCCCGCGCTGATCCCATCCCTCCCGATCAGGCGCGACCCAGTTCCTCGCTGCGCTGGCGTGCGGCATCCACCGCCCGCGCCATCAGCGGCGCGAGGCCGTCATCGGCCATCAGCACCGAAAGCGCAGCCGCCGTGGTGCCATTGGGCGAGGTCACGTTCTGCCGGAGCACGCTGGCCGGGGCCGGATCGGCCTCCATCAGAGCCGCCGCGCCGATCACCGTCTGCCGTGCCAGCTGCATCGCCACATGGTCCGACAGACCTTGTGCAACGCCCGCAGCGGCCAGCGCTTCAACGAGGTTGAAGACGTAGGCCGGGCCTGAGCCGGAGACCGCCGTCACCGCATCGAGATCGCTTTCAGCATCGAACCAGGACACCTGCCCCGCCGCCGCCAGCAGCGCATCGGCCACCGCGCGATCATCAGCATCGACCCCGGGACCAGCGACAGCGCCGGTAACACCCTTGCCGATCTGTGCAGGCGTATTGGGCATGGTGCGCACCACACGCCCGGTCTCCAGCCCCGCCGACAGGGTCGCAATCGAAATCCCGGCCGCAATGGACAGCACGAGCGTCTGCGGACCAACGGCCTGTTTCAGCCCTTCCATCACATCGCCGATAATCTGCGGCTTGACCGCCAGCACCAGCACATTGGGGGTCAGCCCAACCGCCTCGGCATGAATGGTGAGGCCATAATCCTCGGCCAGGTCCTTCGCCGCCTCGCCCGGCGCCGGATCGACCAGCACCAGATTGGTCGGTGCCAGGCCGGCATCGAGCCAGCCGCGCGCTAGCGCCATGCCCATCTTGCCGGCGCCCACCAGCATGACGGGTCCGACAGTCCTCAGATTTGCAGTCATATCAAGCTTCGCCTACCGTCTCGAACATCACATGGCTCAGTGCGTCGGCGGCCGACTTGCCGGCCCACACCACGAACTGGAATGCCTGATAGTAGAGATCGCAACTATCGGTAGCAGAACGCAACAGGGCCTCGCATTGTTGCGGCGAAACATCGGCCCCACCCGTGAGCAGGTGCGAATTGCGGAACAGGACCACGCCTTCCTTGTTCCAGATGTCGAAATGGCCGATCCAGAGCTGCTCGTTGATCAGGCTGATCAGCTGCTTGATCTCGGCCCGGCGCCCGTCGGGTACCTTGAGGTCGAACGCACAGGCGATGTGCAGGCTTTCCAGATCCTCCATCCAGTTGAACGACACGTGATAGTCGCTCCACCCGCCACGGACGGAAATGGAAATCTCGTCGGCATCCTGCCGCTCGAAAGTCCAGTCGTTGATCGATGCGATGTGCTCGACAAGGTCCACCGGATGGGACACGCGGTCGGGCTCATATTCAATCAGGGACATGCAAAAAGTCCGTCCTCAAAAGGCGTTGGTCGTTGGTGCGGCCTTGGGCCACCAATCTCTGGATACGCTGGAGGAACACAATCGCCGCAACTGCAGCCGTCGAATCGTCCTCCGGATCGAACCCTACACCGCGTCTCTGATTCAGGGGACGCGAGGGAAAGGGAGAACGTCATTTCCTTGTGGATGATGATCGCGAGCTTATGGTTAACGGAGCCTTAACGCCTGTGCCGAATTGAGGCTTTTCCACCTCTCGGGAGGTCCCTAGCCCAGGCTCTCCGGCCCCGCCCAGCCATAGCGGATCGCTTCGCCCCATTGGGGGAAGCCATTGTCCTCGGCCAAGCGGGCCGCCGCCTCGGTGTCATAGGGCACGCCGATCAGTGCCGTCCGCCACTGGCCCAGCCGCCGCTCGATGATGGCATAATGCGCATCCGGGGTGCCGCGCACCAATTGCATCCCCACCGAGCCGGGATTGAGGATCAGCCGGCCGTCGCTGAGGCGCAGCGTCCGGGCGATATGGGTGTGCCCGCAAAGGATGACCTTGTGGGCAATTCCCACCGCCTCGCGCGCCACCTCCGCCTCCGAGGGCAGGGTCGTGGTGCGGCCATCGTAGAAATTGTCGAGCCATGCGGCCTCGTCGTCCCCCGGCGTGCCGTGGCACAGGAACACCGCCGTGCCAAGCGCTGCCGTCGCCGGCAGGCTGCCCAGCCACTCGAGCTGCGCCGCGCCGAGCCGTTCGCGCGCGAAGCGGTCGGACGACCAGGGGTCTGTGCGGGTGTCCGCCTCCAGCACCCAGCGATCATGATTGCCGCGAATGCACGTCGCCCCCAGCGCCATGATCCGCTCGGCCGCCCCGGCCGGGTCGATCGGCCCACTGACATGGTCGCCAAGGCATACCACCGCCTCGACGCCCTGGCGCGATATGTCGTCCAGCACGGCGTCGAGCGCCGGCACATTGCCGTGAACGTCGGAGAGGACCGCGATCCGCAAGGCGTCAGGCCTTCATGACGACGTCAGGCCGCCGGCTTGTCGCCGCGCAGCGCCGCCAGTTCCTTGCGCAGCGCCTCGATTTCCTCGCCCTGCACCTGCACCAGTTCGCGCAGCGCGTCGAAATCCTCGCGCTTGACCAGATCCATGTCGTTGACGATCCGCTGCGCCTGGGACTTGACGACTGTCTCCACCTCGCGCCGCACCCCATCGGCCACCCCGGCCGCCTCGTTCATCACCCGGCCCAGCCCGTCAAAAATCCGGTTGTTCTGGTTCATGGCCTCATCCATTTCATACGTTTCGTCCAGTTGCTTCGATATGTAGGCGAAGGGCTCCCGCTTGACCAGTGCGGCCAAAGGGCATCGGGCTCAGGACGGCAGCTTTGGGGCGCTCTGATCGCGCTTGACGGCATAGATCTGGATTGGTGCCTCGGGCGGGCTCAACTGCACCAGCCAGGGCCAGGACAAACCATCGAAATCCGGCAGGCCGGCCAGGGCCTGGCTGGGCGGGATGCCGCGACAGAACACGAGATAGTCTATGTCCCTCTCTTCCACGACCGAACGGGCTTCGGCCTCTCCGTCACGGAAGAACCGCACCATGTCCCGCAGGCCCGCTTCATTGCGGTGATAGCCAGAAGAGACCACGGTATGCGGGGTCTCAAGCAGGAGCTGTGGACCGATCAGCAGAAAGGACATCAAATGCCCGCGAGGCAGTGCAGCCAGCGGCGCGAACGCCGAGCGCTCGAGGCACGCATTCCAGTGATCCGTGACCGAACTGGACTGTGCAGGCCCGGATGCGGCATAGGCCAGGCTGAAGAAGGCCCAATGCGCCGGGCCCATGAATGCCACGACGGCGAGGACGACTGAGACCGCTGATCGTAGGGTTCGGCGCTGGCGGAACCATGCCTGGGCATGCACGACAATCCATGCCGGGCCTGGCAATAGCGCGATGCTGAGCAGGCGGAATCCTCGGATCTGCAGGCAAAACACCGCGAACAGGGCCAGGGAGAAACCGCCCAGAACAAGCCATCGCCACCTCTGCTCCGCCGGAACCAGCAGCGGCACCAAAAATAGCGTAGCCATGCCGAGGAAGGGCGTGATCAACAGGGCGGTCTGTGGCCGCAGGCCGTCAGCCCAGGCCCACAGCGGCTGCGCCTCGCCGATATCGGGCATGAGGATTTTGGCCACATCGGGGTCGAGGTTTCCATAGGGGCCATACCGGCACTCGGGGAACAACCAGACCAAGGCCAGCACGAGCGCTGCCGCCAGCGCACTCAGCGCCACGACCCGAGCGGCCGGGTGACGGAGAAGTGGCATCATCAGCGTGGCCACCAGGGCCGCCACTCCAAATCCGGCGCCGGCCACCACATAGGTGATCGAAAGGGCGTCACAGGCCGGCTCCAGCCAGCCCCAGGGAGACTTGCTGGCCATCAGGTGTAGGCACAAGCCCAGGGAGAAGCTCGCCGCAACAGCCAGCAAATGCGCCTTGTTCCGCCGCGGATCAACCGCCCAATATAGCGCAAAGCAGATCAGCACAGCAGCAACCGAGGGCAGGATTTCAGTCCCGATAGCCACGCCCGTGGCCGCCAATGCCCCAGCTCCAAGGGCCCACCCCACGCTGCTGCGCCCCAGAAGGCTGGCTATGATCATCCCCAGCGTGAGGGCGATCTGGACATTGTGGTGGTCGACCCGTCCGGGGATGAACTCGGTATAGACGGCCAGCGTCATCGTCAGAAGCACCAGGGCGGGCAGGCGCGCAGCCGGTCCGGCCACGATCTCGGCCAGCTTCGATACCAGGGCAACAACAACCAGCAAAACCAGTAACGGCCAGGCGAACGCCGCCCAATAAGGCGCCATGTCATGCGCAAACGGCCTCGCCAGCGCCATCAGCGCGACCAGTGGGGCATCGATCAGCCTCGACCAGTGCATCGGCGCACCGAACGGCGCATTGTCGCGATATTGGGTGGTGTCGAACCAGGACTGGCCGTTGAACAGATCGATCGCTTCGACCAGTCGCATGGCATCGTCGCCGGTGACACCAGGAGGCACCCCGGTCTTGAGGGTGGGAAGGCTGAGCGCAAATGCCAGCACCGCCCAGACCAAGACGATCTGGGGCCAGTTCCAGGCAATCCGGTTCATCTGCCTTCCCCGCGTTTCGATAGGCTTGAACCCAATGATAGGAAACGCGCGTTAAGCTGAATTGAAACCCGGCGATAAATTGCCCACCCGGCACTTTCCGGGAGCATCGGATCCTGGGTCATGACACACCCGATCGCGAAATCTTTGCGCCGGGGGCATGAGCGCTACGCTTGAATGGTCAACGGCATCGGGTTACGGCAGACATGGTGCCGACACCCGGGCAGTTCCGGCCCGGTTGAGGCCAAGGAGAGACACGTCTTGCCCTTCCCCAATATCGACCCCATCGCCTTTGCCATCGGCCCCATTGCCATCCGCTGGTATGCGCTGGCCTATCTCTTCGGGGTCATTCTCGGCGCCGGCTATGGTTATCTGCTCCTGGCCAATCAGCGGCTCTGGCATCGCGGCTCGCCGCCCTTCCCCGCCAAGGACATTTGGGACTTCGCCTTCTGGGCCATGCTCGCCATCGTCATTGGAGGGCGCACCGGCTATGTGCTGTTCTACAACCTGCCCTACTATCTCGAGTATCCGGGCCAGATCATCAACACGCTCGATGGCGGCATGTCCTATCATGGCGGCATGCTTGGCCTGATGCTGGCGGCGATCCTCTTCACCCGATCCAGGGGCGGCAACTGGCTTTCCAGCCTCGACCTCATCGCCGCCGTCGCCACCATCGGCATATTCCTCGGCCGCATCGCCAATTTCATCAATGCCGAGCTTTATGGCGCGCCCACCACAATGCCCTGGGGCGTCGTCTTCCCCACAGACCCGCTGCAGGTCGCCCGCCACCCCAGCCAGCTCTACGAAGCCGCGCTCGAGGGCCTGCTGCTCTTCCTCATCATCCGCGTGGCCACCCACATATTCTACGCGCTGCGCAAGCCGGGCCTGGTCGCCGGCATCTTCGCCATCGGCTATGCGCTCTCGCGCATCGCGGTGGAATTCGTGCGCCTACCCGATGTGCAGCTGGGCTATCTCTATGGTGGCTGGCTGACCATGGGCCAGCTGCTGAGCCTGCCCATTCTCGTCGCCGGTCTCATCCTCGTCACCTATGCGGCCACCCGCCGCGAAAACCCGTTGCGTCCATGATTGAAAAGCCCGCCGAACCCAAGCTCGACAGCCTGACGCTGGAACAGCAGATCGACCTGCAGATCGTCACCTCTGGCCCGATCTCGGTGGCCACCTATATGGGTCTCTGCCTCACCCATCCCTCCAAGGGCTATTACCGCGCGGCCGATCCTCTGGGCGCCAGCGGCGACTTCATCACCGCGCCGGAAATTTCGCAGATGTTCGGCGAGCTGATCGGCTTCTGGCTGGTCAATCTCTGGCAGCAGATGAGCGAACCCAAAAGCTTCACCCTGCTCGAACTCGGCCCCGGCCGCGGCACGCTGATGGCCGATATCCTGCGCGTCGCCTGCCGCGCCCCCGGATTTCGCGACGCGCTGAAACTCCGCCTCTTCGAAACCAGCCCCCCGCTCATGGCCGAGCAACAGGCCCGGCTGGAGGTCTATGAGCCCAGATGGCTCCAGGATTTCGAGAGCTTCGAGAATGGCCCGGTGCTGGTCATCGCCAATGAATTCTTCGATGCCCTGCCCATCCGCCAGTTCATCCGCAAGATCGATGGTTGGCACGAGCGGCAGGTGGGCCTTGTGGACGGCAAGCGCGCCTTCGGCCTCTCGCCCACGCCCATCCCGGCCTCCGCCATGCCCGAAGCTGTCGCCAATGCCGAAATTGACACCATGCTGGAGGTCTCCTTCGCCGGCGCCGAGGTGCTGACTCGCCTCGCAAAGGCCATTGCCAAGCAAGGTGGCAGCCTTCTGGCCATCGACTATGGCTATGGCACCACGCAAACCGGCGACACCCTGCAGGGCGTGCGCCGCCATGCCTATGCCGATGTGCTCGAAGCGCCCGGCGAAACCGATATTTCCGCCCATGTCGATTTCGGCGCCCTGGGCAATGTCGCGCGAGCCGCCGGTCTCGCCACCCAGCCGCTGGCCACCCAGGGCCAGTTTTTGACCCGCCTGGGCATCGGCGAGCGCGCGGCCGCCCTCACCCGGGCCAATCCCGCCGCGGCCGCCGATATCCGCACCGCCCATGATCGTCTTGTCGGGCAGGACCAGATGGGCACCCTGTTCAAGGTGTTCTGCGCCCATAGCCCCGGCCTTGCCCCCGCGGGGTTCACCGCGTGAGTGCGCCCTTCGAAACCGCCGGCAATCTTGCAGGCCTGCCCGGCATCCGTCACGGATTTTTCGGCCGCGCCGGTGGTGTGTCCGCAGGCGACTTTGCCGGCCTCAACGTCTCCCTTGCGGTGGGTGATGACCCCGCGTCTGTCGCCGCCAATCGCGACATCATCGCCGGCACCATGGGCCTCGGTCCGCTGATGATTCTGAGGCAGACACACTCGACCCGCGTCGAAACCCTTGCCGGCCCGATCGCGCCGTCCTCGCTCGACGCCGACGCCATGGTCACCGCCACGCGCGGACTGGCCCTCGCGATCCTCACCGCCGATTGCACGCCCATCCTCTTCGCCGACCCCGAAGCGCGCGTCGTTGGTGCCGCCCATGCCGGCTGGCGCGGCGCCGCCGAGGGCATCATCGGCAACACCATCGCGGCCATGGTTGCCCTGGGGGCCGCTCCCGCGCGCATCCGCGCCGCCATCGGCCCTACCATTTCCGTCCCCAATTACGAAGTTGGCGAGACATTCCGCGCCGATTTCCTGGCCTTGCACCCCTCCGGCGCCCATCATTTCCAGACGCCCGAGGGCGGCCGGCCGCATTTCGACCTGCCCGGTTTCGTGGTGGAACAGCTTGCCGCGGCCGGAATCGGGTCCCTCGAGAACCTTGGCGCCTGCACCTATGCCGCGCCCGAGCGCTACTTCTCGCATCGCTATGCCACCCACCGGGGCACCAGCACAGGCCGGCAGATCGCCGTCATCGGAATGACATGAGGTTTATTTACCGCTTAGCCCAAAGTGTCGTTGCGAGTCCGAAACTGACCCGCTAAAGCTGCCCGCGAAACTGGAAGGTCCCGCCCCCGAGGGACCGGTTGAGACAGGATCGCGCCCATGAAGCTGGTGACCGGCAATTCCAACCGCCCTCTGGCTCAGGCCGTCGCCAGCTATCTCGAACTTCCCCTCACCGACTGCACGGTCAAGCGCTTCGCCGACAAGGAAGTCTATGTCGAGGTGCATGAGAACGTCCGCGGCGAGGATGTGTTCATCCTCCAGTCCACCAGCTACCCGGCCAACGACAATCTGATGGAGCTGCTGATCATCGCCGATGCGCTGCGCCGCTCCTCGGCCCGCCGCATCACCGCCGTGCTGCCCTATTTCGGCTATGCGCGGCAGGATCGCAAATCGGCACCTCGCACGCCCATCTCGGCCAAGCTCGTCTCCAATCTCATCACCGAGGCCGGTGCCAACCGCGTGCTGACGCTCGACCTGCACGCCGCCCAGATCCAGGGCTTCTTCGACATCCCCACCGACAATCTGACCGCCGCCCCCGTCATGGTGCGCGACATCAAGGACAATTACGACGTCAAGAACGTCATGATCGTGTCGCCCGACGTCGGCGGCGTGGTCCGCGCCCGCAATGTTGCCAGCCGTATCGGTGCCAGCCTCGCCATTGTCGACAAGCGGCGCCCGCGTGCCGGTGTCAGCGAGGTCATGAACATCATCGGCGATGTCGAAGGCCAGACCTGCATCATGATCGACGACATCGTCGACTCCGGCGGCACCCTGGTCAACGCCGCCGAAGCCCTGCTCAAGGCCGGGGCCAAGGAAGTGTCCGCCTACATCACCCATGGCGTCCTCTCCGAAGGTGCCGCCGAGCGCATCGCCGCCTCCAAGCTCAAGGAACTGGTGGTCACCGATTCCATCCTTGAGACCGAGGCCACCAAGGCCGCCGCCAATATCCGCCGCATGTCCATCGCGGCCCTGATCGGCGAGGCCATCGCCCGCACCGCCAGCGAGCAAAGCGTCTCCAGCCTTTTTGACTAGACTGCGGCCGAAGGCAAAATCGCTCCGGTGGAGCGATTTTAGCAGGCTAGGCCATGAGAGCTATGCTCGAATGGCACGAAGGCGCCACTGGAGCGGAGCAATTTCAGGCGCGAGGGCCACGAGACCTATGGTCGAGTGGCGAGCATCGCGGCAAAATCGCGCCACTAGAGCGGAGCGATTTCAGGCGCGAAGGACGACCCCGCTATGCTGGAATGGCCAGCCTGCGCTATCCTGCCCGCGATCCAGCACGGGAGGCCCAAATGCCACGTTTTCTCGCCTTGTACATGGGGTCCGGCGATTCCGAGGTCCAGCAGGCCTGGGAGCGTCTTTCCGATATGGAAAAAGCCGAGCGTTCCCAACGCGCCATGAAGGAATGGGGCGATTGGGTTGAGCGCCACAGCCATGTGATCGTGGACATGGGGGCGCCTCTGGGCAAGACGCTGCTGGCGTCCCCCGAGGGCGTCTCGCCCACCCGCAATGCCATCACCGCCTATGTCATCGTCGAGGCTGCCACCCATGACGAGGCGGCGCAGATGTTCCGGAACCACCCGCATTTCACCATCTTTCCCGGCACCGGGGTCGAGATCCTGCAATGCCTGCCCATGCCAACGATACCGGAATAGGGCAAAGGATCAGCTTTGCCTTGCCGGGCGCCCGGCTTTCCTCTATAGCCCAGCGCCATGAAGCGCTCGTCACCCCTGGAGGACGGGCGCGTATGTCGTTGTGATAACGCCATACACCAACCAAATGGAAAAATTCCATGGCTGAGACCAAAGTGCTCAAGGCACAGGCGCGTGACGGAGTGGGCAAGGGGGCCGCTCGCGAAGTGCGTCGTCAGGGACGTGTTCCCGCTGTTATCTATGGTGACAAGAAGCCCCCCGTCACCGTTTCCGTGGCCTATAAGGACGCGCTGAAGTTCATCTATGCCGGTGGCTTCAAGTCGCACATCCTCGACCTCGACGTCGATGGCACCGTCCACAAGGTGATCCCGCGCGATTACCAGCTCGACGTCGTCATGGATCAGCCGATCCACATCGACTTCCTGCGCGTGTCGGGCAACGCCACGCTGCATGTCGATGTGCATGTGGAATTCATCAACGAAGAGAAGAGCCCCGGCCTCAAGCGCGGCGGCACCCTCAACGTTGTGCGCCACACCGTGGAACTGATCGTCCCGGCCAACGCGATTCCCGAGGCCGTCACCGTCGACCTGACCGGTTCGGAAATCGGCGACTCGCTGCACATCTCGGCCGTGACCCTGCCCAAGGGCGTCAAGCCCGCGATTACCGATCGCGACTTCACCATCGCCACCCTCGTGGCGCCGTCGGGCCTGAAGTCCGCCGACGCTGCCGGCGAGACCGAAGAAGCTGCCAGCGAGGAATAATCCTCGCTTCAGCGACAGAACGTGTGAGGCGGCCAATGGCCGCCTCATTCATTTGCTGAGGTCCGAACCATGAAACTGCTTGTTGGTCTGGGCAATCCCGGCGCCCAATATGAAGGCAATCGCCACAATATCGGCTTCATGGCCGTGGACGCCATCGCCGCGGCCCATGGCATTTCCACCTGGAAGTCCAAGCATGCCGGGCTTCTGGCCGAAGGTTCGGTGGGCGGCGAACGGGTGCTGCTGCTGAAGCCGCAGACCTTCATGAACAAGTCCGGCGACAGCGTCCAGCAGGTGGCCCGCTTCTACAAGCTCGCCAACGCCGACATCATCGTCTTCTACGATGAACTCGACCTGGCCCCCGGCAAGGTGCGCGTCAAGGTCGGTGGCGGCAATGGCGGCCACAACGGCTTGCGCTCAATCGACCCGCAGATCGGCCTCGACTACAAGCGCGTGCGCCTTGGCATCGGCCATCCGGGCAAGGAATTCGTCACCCATCACGTGCTGGGTGATTTCGCCAAGGCCGACAAGGCCTGGCTCGATCCGCTGCTTGGCGAGATTGCCCGCCAGGCGCCGCTCCTGCTCAAGGGCGACGACAGCGGCTTCATGAACAAGCTCGCCCTGGCCGTGAAGGGCGAGGAGCCGGCAAAGGCCGACAAGACTGCGCCTGCCCCCAAGGGCCAAAGCCACATTCGCCAGGCCCGCCCCTCAAAGCCCCAGGCAGACATACCGAAAACCGGCCCCATGGCCGACATGCTCGGCAAGCTGTTCGGGAAAAAAGGCGACTAGGCCTTACGCGGTCGCCCGCCGCTCCACGTCCTCGCTCGCGTGCCGGCGCGAGCGGCCAAAGGAGCCCAGTCAATGCGGTAGCAGAGCAGGCCCCATGTGCCGCCCCCGGGCCAAGCCCGAGGGCAGTTCGCTCGGCAGAACCTTAAGCCACTGCAGCCTTCTTCGCCCCACGGGCCCATTCCGGCAGCCAGGCGCCATGGGCGTCGATCAGGTCGTCCACCAGGCTCCAGATCTGGTCCAGGTCCAGTTCGGCGGCAGTGTGCGGGTCCATCATGGCCGCGTGGTAGATGTGCTCGCGTTTTTCTTCCATCAGCGCCCGCACGGTCAATTCCTGCACGTTGATATTGGTGCGGATCAACGCCGTCAACTGCGGCGGCAATTCACCGACATAGGTCGGCTGCAAGCCATTGTCGTCGACGAGGCATGGCACTTCCACAGCCGCCGCATCAGGCAGCGAGGTGATGACGCCGTTATTGCGCAGATTGCCGTAGATCACCGAAGGCTCGCCGGTCCAGACCGAATTGACGATGGACGAGGCATATTCCTTGGACTGCTTGACCTCGATGCGGTCGGCTTTCTTGTAGTCGTCGGACGTCTGCTTCCACCTGGCGATCTGCTCGACGCAGCGCTTGGGATATTCATCGAGCGGAATACCGAACTTCTCGATGATGTCCTCGCGCCCCTCCTTGATGAAATAGGGGGTGTATTCGGCGAAGTGTTCCGAGCTTTCGGTGACGAAATAGCCCAGGCGGGTCATCATCTCGTAGCGCACCTTGTTGGGGCAGCGTGGATTCCAGCCGGGTTTGGGCGCGCGGCCCTCGCGATAGGCGCGGTGCAGCTCAGGATAGAGGTCCTTGTAGGAGCCGTCCGGCTGGCGATGCTCGAAATTGAGGAAGAACGCCATGTGGTTGATACCGGCGGAGCGGTAACGGATCTCTTCGTAGGGAATGTCGAGATCATGCGCCAGCTCATGGGCCGTGCCCTGCACCGAGTGGCAGAGGCCCACCTGCTTGATCGTCGGGTATTTCTCCGAAATGGCCCAGGTGTTGATGGCCATCGGGTTGACATATTGCAGCATGACCGCGTTGGGCGCGACCTCGAGCATGTCCTCGCAGATGCTCCACAGATGCGGCACCGTGCGCAACCCGCGCATGATGCCGCCCACGCCCAGTGTGTCGGCAATGGTCTGGCGCAGATTGTATTTCTTGGGCACGTCGAAATCGACAACGGTCGAGGGCTCATAGCCGCCGATCTGGAAGCAGACGACCACGAAGTTTGTCCCGTCCAGCGCTTCGCGCTGGTTCGAATAGGTCTTGACGGTGGCCGGCACGCCCAGCGTGTTTACCAGCTTGCCGGCAATGATCGCGCTTTCTTCGAGCCGCGTCGGGTTGATGTCCATAAGCCGGATTTCGGCGCCCGCCAGGGCCGGACGGTGCAGGATGTCGCCAACGATGTTCTTCATGAACACAGACGAGCCGGCACCAATGAAGGTGATTTTTGGATTTGCCATGGGGATGCTCCGAAAAGAAGAGCCGCGAACGGCCCGGCGGCTCCTCCAGCCGCATTGACCCCATGCTATCGTCCATTGCCGATGATGCAATCCGGGATGAAAGGTGACTCTTCCGGTTTTCTAAGGAATGCGATGGCTGATGCGGAACAGTCCTGATCCCCACACTAGCGCAGGCTTAACCGCCCCGCGCCACCCTTTTGAGCGTGGTGGAGGCGAACATGCGCGACAGATACTACCGGATTTCATCGCCCGCCGAACTGCCTCAAGGCAGCGTATTGGTCCATATCTGGCGCGAGGACGGAGACCCCCTGGCGAGCATGGAGGGGGACGAGGAGCTGGTTGTGGCTGCGCCGGACCTGATCCTGTTTCGCGCCGCGCTGCTGCGCTATCGCCACAACCTGAATGCCACCTTCGTCCATCTGGAAAACCCTGAGCTCTGGCAAGCCGGCTGGGGCGACCTTGTCGATTATCGCGGTGGCCGGAGCAGCAAAAGGCCGGCGCCCCATGAGGCGCCGGCCGGAAAGATCGAACCGGATCGGATGGACGCCTGGGACTACACGTTGAACTTGAACAGCATCACGTCGCCGTCCTTGACCACATAATCCTTGCCTTCGTCGCGCGCCTTGCCCGCCTCCTTGGCGGCCACTTCCCCGCCCAGGGTGACGAAGTCCTCGTAGCCGATGGTCTGCGCACGGATAAAGCCACGCTCGAAATCGGTATGGATGACACCTGCCGCCTGCGGAGCCTTGTCGCCGCGATGGATGGTCCAGGCGCGCGTTTCCTTGGGGCCGACCGTGAAATAGGTCTGCAGGTTAAGCAGGTCATAGGCGGCGCGGATCAGGCGATTGAGGCCGGGTTGCTCCAGTCCGAGCGAGTCCAGATATTCAGCCTGCTCGTCATCAGGCAATTGCGCTAGCTGGCTCTCGATCTCGGCCGAGATGATGACGACGCCGGCATGGTTGGCCGCTGCATAGTCTTCCACCTGCTTGGAATAGGCATTGCCGGTGGCGGCCGAAGCCTCGTCGACATTGCACACATAGAGCACCGGCTTGCTGGTCAGAAGCTGCAGCTCGGTGAACGCTTTTTCTTCCTCGGCCTCGCGCTTGACGAAGCGGGCCGACCTGCCCTCGCGCAAGACGGCAAGGGCCCGGTCGACCAGCTCCAGCACCTGCTTGGCGTCCTTGTCATTGCCCTTGGCCTTCTTCTCAAGGTTCGGGCGGCGCTTCTCGAGGCTTTCAAGGTCAGCCAGCATCAATTCGGTCTCCACCACCTCGGCATCGGCCAGCGGATCGACCTTGTTGGACACATGGATGACATTGCTGTCCTCGAAGCACCGCAGCACATAGGCAATGGCATCGGTCTCGCGGATATTGGCCAGGAACTGGTTCCCCAGCCCCTCGCCCTGCGATGCACCCTTCACCAGCCCGGCAATGTCCACAAAGCTCATGCGCGCCGGCAGGATCGCCTGCGACTTGCCAATGGCGGCCAGCTTTTCCAGCCGCGGATCGGGCACCGACACTTCGCCCACATTGGGTTCGATCGTGCAGAACGGAAAATTGGCCGCCTGCGCGGCAGCGGTGCGGGTCAATGCATTGAAAAGCGTCGACTTGCCGACATTTGGCAGGCCGACAATGCCCATCTTGAAGCCCATGGGTATCTCCGGGAATTGGTTGCGCACCAATTGGGCGGGATCACCGCCGATGTCAATGCTTGGGGGGCCCGGTCCGTCCAAACCGGGTTTCTGCCCGGCCCGCAACCATCTATCCCTTGCCCCTACGCGCCGGACATGGCAAAAGCGCGTTGACGTATAGGGCAAGCAAATGACCAATCCTGTCACCCAAGATCGGCGTCATTTCGAAGACCTCGCCGTGGGCGAGGTCATCGACCTGGGGCACACCACCGTCTCCAGGGACATGATCGTCACCTTTGCGCGCGAGTTCGACCCCTTCCCATTTCACCTCGATGAAGCGGCGGCCAAGGCGAGCCTGCTCGGTGGCCTGGCCTCCAGCGGCTGGCAGACAGGCGCCCTGAGCCTGCGCATGCTGGTAGATGGCTTCCTCTCCAGAATTGCCTCCTGTGGTGGGCTCGGCTTCAAGGACCTCAAGTGGAAAGCGCCCGTCATGGTCGGCGACACCATTGGCGGCACGGTGACCATTGCCGAGCTGCGGCGCTCTGGCAGTCACCCGCAATGGGGGATCGTCACCCTCGATTTCGACATCCGCAACCAGAAGCAAAAGCCGGTCATGACCATGCGCCTGGCCAATCTGGTGGAATGCCGCAACCCCGAGGTGCCGGCATGACCCGCTGGTTCGAGGACATCAATATCGACGAGGCCTTCCCCCTGGGCGACCACAGCTTCACGGCCGACGAAATCATTCGCTTCGGCACGCTGTACGACCCTCAATACTTCCACACCGATCCCGAACTGGCCCGCCACAGTCATTTCGGCGGCTTGATCGCCTCGGGCTGGCACACCGTCAGCGTGGGGCACCGAAAGATGGTCGATGCCCTGTTCGCCGAAGAGGAACGCCTGCGCGGCCTGGGCCAGGAGCCAGGCGTTTCCGGCCCCTCCCCCGGCGTCAATTCGATGGAATTCAAGGCACCGGTCCGCCCCGGCGACACCGTCACCTACACCCTGACCGTCACGGACAAGCGCCCGTCGAACTCCATCCCCGGCTGGGGCCTGCTGTTCAATCAGATCACAGCCAGGAACCAGCATGGCGATCTGGTCTATGAGGCGCACCTCGTCGGCTTCTCCAAGCTGCGAGACTATGTGATGCCGCTCAGGCTGAGGGTGTTGCTGGCGCTCACCAGGCTGCCCCTTCTCGGAAAGCTGATCGGGCGCGGCTCTTGATCGTGTCATGACGGATCGGCATGCTCTGGCAATGCGCCGATTCGCCCTCTGCCTCGCCCTCACCGCCTTTACAGCCGCGCCGGCCTTTGCCCAGGCCTTTCAGGGCAATTGGAGCTGCCGCGACGCCACCACCAACCGGGTGGGCATCCTGACCATCTATGGCCAGGTCTATGGCTGGGCCTCGCGCACGCCGAACGATCCCAATTCGGGCACTGGCACCATCACGCCCTATCAGGACGGCGTCGGCTTCAACGACGGCAATCTGCGGGCCAAGGGCGGGATCCAGGCCGGTCGCCTGATCGACGATGTCAATTATGGCACGGCCCTGCAGCTCGAAACCGCCGACACCATCGTCATGCTCTGCAATCCGCGCTGATTTCAGCGCCAACCCGGTTCGGCGGACCGCCGACGCCCCTCTTTCGGGCGGGGGCTTGAACTTTCCGGCCGTTTCCCGCATTTTGAAAGGGCAGTGCCGGGCCCCTCTGGTCGCGACCCCTTGTTGCGGCGATGTCGGAACTGCTCCACAACTCACATGGAGAAGGTCCGGCGATGGAATCGCTTCTTGCCGCCCTTTCGGGCGATTTTCTCGGTACTCCCGCATATTTCTGGGTCGCGTTCATCGCGATCGTCATTGGTCTGCTTGTCTTCGATCTCGGCATCCTGCACCGCGATGAGCACGAGATCGAAGCCAAGGAGAGCCTGCTGCTCTATGGCTTCTACGTTCTGATAGCCCTGGCCTTTGGCGCCTGGGTCTGGTTCAGCCGCGGCGCACAATCCGGTCTCGAATTCTATACCGGCTATCTGATCGAACAGTCCCTGGCCATGGACAACATGTTCGTCATAGCCACGATCTTCGGCTTCCTCGGCATCCCCCGGCTCTACCAGCATCGCGTGCTGTTCTGGGGCATTCTGGGGGTCATCCTGTTCCGCGCCATCCTGATCGGTGTCGGCGCGGCGCTGGTTCACCAGTTCAGCTGGATCCTGTTCATTTTCGGCGCCTTCCTGGTCTTCACCGGCATCCGCATGTTCTCCCACTCGGACGAGGAGCCGGACATCGAGGCCAATCCGGTGCTGAAGTTCCTGCGCAAGCGCTTCCGCATCACCAATGAGCTGCGCGGCCGCCATTTCGCCGTCAAGGAACCCGATCTCAAGACCGGGAAGCTCGTCACCTGGCTGACGCCGCTGGCCGTGGCCCTCATCATGGTCGAATTCGTCGATCTGGTGTTTGCCGTGGACTCGGTGCCGGCGGTGTTCGCGGTGACCCAGGACACCTTCATCGTCTACACCTCGAACATCTTCGCCATTCTAGGCCTGCGCGCCCTTTACTTCGCACTTGCCGCGGCGATGAACCGTTTCCGCTACCTGCAGATCTCGCTCGCCATCATCCTGGTGCTGATCGGCATCAAGATCTTCCTCGTGCCGCTGGGCATCAAGATCGACACCTTGCTCTCGCTCGGCGTCACCATCGCCATCCTGGCCGGCGGCGTCCTCTACTCCTTGTGGAAGACCCGCAACGAGCCCGATATCAGCGCCGAGGACGAACCCGAAACCGGGCAGTTGAAGCCGTAACGGGCCAAGGCCCCGTTCATCGGAACCTGGAGGCCGGCGGTTGACGCCGGCCTTTCTCTTTGCCTATCCTCCAGCATTCCTAAGGAGGTTTCGCGCCGAAATGATCTGAGAACTCGTCCCGGACACAGGCCCCACACCCGTTCCACGCCCTGCGTGTGACCGGCGCGTGCTCGAGGTAAGGTTCGACGAGATCGGCAGACATGGTGCCAACCCGGCCTGATGGCCAGCCGCGCTCTGCGCTCCCTCGCTTCCCCTGCGTCCATTCATGAACCGCCTCATCGCGCGGCTCTGGCCGCGTGTCGTTCACTTAAGCCAGCCCGCGTGAGGACATCACCGGGCGGGGAAGGACATCTCATGCCCAAAAACCAGTTCCAGCGCCCCTTGCGGGTCACGCCATCCCATCAAGTGCCGCGCCACGGCAAGCCGCAGCCGCCGGCTGCACGGCCCCAGCCACAAACGCCTGCCAAGCCCCCGGAAGCCTCCCTGCCACCGCTGGCAGTGCTTCTGGACAAGGCATCCGACAAGTAGCATCCGGGAGGCCGGCTCCACGGCCGGCCTCTTGCACGACTCTTGCCGCATTTGCCGGTTAACGAATTGTCAAACGACAAAGGAGACCGGCAAATGGGTGCCATCCACGAAATCGTCTTCGACTGCGAGGAACCGGCAACTTTGGCCGATTTCTGGGCCAATCTGCTCGAGGGCTATTCGGTCCGGCAGATCGATGCGACCGATGCGGCCCTCAGCGTGGCGCTCGGGCTCGATCCCACCGTGCCCACCACGGTTCTGATCGACGGACCAGGACCGTCCATCTGCTTCCAGAACGTCAACGGTCAGCGCCCCGACAATAACCGCGTGCATTTCGACGTCGAAGTCGATGAGCGCGCCGCTGAGGTCGATCGCCTCAAGCAGGCCGGCGCCACCGTCGACCGCGTCCTGCCCACCTACACCGTGATGCGCGATCCCGAGGGCAACCAGTTCTGCCTGATTGACCGGCGCGAGGCCATGGCGGCCTGATTGTCAGCGCTTATGGGGTGCTGACAGGTCCTGTCAGCGCCCTGCTTCATGCTCGTGGCAGATCCAGATGGAACCTTGCCATGACCATTACCGCCGCCTGCCACTGCGGGGCCACCCGCATCACCCTGCCGGCCCATCCGACCGAGGCCAAGGCCTGCAATTGCAGTTATTGTGCCCGAACCGGCGCGGTCTGGGCCTATTTCCGCGCCGGCGAACTAAGCTTCCAGTCCCGCGAAGGCGAAGCGACATACTCGGCCAGCGACGGGATGAACCTGCACCATTTCTGCAGCCATTGCGGCATGCAGACCTGGGGCGATTCCCCGGACTGGGCCTCGATGTACAATGCCGACGGCACCCCCAAGAACGGCGACTCCCGATCGATGCCGACCGAGCGCATCTACGCGGTCAATCTCAATCTGATCGACGATCTGGATTGGACAGCCATCGCCGTTGAACGCGTCGACGGCCGCAACAACTGGTAGGCCGCGACCGGGTCCCGACACCCACTGAGCCGCCCCCGGCTGGCCTCAATGCCCCTCGAAGGCCATCAGCGATGTCACCTTGACCCCTTCGGCCTCCAACTTGGCGGCCCCTCCGATATCGGGAAGGTCGATGACGAAGGCCGCATCGTCGCAGACAGCGCCCGTCCGGCGCATCAGTCCAACCGCCGCCAGCGCCGTGCCACCCGTGGCGATGAGATCATCGACCAGCAGCACCTTGTGGACATTGCTCAGCACGTCAGCGTGGATTTCGATCGTATCGACGCCATATTCGAGCACGTAGTTCTGCCCGATCGTCGTTCCCGGGAGCTTGCCACGCTTGCGGACCGGTACGAAGCCGACGCCCATCGCAATGGCAACGCCCGCGCCAAAGATGAAGCCGCGCGCCTCGATCCCGGCGACATGGGTGAACCCCTGCCCGCGATATTGGCTGGCAATGCGCTCGATGCTTTCGCGAAATCCTTCCGGATGCTCGATCAAGGTTGTGATGTCTCGGAACAGGATACCCTTCTTGGGATAGTCGGGGATCGTGCGGACGAGCGACTTCAGGTCGAGCGACATGGATGGCCTTGTAATGGGAGAAGAAGTCAGGGCTTGTTGCGGCCCAGCACATGCCGGGCGATGACGCCGGCATTGTAGGCGACGTTGCGCGTTGTCGCGATTGCCGTTTCGCGAGCCTTTGGGTTGTTGACCACGGCCTGCACCCCGGCCCGTACCGCCGGATGGCGGCTCACGGCTATCGCGGTGCTCACCACTGTGACAGCGAGGCGAACGGCGGACATCGCAGTTTCCTTCAACAACCTGGACTGTGGGAATATCGCGATTGCGCGCGTCGATGGCAAGGGGCGGACTGCCGCGCCTCGTGCAATTTTACCGCCCACCGAAAAGCAAAGGGGCCCTATCGGACCCCTTCGAATTCGCTCGTTCTGTGCATGCCCTGCGAGCATGGCTCTTCGGGCCTGACCCACTCAAAACTCCCCACCGGGGAGTTTTGACGGCGTGGGGCGCAACAAAGAAGGGGCCCTATCGGACCCCTTCGAAATCGCTCGTTCTGTGCATGCCCTGCGAGCATAGCTCTTCGGGCCTGACCCACTCAAAACTCCCCACCGGGGAGTTTTGACGGCGCGGGGCGCCGTCGTGGGTCAGTGTTCGATGCCGGCCCAGAGCTTGCGCTTGGTCGCGTACATCAGGCCGGAGAACAGCACCAGGAACAGCAGCACGGCAAAACCGGTCTGCTTGCGGCTGACCAGATGCGGCTCGGCCAGCCACATCATGAACGCAGCCACGTCCGTTGAATACTGTTCGAGCGTCTCCGGAACGGTCACTCCGTCTTCACCCGGCGTATAGGTCACCGAGCCGTCGGCAAGCGGCGGCGCCATGCCGATGGCGTGGCCGGGGAAGTAGTCGTTGTAATACTTGCCTTCGGCCAGTTCGAACCCTTCCGGCGCGGTTTCCGGAACTTCCTCATGGTAGCCGTTGAGCAGCGCGTGGATATAGTCCGCGCCACCTTCCTGGTAACCAGTGAAGTAGTTGAAGACCCAGGTCGGGAATGGATCGGTGACACCGCGGGCTTTGGCCAGAACCGAGAAGTCCGGCGGCAATGCACCGCCATTGGCGTCGCGCGCCTCCTGCTCATTGGCAAAGGGCGCGGGCCAGCGGTCGGCCGGAACAGCCGGACGACGGCCGCCATCGGCTGTCGGATCGTCAACTTCATACTCGGCCGCCAGAGCCTTGACCTGGGCTTCCGAGAAGCTCGGCCCGCCTTCCTCCGACAGATTGCGGAAGGAGATCAGATTGGCACTGTGGCAGCTTGAGCAGACTTCGCGGAACACCTGGAAGCCGCGCTGCAGCTGATGTTCGTCATAGGTGCCGAAAATGCCCGCGAAGCTCCAGCTCTGGCGCTCGATATGGGCACCGCCCTCGGCGGCGATGGCGGGAGCCGACGCCATGCCGACAACAGCGGCAAGTGCAGCGATGAGGATCTTGGTCTTGAACATGTCTGTCGCCCCGATCACGCGTGTGCCTTGCCGAGAACACTCTCGGAAATGCTGGTCGGCAGCGGCTTGGGAGTCTCGATCCGAGAGAGCACCGGCAGCACCACCAGGAAGTAGATGAAGTAGTAGGCCGTGCAGACCTTGGCCATCATCGTGTAGATGCCTTCGGCCGGCTGGGCGCCCAGATACATCAGGCCGATGAAGTTGATCACGAAAAGGGCGTAGAACCACTTGAACATCGGGCGGAACGAGCCCGAACGCACCTTCGAGGTGTCCAGCCACGGCACGATCAGCAGCATCAGCATGGCGCCGCCCATGGCGATGACGCCGCCCAGCTTGCTGTCGATGAACAGCACGTTGAAGTCGATGGCGCGCAGGATGGTGTAGAACGGCAGCAGGTACCATTCAGGCACGATATGAGCCGGCGTCACCTGGCTGTTGGCCATGATGTAGTTGTCAGGATGGCCCAGGATGTCGGGGGCAAAGAACACGAACCACGCGAACGGGATCATGAACAGCACCATCGCGAACAGGTCCTTCATCGTATAGTACGGATGGAAGGGCACGGTATCGCGGCTGTCCTTGACCTCGACGCCGATCGGGTTGTTGTTGCCCGGCACGTGCAGGGCCCAGATGTGCAGCGCCACCACGGCGGCGATGATGAACGGCAGCAGGTAGTGCAGCGAGAAGAAGCGGTTGAGCGTGGGGTTGCCCACCGCAAAGCCACCCAACACCAGTTGCTTGATGTTCTCGCCGACCAGCGGAATGGCCGAGAAGATGTTCGAGATAACCGTCGCGCCCCAGAAGCTCATCTGGCCCCAGGGCAGGATATAGCCCATGAAGGCGGTGGCGGTGGTCAGCAGGAAGATGACGACGCCGAGGATCCAGAGGATTTCGCGCGGCGCCTTGTACGAGCCGTAGAACAGGCCGCGGAACATGTGGATGTAGAGGGCCACGAAGAACATCGAGGCACCCACCGCGTGGGTTGCCTGGATGATGCGGCCGCCATTCACGTCGCGGCGGATATGTTCCACCGAGTTGAAGGCCAGGCCCACATTGGGGGCATAGTGCATGGCCAGGATCACGCCGGTGACGATCTGGACCGCCAGGCACATGACCAGGATGGCGCCGAAGGTCCACCAGTAATTGAGGTTCTTCGGCGTGGGGAAGTCCATCAGGTGCTCTTTTGAGAACCGGATGATCGGCAGGCGGTCATCGAGCCACTTCTCGACGGCACTGCCCGGAGTATAGGTGGAATGTTCTGACATCGGGAAAGCCCCCACTAACCGATCTGGACCAGCGTATCGCTGACGAATTCATAAGGCGGCACGACCAGGTTCTTGGGCGCGGGGCCGCGACGGACACGACCGGCGGTATCGTAGTGCGAGCCGTGGCACGGGCAGAACCAGCCATCGAAATCACCCGATTCACCCACCGGGATACAGCCCAGATGCGTGCAATTGGCGATCATGATGAGCCACTGCTCATGGCCTGGCTTGGTCCGCTCTTCGTCGGTCGCCGGATCCTTCAGGTCGCTCAGCGGCACCGCCTTGGCTTCCTCGATCTCGGCCGCCGTGCGGTGACGCACGAACACTGGCAGACCGCGCCAGGTGATGGTTACCGACTGACCTTCAGGGATCGCGCCGACATCAAACTCGATGCTGGCCAGCGCCAGCGTCGAGGCATCGGGGTTGAGCTGATTGATCAGCGGCCAGACCACGGCGGCAGCGCCGACCGCGCCGACGGCGCCGGTGGCGACGAAAAGGAAGTCCCGCCGGTTGGTGGATGAATGTTCTGCTTGCGTGGCCAAGGTCCGTATCCCCGTACGATGCACAATTGACGGAGCCGGCAACGGCGCCTGTCGCCCGCGTAAACGGAATCGACCGCCGTCCGCCCTCAAGCGGCCCGTCAGGTCAGGTCTTTTTGCACTGTCACAGTGAGTTGTCCAGTGCGCGCGCCGTGACAGCCCACAACTGCGACACTATACCCGAGGCAACCGCGAAAACCGGGGCCCTTGTCCCGTTCAGGAACCATTCATGACCGTAGTCCTGGCCCTCTACCAGCCCGACATCGCCGCCAATACCGGCACGCTGCTGCGGCTCGGCGCCTGCCTCGGCGTCACCATCCACATCATCCATCCCGCCGGTTTTGCCCTCACCGACCGCAATTTGGCCCGGGCCGGAATGGACTATCTCGACAAGGCCGCACTGGTCGAACATGCCAGTTTTACTGCTTTCGACGCCTGGCGCCGGGGCGAACAGAGGCGTCTGGTCCTGCTGACCACCAAGGCCAGCGAGTCGGCCTATGACGCCCGCTTCACCCCCCAGGACATCCTGATGCTGGGCCGGGAGAGCGCCGGCGTCCCTGATGCTGTCGCTGAAATCGCCGACCTGCGCCTGCGCATTCCGATGAGCCCGGGCCTCCGCTCCATCAACGTCGCCATCGCCGGAAGCATGGTCCTGGGCGAAGCCATGCGGCAGACTGGCCGCTTTACAGAATTGTCCTGAAGGTTCATTCCCCCCCTCATGACCCTCCCAGCCGACATCGACACCAAGAAAACCACAGCCAGCGCCTGGTTCCGCACCCTGCGCGATCGGATCTGCGCCGCGTTTGAAGCCATTGAGCGCGAGACGATCGGCATTCACGCCGACATGCCGCCCGGCCAGTTCGAACGCACGCCTTGGGACCGCGCGGCAGGCGGCGGCGGCGAAATGTCGATGCTCCATGGCCGGGTCTTCGAAAAGGCCGGCGTCCACATTTCCTCCGTCCACGGTCATTTCACCGAGGATTTCGCCCGCCAGATGCCGGGCACAGAGGCCGGCACGGCCTTCTGGTCCTCGGGCATCTCGCTCATTGTCCACCCTTGGAACCCCCACGTTCCAGCGGTGCACATGAACACCCGAATGATCGTGACAGGCAAGCAATGGTGGGGTGGCGGTGCTGACCTGACCCCGGTGCTCGACAATCGCCGCACCCAGACCGACCCGGACACGGTCGACTTTCACGCCGCCATGAAGGCCGCTTGCGACAACCGACCGGGCGTCGACTACGAGCGCTTCAAGGCCTGGTGCGACGAATACTTCTTCCTGCCCCATCGCAACGAACCCCGCGGCATTGGCGGCATATTCTACGACCATTTCAATTCCGGGGACTGGGACGCCGATTTCGCCTTCACCCAGGCTGTGGGAGAGGCCTTCCTCAAGATCTATCCGGAGCTGGTGCGCCGCAATTTCGAGAAGCCCTGGACAGAGGCCGAACGTGACGAGCAACTTGTGCGCCGCGGACGCTATGTCGAGTTCAACCTGCTCTATGACCGGGGCACGACTTTCGGATTGAAGACCGGCGGTAACGTCAATTCCATCCTCTCGTCCATGCCCCCGGCGGTGAAGTGGCCGTAAGCCGTCACTGCTCGGGCTTGGTGTAAGGACAATCCGCTATAGCCTGACCTGGCGCCGCCCGCTTAACATCCCGCAATGTCCCTAACCGACCTCGACATTACCGGCTATCGCTCGATCCGCTCCATTCGTTTCCCCCTGAAACGCCTGACGGTACTGGTCGGCGGCAATGGCGTGGGCAAGACCAATCTCTACCGCGGTCTCGAACTGGTTCATGCTGCCGCCACGGGTGACCTTGTTCGCAACCTGGCGCGGGAAGGCGGCCTCGCTTCGGCCATGTGGGCCGGACCGCGCAGGGTTAGTGACAAACCGCGGCTGATCTTCGAGGTCGGGCTCGACACGATCCTGCCGGGAGACGACGAGGCGGCCTTTGTGCCCCGCTATTCGGTCGAAGTGGGGTTCGGCAATTCCCGTTATGAAGCGGTGTTCGAACAGGAGCCGCAGATCAAGGCCGAGAACCTGGTCCTGCCCGGAAGGCGCAGCGTCACGCTGCTGGAGCGCAAGGGACCGGCCGCGTGGTATCGCGATGAGGACGGGCGCATCCGCCAACTCGACCATCCACTACTGGCCAGCGAGACCGCTCTGTCCGCCCTGCGTGGCACCCTGCCCGAACTCGATACAGTCCGATACATGCTGGCCGAATGGCGCTTCTACCACGGCTTCCGCACCGATTCCGATTCGCCGCTACGACGTCCCTCGCTGGCCGTGACCTCACCCACGCTCGATGCTGACGGGAGAAATCTCGGGGCCGTTCTGGCGACGCTGAAGCACATTCGCGGCGACACCGTCGATCTCGACGCGGCGATTGAACAGGCCTTTCCCGGTGCCAGGCTCGAGATCCCGCCGCCGGAACGCGATGCCAGCTTCTCAATGATATTTCCCGAAATGCCGCACCGCTCCTTCGCGCCTGCCGAGCTTTCGGACGGGACGCTGCAGTTCCTCGCATTGCTCGGGGCCTTACTGGCCTACCGCCTGCCACCGTTCATTGCGCTCAACGAACCGGAAACCTCGCTCCACCCCGACCTGCTGCCGGCCCTCGCCCGGGCCATTGCCCGCGCCGCCGAGCGGACCCAGGTCTGGGTAGTAACCCATTCGGTCCCATTGGCAGAGGCGATCGCCGAGGAGACTGGCATCGTACCCCGCACCGTCATCCGCCGGGATGGCGGCACCTGGCTGGAGGGTCTGTCGGACATCGGCATCTTTCCCGAGGATTAGGCGGAACCAAATGCCGATCCACACGTTTCCTCAGACTGTCCATTGCGAGAGATGAGGAGGTTCGTGATGAAACGATTTGACTCCGGGACGCTCATTCCAGGGTCTACCTGGCGTGCCGAGGCCGAAAGTGAGGCCGAAGTGGTTCGTCGTGCGGTCGAGAACATGCGAAATCTCAACGGCGAAACCGAAGTGCGCCCCGAAATGGTCGAGCGCATCAAGGAACGCATCGTTGATGTCGACGATATGGGCCGGCAGACCAAGCACTGACCCATCCGAACAAGCCCCGGTCCGCCGGGGCTTCTTTCTGTACCGGCCCGTGCACACATCCCTGGCCACAGCGCGCTAGTGAAAGATTCTCTCCATCAGGGCGTCTTTGGTGAGGGAAAAGTCGCTTTCCACCCAGGCCCGTTCGAGAATGGCCAAGGCGGCGCCCATTTCAGGGCCTGGTTTCATGCCCCTATTCTCCAGGTCGGCACCGTTGACGGGCAATGGCGCCACCGGCAGGCGCCCCAGATCCCGCGCCATCTCCGACAGGCGCTCTCGAGGCCAGTCCTGTTCCGCAGCGGCGACGGCCAGACCTTCCACTGCATCTTCACCGAAACGATAGGCGGCCCATCCGAGATCGCCGTTCCGCAGCAGGCGCGCAGCCTCCGCGACTCTGTCGGCCTTCGTAATCACTGCCTTGCTCAGCCGCCAATCCGCCTGCCGGCGCTCCAGCCCCTCTCGGCCAAGCAGCGCCAGACGTGAAATCGCGGACCGGCCGCCCATGGCTTCGTAGCGCAGCAATGCCGGCAATGCCCCCGGCTCAATGCAGAGCAGCCCAAGCTTGTCCATGACCCCGAGCGTCTTGCCGACCTTGGGCAGGGCAAGCATACGCATCATCTCCGATCCGATTCGCTCGCGCGAAATATGTTCGAGGTCATCGGCAGCATCGCGGCATGCGGCCAGCCCCTCCGCATCGAACTGCTCACCGCCATGACTGGCCGAAAAGCGGAAGAAGCGATAGACCCGCAATCCATCCTCGGCGATCCGCCGCGCCGCATCGCCGATGAAGCGCACCCGGCCATTAAGCAGGTCTCCGGCCCCGCCCAGTGGATCGAACAATCTGCCATCGGCATCGCAATAAAGGGCATTGAGGGTGAAGTCGCGCCGCTCGGCGTCGGCCACCCAATCTGTTCCGAACTGCACTTGCGCGTGCCGCCCATCAGTGACGACATCCTGGCGTAGCGTCGTCACCTCCACCGTGGTCTCATCGAGCCGCAGTGTCACGGTGCCATGCTCGATGCCCGTGGGATAGGCGGCGATGCCGGCCGCCTTGGCCCTTTGCATCACCGTCACCGGCAGGAACTCGGTCGCCATGTCGATATCGGCATGCTCTCGAATGCGACCGATCAGACTGTCCCGGACCACCCCGCCCACCGCTCGCGTGCGGCCGTCACGTCCGTCCAGCGCTGCAAAGATCGCCTGTACCGCCGGGCGCGCCAGCCATTCTGCGTCGGTGATCCGATCCGGAATCAAGCCGCCACCTCGCCCACGACCCGGTCGCGGAACAGGCGGGTCAGATTAGCGGTGATCCCCCAGATGACATGGCCATCATGGTCGATCTGCCAGGTGGAATGCTCCTTGCCGCCGCGACTGATGCGAAAGCGTCCATAGCTGCCCGCATCAAGAATACGCATGAGCGGCACCTCGAAAACCGAATGCACTTCACCCGGATTGGGAACGAACGGCCCGCTGGGCAGCACTTCGGCGACGACCGGGACGATGAGATAATTGGTTCCCGTGAAATAGGTCGGCATGTAGCCAAGGATGCGCGCGTCATCCGTCGCCAGGCCCACCTCTTCATTGGCCTCGCGCAGGGCGGCAGCGGCCGGTCCGGCGTCGACACCGTCGATCTTGCCGCCGGGAAAGGCCACCTGTCCCGAATGGGACCGCAGATCCGGCGATCGTTCGGTATAAAGCACCGTGTGCCCCTCGGGCCGCCGCACCAGAGCAATCAGCACGGCGGCGGGAACCGGCGGGCGTTCAAAGGGCCGGAGCGGCTGCCAGTCCGGCACCAGTTCACGCGCCGGTTCGAGGGCGGGCGGTTCGGCCAGCAAACGTCCGGCAAGGCTCTGTGCTATGTCGAGTTCAAGGGTCACGAAACGCTCTGCAGGAAACAGGAAAGCCGCCGAAGTCTAGTTCAGCGACCCTCGGCATGCACCCTCTTTCGACGTTACCGACCGGCCTCGAAGGCAGCGATAGAGCCCTTGAGCGACTTTGCGAGGCTCTTGTCCTCGGCCATCAGCAGCACGCGGGTCGGATCGACCGGGCCGGGGAACTGTATGTTGCCCGGCGTGGTGATGTCCCATCCCAGCGGGCAGTAATAGTCCTGGTCACCCACCAGGAGCACGAACTCCCCTTCCCCCCGGGCAAGAGCCAGTCGGCTGACCTCCCGCGCCAGAAGCTTGCCAGCGCCGCGTTTGCGGAAATTGGGATGGGTCGCCAAGGGACCGAGCAGATAGCCCTTGCGGCCATCGACACTGATCGGGGTCATCCACACCGAACCACAAGGCGTGCCGTCGACTTCGGCGATTAGGCTCAGGCTGGGATCGATGGGAAAGCGCTCACGCACCCGGAAGGCCGTCCGCGCAAACCGTCCCGGCCCGAAGGCAATGGCCTGCAGGTCCTCGACAAATACATCATCGGCAGCGGTGGCAGCCCGAACGGTCGGCTGGCCGGCAACAGGGGTGGAAGCGGCCTCGGCCGCAACGAGCGTGGTCATGGGTCTGATCCAGGAAAGATGTGCAGAGCAAGCTGCGGTCGACCCTCGGGCCTTCCGCTCGAAACGACCGCCTAGGGTCGTCGGTTAGTCTGCAAAACCTTCACCATCCTGGACGCCTCCACGTCTGATTGCGCATTAGCACCCGCTGATTTGGCCGTAAATGGGAATATTGGATTCATGCTGCAATTTCCTTCTCCCGTGCCGCCGCTGTGTCTCGAATGCACAACGCACTGTTCCGTCAGAACGGCCTTCTCCGCTCCCTGTTCCGTCCCTAGCTAGAACAGCAGCGCCGCAACCCATGCCGGCCGCAGGGATTGAGCCTGCGAATGCTGACAGCAAGATGACCGAAAGGAACCCGAGATGGGACGTTTGATTGACGGAAAATGGTCCACCCAGTGGTACGACACCGCCAACACAGGCGGAAAATTCGTGCGCAGCCAGGCGGGTTTCAGGAACTGGGTGACCGCCGACGGCGCTCCCGGCCCCAGCGGCGAGGGCGGCTTTGCCGCGGAGGCGGACCGCTACCACCTCTATGTATCCCTCGCCTGTCCCTGGGCGCATCGCACGCTGATCTTCCGGAAGCTGAAGGAACTCGACAAGCTCATCTCCGTTTCGGTGGTCTCGCCGAAAATGCCGGACGAAACCGGCTGGAGCTTCAAGACGGACGAAGGCTCGACCGGCGATCACCTGTTCGGCAAGCAGACGCTCTGGCAGGTCTATACCCAAGCCGAACCCGACTATACCGGTCGCGTCACGGTGCCGGTCCTCTGGGACAAGAAACGCGGCACCATCGTTTCCAACGAAAGCTCGGAAATCATCCGCATGTTCAATTCGGCCTTCGATGGATTGACCGGCAACACCGACGACTATTACCCCGAGCCCCTGCGCGACAAGATCGACGCGATCAATGCCCGTGTCTATGACGACATCAACAATGGCGTCTACAAGGCCGGCTTCGCCACCACCCAGGACGCCTATGACGAGGCCGTGACCAAGCTTTTCGAGGCGCTCGACTGGATCGAGGGTCTATTGGGCGAGACTGCCTATCTGACTGGTGACACCATCACCGAGGCCGACTGGCGTCTCTTCACCACGCTGGTGCGCTTCGACGCGGTCTATGTCGGTCACTTCAAGTGCAACCTCAAGCGCATCGCCGACTACCCCAACCTCAGCCACTATCTCAAGGCGCTGTACGAGGTGCCGGGGGTCAAGGAAACGGTCGATCTCGACCATATCCGCACCCACTACTACTGGAGCCACACCACCATCAACCCGCACCGGATCGTCCCCATAGGGCCGGAGCTGCCGTTTGTTGGGTGAAACGATAGTTCGACTGCTGCGCCCCCTCTCCCTCTGGGGGAGAGGGTTGGGGTGAGGGGGCCTTTTGGCAAGCGCGTTGCCCGATGAAGGCCCTCTCACCCGGCGCTGCGCGCCGACCTCTCCCCCAAAAGGAGGGTGACTGTGCCTCAATACCCCCAGACCGTCCGCTTCTCCTGGCCGTCGAAATACTCATCGATCCGTTGGCTGGTGGCTGGCGTCACCGTGTCGGGCAGCTTGTGGCGGTCGAACCAACCCACCTCGGCGATTTCGTGATCCGGCTTGCGCTCGAACGCATGTTCGAACTTGTGCGCCACAAAGAAGGCGACGTGGTCGCGATCCGTGACCGGGCTGGTATTGTGATAGAGGCCGAACAGCTCCATCGGTCCGGTCACGCGATAGCCGGTCTCTTCCAGCGTTTCGCGCGCCCCGGCTTCCTCGAATGTCTCGCCCGGCCCGACGCCCCCACCGGGGAACTGCCAGCCGGGCACATAGGTGTGGCGGATCAGCAGGACCTTGTCCCCGTCGATCACCATGACCCGGGCGCCCATGGTCATGCGATGCCACAGCCCCTTGAGGGTCAGGAAAACCTTGGCGCGCACGCGCTGAAAGCGATTCATCATGGTCTTGGCTCCATATCTGCCCCTTGGCTAGCAGAGCTTGGCCCGCGACAAAATCGTGCGTTGTGACGATTGAACGTTTTCTTGGTCGAGGCGTTCTGGCAAAACCCCCGCGATGATCACCCTGGCGCACATTTCCGATATCCACCTCTCCCCGCTGCCCGAGGTGGGCCTTCGAGACCTGCTGGGCAAACGCCTGACCGGTTTTCTCAACTGGAAGCTCAAGCGCCACGGCGAGATGAACACCGAAACGCTGTCGCGCCTCGTCGCGCACATGCAGGAACAGAACGCCGACTTCACCGCCGTGACCGGCGACCTGACCAATCTGGCGCTCAATAGCGAAGTCGAGCGTGCCGGTCAGTGGCTCCGGGCCCTCGGGGGACCCGAGCGCACCGCCGTCTGCCCAGGCAATCACGACGCCTATGTGCCCGGGGCCCTGGATTTTGCCAGGGATCAGTGGGGTGATTACTTAAGGGGCGAAACGGTGGAAGGCGAAGCCTTCCCGTTCGTGCGCCGCGTGGGCGAGATGGCCATTATATCCTGCTCCAGCGCCGTGCCGACCCCGCCCTTCATGGCCATCGGTCGCTTCGAGGAGAAGCAGGCAGCCCGCCTGGCGCGCATTCTCAAGCTCCTGGGCGATGCGGGCTATTTCCGTGTCGTCTTGATCCACCACCCGCCCAATGCCGAACTGCAGCATCCCTCCTTCGGCCTCAAGGGGCACCGCATCTTCCGCCAGGTCATCGCCAGCGAGGGCGCAGAGATGATCCTGCACGGCCACACCCATCGCTCTTCCATCCACCATATCCCGGGCAAGGCGCACGAGGTCCCGGTGATCGGCGTCGCCGCCGCAAGCGCCGCGCAGGGCGGCACGCTGGACGACCCGGCGCGCTACAATCTCTTCCGCATCGAGAAGATCGGCGAAGAGTGGCGCTGCACCATGCGTGAATACGGCTTCCAGCGTCTGGGCGCCGACATCGTCATGCGCATGCAGATGCGCATCTACTGAGCGGCCGTGCTGCGAAGGCGTTTCCTCATCCGTCGAAATCCCCGCCCGTCCCCCGTCGTCCTCGTATAATCTGATGCCGAGGGAGACGCGCATGACCAAGCCCACAACCATCGACGCCTATAACGCAGCACAAGCGGATGATTTTCGCATCATCTGCGACGAGTTACGCGACATCATCGACCATCACCTGCCCGAAGCCGAGAGCAAGATCTGGCACGCCCACCCGGTCTGGTTTCTCGATGGCAACCCCATCGTGGGCTATTCCAAGCTCAAGGGGCCCGTGCGACTGCTGTTCTGGAGCGGCCAGTCCTTCGAGACGCCCGGCCTGGAACCCGAAGGCACGTTCAAGGCCGCCGAAAAACGCTACACATCGTCCGCACAGATAAATTCCAACGAATTGGTCAGTTGGCTCGAAGAGGCCCGCACCATCCAGTGGGACTACAAGAACATCGTCAAGCGCCGAGGCCGGCTCGAACGACTCACCTAGCTAGTCTGGCACCGGCCCTCGCCATTGATCGCCCATTGCGCCGCAAAAGCCCGCCTGTAGGCTGGCCGCGCCTTGCCGCGCTCGACATAAGCCACCAGCGGCGGAAACTCGGCCAGCAACCACTCGTCTGCCCGCCGCAGCACCATCACCATCATCAGGTCACCGGCGCTGAATTCACCGTCGAGCCAATCGGCATCGCCAAGCCGCGCCGCAAGCTGCGCGAGTCGTACCCGGATACGATCCTCCATCTGCGCGAAACGCTCCGGGCTATACCAGCTCTGTCCCCGATCGGTGAAATCGGCCTGCTCGCGCTCCACAATGGGCGGCTCCACCGTGCTGACCGCCGCAAACATCCACATGATGGCCCGCGACCGCGCCTCGGCGTCGGTGGGCAACAGACCCGCATGGGTCTCTGCGATGTGCAGGATGATGGCCCCGCTCTCGAACAGGATCAGGCCTCCTGCCTCGAATGTCGGGATCTGCCCGAAGGGATTTCGCGACACATGCGCTTCCTGCCTGAGCCCATTGAACGGCACCAACCGCACCTCATAGGGCTGTCCGACCTCCTCCAGCGCCCAGCGCACGCGCATGTCCCGGGCCAGACCCTGCCCTCCGTCTGGCGACTTTTCGAAAGCGGTGATGGTTGGGATCATGTTCGGGCTCCGGGATGACTTTTTTTTGCTCAGACGTCAACACGACGTCCAAGGCCCGAGCGCTTCGACAGGCTCGACCGTGCTTCGTGATGCCGGCCTATTTGGTTTCCTGAACGACAAGATCGCTCATCTGAACGGCATCCTCGTCCCCCACCACGGCGACCGCCGCACTGGTTCCCAGGTCGAAGGTCTGCTTTTCTTCCATGGGCAGGCCCTCGCGCTGGCTCAGCCGGAACGCCACGAAACCGATCAACGCAATCTGTATTGTGGCATTGGCGACGAAGAAGCCCTGGGGACCCCAAAGCTCGATACAGGTCGATGACAAGAGCGGGCCAATGGTCGACCCCATGCCGTTGAGCAGCAGCAGTCCGGCCGAAATCTCCACATAGTCGGCCCGCTCGGCAAAATCGAACACATGCGCCGCCGCAATGGCATAGCTCGGTAGCAGGCCCGCGCCGAAGACCGCGCCAAGTCCCATCCAGTAGATGGAGGTGCCCGTCGTCATCACCAGTGCAATCCCGACGATTGCGCAGCAGGCCGCGAGGGCTATGAGTATCTTCCGCCGATCTGTGCGGTCCGAAAGCCTGCCCGCCGGGACCTGCGCAACCGCGCCGCCCAGGACTGCGGCACTCATGAACAGGGCCGCATCGCTGACGCTGCCGCTGACCATGCTGGCATAGGAGGGCGCCAGCGCCCAGAACGAGCCCGTCGCCAGGCCGATCAGGAAGATGGAGACCGTTCCGGTGGGCGACAGCCGGAACATGCGCCGAGGGCGAAAGCGCACGACAGTGATTGGTGGGGGCTGGCTAGACCGCGTCATCACGATGGGCACCGCTGCCAGCGAAACCAGAACCGAAGCGATCGAAAACAGCATGAACGAAGAGGGCTGGAACAGCGTCACCATCATCTGACCGACGGTGATGACCGTAAAATTCACCGTCACATAGGTTGAGATCAGAACGCCGCGGGTCTCGTTGGTGGCCTGATCATTCAGCCAGCTCTCGACAACCAGGTAGAGGCCAGCCAGGCAGAAGCCGGTGATCATGCGCAGGGCGACCCACACAAGCGCGTCCACGGCCATTGGATAGCCCAGCGCCGCAGCCGAGGCGACCGCGACAAGGGCGGCAAAGGTGCGGATGTGACCCACGCGGATGATCATGCGCGGCGTCAGCGCGCAGCCGAGTACGAAGCCGAGAAAATACCCCGAACCCAGCAACCCGATCTGAAAGGAACTGAAGCCCTCGATCCCGCCGCGTATGGGTAACAGCATGAGTTGCAACCCATTTCCCATGATCAGGAAGGCAACGCTCAACAGAATGGAGAACGCTGCCAATATCGGCGTTGGCCTGACGATTGGCTGCATGGCGGGACTTTCCCTGGACGAGTTCTTGCGTTGGCGATCCGGACGGCAGGGCTCTGCCGGGGCCGGGGGAGCGGCAAACGGATCGGTGCTCGCGGGCAGGCTAGCACGGGGAGCGGCCCAGCCAAAAACACATCGGCGGAGCTGCTTCCAGCGCCCCGGGGGGATCCAGGAGCCGCTTGATGAACGACCCGGCCAGACCGTCATGCGACGCCACACTCCCACCACAGGCGCAAATCACCTATATGGAGGTCAAACGAAGCGAGTTGCCCGTGACCGAATTCTTCCGCATCGAACGCCCCACATTCGACCCGGCAACGGGTGAAGCCCGCTTTGCCTACAGGCTCAATGACCTCGGCTTCACCGAAGTGCTGGTGCTGCCGCGGGGCGCCGATGAGGAAATGGCCAGTTCGCCCGCCTTTACCAAACTGATGGGCCTCACCGCCATCGTGCTGGGCGTGAGCTATTTCAAGCTGCGGGCACCCCTCGCCATCGAAGCGCCGGACATTGCGCTGACGGCCGCCGAACGTGCCTTTGTCATCGATGTCTATGAAAACGGCCTCGGGGAATTCTACGCCCGCAACCAATTGTCGCGCTTCGGCAAGCTTGAGCTGTCCGCCCCGCACGACCCGGAGGAGCGCAAGCCCGCGCCACCGCTACCCCACCGCACCCTGCTGCCCATCGGCGGCGGCAAGGATTCGCTGGTCAGCGTCGACCTTCTGACCCATACCGGCCAGGCGTTCACGCCCTTTGCCGTCAACCCCAAGGGACCGATCCTGACCTCTGTCGAGGCCATCGGCTCGCCGCCGCTCTATGTCCAGCGCAAGCTCGACCCGGAGATGATCAGGCTTGGCCAGCAGCCGGGCTACTACAATGGCCACGTCCCCTCGACGGCCATCAATTCCATGATTGCATCGCTCTGCGCCCTGCTCTTTGGCTACAACCAGATCGTGCTCTCAAACGAACGCTCCGCCAGCGAAGGCAATGTGGTGTTCGACGGGCGCGAGACCAACCACCAGTACTCGAAATCCCTCGGCTTCGAGCTGCTGATCGCCGACACCCTGGCCAATGCCACCGGCGGAGCCCTGAAATATTTCTCGCTGCTGCGACCCTATTCGGAGGCGCGCATCGCCTCCCTCTTCACCGAACAGGCCAAGTTTGACGCCGTCTTTTCCAGCTGCAACCGCAATTTCCGTCTCAACGGCAATGACGGTCCCCTCTGGTGCGGCGAATGCCCGAAGTGTCACTTCGTGTTCCTGATCTTTGCGCCCTTCATGGCCAAGGACCGGCTCTTGTCCATATTCGGCAAGAACCTGCTCGATGAGCCGGCCAACGAGCAGTCCTTCCGGGAACTGGCCGGCCTCACCGGGCAGAAGCCCTGGGAATGCGTGGGCGAAATTCTCGAAGCCGCGGCGTGTTTCTACACCCTCACCCGCCTCGCCGACTGGCACGAAGACGCGGTCGTGCGCGCCATCAAGGCCGACCTTTTCGCCCAATATGGCGAGGAGAAGCTGCAATTGGCCATGGCCGAATGCCTGACCGACAGTCATGATCACCATATTCCGCCGGCGCTCGCCGCCAAGGTGGCCGCCTATGCGGTTTGAAGAACCGGTCCTGCTCTATGGCGCAGGGCGCGAGGCCCTCTCCACCCGCGCCTTTCTCAAGACCCGGCAGCCAGACCTCAAGGTGTTCGTCACAGTCGATAACGGCAATGCCGATGTGCCCGAAACCGAGCAGATCGCGATAGCGGACCTGCCGGCCGCCATTCGCGAACACCGCTTCGGCCTGATCGTCAAGAGCCCGGGCGTTTCGCGCTACAAGCCGGTCTTCGACATCGCGCGCGCGGCCGGCATCCCGGTGACCTCCAATCTCAATCTTTGGGGCGCCGCCTACCGGCACGGGCGCACCGTGATCGCCATCACCGGCACCAAGGGCAAATCGACAACGGCCACCCTGGTCCACCTGATGCTGACGCGATCCGGGATCGATGCGGGCCTTGCGGGCAATGTGGGGCTGGCGCCCCTCGAAATCGCCGACAAGCATGCCGTGGTCGTGTTCGAGCTATCGAGCTACCAGACGGCGGACATGAATTTCCTGCCCGATGTGGCAGCGCTGACCAATCTTTATCCCGAACATGTCGACTGGCACGGCAGCGTCGAGCGCTACTACGCCGACAAGCTGCACCTGATCGACCGTGACGGCGGCTTTGCCGTTGCCCTGGGCGCTGCGGCCCGCGGCAATGCCCTGGTCGCCAAGGCAGTGCGCGACCACCGCCGCCTGCTGCCCGACCTGACACCGGAACAGAGCCTGGCCATCGAGAACGCCGTGTCCCGGTCGCGATTGCGCGGGGCGCACAATCTCGACAATGCGCTGCTGGCCGCCCAGATCGCCCTCGGCATCGGGGGAACACTCGATGGCATCATTGCCGGCATTGCCGCGTTTCGCCCCCTGCCGCACCGCCTCGAAGAACACCGCTTCGGCGCCCTCACCATCGTCAACGATTCCATCTCGACCACGCCCGAGGCGACCAAGGCGGCGCTGGCGGCCTATCCGGGTCGCCGCATTGCGCTGATCGCCGGCGGTCATGAGCGCCAGCAGGATTATGCCGAGCTCGCCACCCTGCTCTCTCAGCGCGGCGTCACGACGCTGGCAACCCTACCGGTGACCGGCGAGCGGCTCGCCAGCGCCGCCAGTGCCACGGCACCCGACGTTCTCGTACTCCCGGCCCCCGATCTCGAGGCGGCCATCGCGTCGCTGGTCGAGCACCAGGCGCGCTTCGATACCATCATCCTCTCGCCCGGGGCCCCGTCCTACAATCAGTTCAGGAACTTCGAGGAGCGCGGCGCCCGCTTTGTCGACCTGTGTCGCATGAGCTTCGAGGTCTCGGGGACAGCACCCGGTCAGTAGGCGCTGATCAGCGACTGCGCCGGCACGCCCACTTCGGCAAGGCTCGCCCCGATCTCTTCCAGCAGGACCGGGTCGCCGATGCGACGGCCCAGATAGGTCACGATGCCGAAATTGCGGAAATTGGGCACTTCGAGCACTCGCGGCAATTGCCGGGCGACGGTTTCGGCATCGCCGGACCGTTGCGCCGCGACCAGTGCAAGGACCGAGCCCAGTTCGATATCGGCGCGGGCACAGGTCCGCGCCTGGCTGAGAGCGCGATCGAGCGCACCCGCACGCAGGGCCCCCAGCGCTGGCACGCAATAGAACCAGCTCGGAATCCGGGTCAGGGGCACCGACTCGATGGCTTTCTGGGCCAGAGGGAGCGCCTCTGACATGCGACCGATCAAAGCCAGGTGCCGCGCATGCGCGGCCGTCGCGTCAACACTTGCCGGATTGAGCTGCAGCGCCGTGCCATATTCGGACTCGGCCCGATCATGCATACCCGTCACTTCATGAAGACGCGCGCGCTGCTCCCACACGAAGAACGAGGTCGGAGCCTGCTGCATCGCTGCGTCGAGGAGCGCCTCGGCCTGCTGCATTCGCGCGGCGTAGTCCTCGGCCGTTTGCTGCGTGGCCAAACCGCCTTCGGCGATCAGGCTCGCCTTGGCGGCCAGCACCATTCCCGTGTTCTGCTGACTTTCGGGCAGCGACTGGATACAGGCATTGGCGCGCTCGGCCGCGCCGGCGGAAAGCGTCGTCCGGTACATGACGAACTGCACTGTGCAGAGATAGAAGTTCTGCTGGCCGCTTGCATCGGTTCGTTCGAGAAAGTCCCAGGCGCGGGCATGCAGGGGGCCCCGCGTATTGCCCACCAGCAGCAGCATATCCATCGAGATGGCATCGATGCCCGCGCGGCCGATCAGCTGCTGCTGCGTCGCTTCGAATGACCGGTTCCACACAATGCTGTTGGCCTCGAGGTCGGTGAGGATGGCGCTGACCTGATAGAGACCGGCATCCGTCGGCGCCCTGCGCACCACACCGGACAGTTCGTAGCCTTCCCGCTGGCTCTGTTGCGCGGTGAGGTCGCTGCGGCTGCCCAGGGACACTGCAACATTGGTAAAGGGAGCAAAGCCGGTCACCACTTCGATGGCCAGTGCCGAAATGGCCGCGGTGATCGTCGGATCGCCCGTCAGGTTCTGGAACTCCATCACCCGCAGCTTGGGCATCTGGATGGCCCCGGCGGCAGCGACCTGCTGCTCCCGGCGCGGTCCCCAGGTGGCCAGAGAATAGGTGATCGCCGTTGCGCCCAGCGCCAGAACCAGCAGCACGAACCAGGATATGGTGATATGGCCGCGCGGGCGGTGAGAAGCAGGGGCCAGCCGGGCCGGTTCGGCTTCTTGTCCGATCACCTGTGCGGGCGTGACCGCCGATGCTTCGGTGAATTCGGGGACATAGCGGCCAATCGGGAGCTGAATGCGCAAGGCTTCATCGACACCCGGACCGAGATAGTACTGATCGAGAAGCCCCCTCAACCGTCGGGCCTGCACCCGCACGATCGGATCGGCCTGGGGATCAAAATCCGGGGGGCGGCCGAAGACGTCGACAGCAATGGAATAGGCCTTGATCGTCTGCGCATCGCCATTGAGGCGGCGTTCAACGATATAGCTCAGGAATTTGGCAAGCTGCGGCGAGCGGGCAATATCGGGCCAGGCAAGCAGGCGATCCAGCGCCCGTTTTACCTCCCCCGCGTCTGCCACGTGCTCCGACACCCTGAAACTCCCGCCACAACGCGACTATTTGCGCCGCTTTACATGTAAAACACAAGGGTGGGTTACCCCCGTTTTACCCGATTTTGCCTCCCCCGCGCGGTCAACTTCGATCATACGCCGCCTCGTCGATGTCACGAACTCGACATGTTTCCCGAGCGGTCAGGCCCCGCCGGGCGTGTTCTACAAACCGTATAAACCACCCTGCCCGAGCGACTACGGCTTTCGGACAGCGATGGCGTTTTGTTGTGTTCGGACCCCGTGCGGCACGGGGAAGAGGTGACTGTTGAACGTTTTATCCGACGATAGCCCATTCATCGCGTTGATTGATGATGACGGGCACTCTGCACACCTGCTGACCCGCATGTTGCTGGCGCATGGTGCCCCTGATGTCAGGCATTTCGACACCGCTGAAGCCGGCGAGGATTTCCTGTCGATAACGCTGGCGGATACCGGTCTGGAATGGCCGGGCCTGGTGATCGTCGATCTCAAGGCCCATAGCGGCGCGAACCTCGAATTCGTGGCGCGCAAACAGGCGCTGCTCCGGCAGAAGGGTATTCCCCTTGCCGTCATGATGCAGCCCACCGACCGGGCCGGTCGCCAGGCCCTGCAGGATGCAGGCGCTTCGGTGGTGTTCTTTCGGCAGGCCGAACTGAGTGCCTATCGGCACGAAGCGGCCTCCATAGTCAGTTTCTGGGCGCGCCACCAGCGCCTGGATGCGGTTGGCATGTGACTCCTGCGTCCACAGGTTACATGCCGATTGGCGGAGAGTGATGCTGCGTGCCGGTCCTTTGGATCAGCCTGCATTCCCAAGTGTCCCTCTCCGCCGTTTGAAAAGATCGGCGGTCTGCACCACCGCCGATCCTCTAGCGCCGATCTTGCTTGCAAGGTTTTGCGCATGGGCGCGGATACGACACCTCCCGGTCGTGTCCGTACGGGGGGAGAAGCAATTCGCCGGCGGCGCATGTCCCTCAGTGCTGCCTGGCACGCCTGATTGCTTCTCCCCGCGGCCATTCCTGGCCCGCTAATCTGCCTCACCATGTCTGCCGCGAATGACCTTGTGCGCAAAAAAGCGCAGCGCGGCCATGACCAAGACGGCCAGCAACGCCGTTCCCGCAGCAATGACGTAGTGTCCAAGCGCAGTGGCCATGCCGACCGCGCCGGCGAGCCACATCCCGGCCCCGGTTGTGAGGCCTTGGACGCCCGCCCCGCTCCTGAAAATGGCTCCCGCCCCGAGGAAGGCGATGCCGGCCGTCACCGCTTCTACGGCGCGAATGGGATCGGGGTTGGTCTGGCTGGCCGTCTGGATGGTGTGAAAGATTTCAAAGGCCAATATGGTGAACAGGGCTGCTGCCACAGAGACGAGAATATGCGTCCTGAGGCCTGCCTCTGCGGTGTGCATCTCCCGCTCGATTCCGATCACGGCGCCAAACATCGCCGCGAAAAGCAAACGCAGGCCGATGATGTGCGCAGGCAGATAGGTGTCCACCCATCCGATGCTATTGCCGATATCCATGAGTGTGTTGCCCGAAATGGTGACGCTGCGAGCACAACACGCAGGCCGGTCCACGGTTCCCGCCGCCGCAACCGGTCGTTAACGCAGAAACACGGTCCCGCCTGGCGATTAAGCCGGTGCTAACGCGCCTCAATAAAGACTGCGCCGAGATTTTTTCGGGGGCGCTGATGCAGGTGTCGGGATCAACCCATTTCACGGCCCGGTTCCTGCTGCCCATAGCCGCGGCGGCCGGGATTACCATGCTGGCACTGGCCGGGTTCCTGGTCTGGTCGGCCCGCAGCATTGATGCCGATGCGATGAGCCGGGACCGGTTGCTGCTCGAGCGGGCCCTGGAGGAGCTTCAGGAGAAACTGCTGCTCGCCCAGGAAGAACTGGCGACCTGGGACGAGGCGGTCACGGCCTTCCACGAGCGCGACGCCGATTGGCTCGTCGAGAATATGGGCGTCGCCGCTTTCGACACCTTCGGCCATAGCCGCACCCTGATCCTGGACCGCGACCGCAATGTCGTGATCGCCATGCGCGACGGTGGACGGGTCCGGGCCAAGGCAGCCGGTGGGGCCGAACCGGACCTCGCCCCCTTCCTCGACAGGATCGACAGCCTCGAGGCCGAGGCACAGATTTCCGCCTATAATGCCGGCGTCGCCGACACGCCGCCCCAGGCCATGGACTTTGCCCATTTCGAGGGGCAACCGGCATTGATCGGCGCCATGCCCATCCTTTCCTATAGCGGCGAAAACGCGCCGGACGTGGGGACGGAAGCGATCTATGTCTCGGTCATCCTGCTCGATGCGGCGCTCGCCGCCGAACTCGGCGACCAGTACCGCATAGGCGTCCCCGCCTTCCTGACTGCCGCGCCGGACAGCAGTGCCGATGCGGCTCTCTCGATCACCGATGCGGCCGGCACGCCGATCGCCTGGCTGACCTGGCAGGCCGACCTGCCCGGCACGCGGCTGTTGCAGGCGGCTTCCCCCGCGCTGGTCAGCGCCATGGTGATCGGGTTGCTGATCGTGGGTCTGCTGCTGCGCAGCCTCCACCGCGCCCTCTTCGCATTGCAGGCCGAGCGCGAGGAAGCCAGCCACCGCGCCCAGCACGATCCCCTGACCGGGCTGGGCAACCGCACCCTCTTCCGCCAGCGCCTTGGCGAAAGCTTCCGGGCCATGCCGGCCGGCGAGCCGCGCCTGGCCGTCCTCGCCCTGGACCTCGACCGGTTCAAGCAGGTCAACGACACCATGGGGCATCAGGCCGGCGATGAATTGCTGACGGCCGTGGCCGGGCGGCTCAATGCGCTGGTCCGCCCCCAGGACACGCTGATCCGCTTCGGCGGCGACGAATTCGCCATCATCCAGCCCGGCATCACCAGCCACGAACAGCCCCAGGCCCTGGCGCAGTCGATCATCGAGGCGCTGTCGCGTCCGGTGGCGCTGGCGGCCGGCCTGGCCCATATCGGGGTCAGCATCGGCATCGCCACCGCGCCGGACCTGGCGCATGGCGAAACCGAATTGCTGCGCTTTGCCGACGACGCGCTCTACCGGGCCAAGCATGGCGGCCGTAACCGATATTGTCTGTACAGCCCCAGTTTGCCGCCGGAACCCGCCCGCCGTCAGGCGCAGCTGCGCGAGGCCCTGTCGGCACAGCGCAGCTCGGCCTGAGGCCCGTCAGCCCGCCGGCTGCGCCAGCGCATAGACGAGGTAGAGCACGGCGAAGACGACAACGATGCCGATAAGCGAGAGCAGCAGAACCCGCAGGTTCATCTTACGCGGACTGGCCTGTCGCACCTCGGTCTGGTTCTTCTTCGGGTCATAGGTTTCCATATGGCTTCCTTCCGTGGTCGCTAGACCAACGGCACGCAGCGCCTGCGGTTCCGTGCCGTGCCGGAACAAGGGCTTGACGAGAAGGGTCGGCGAGCCGACTTTCCGGCATGATCCATTCCGAGACCAAGCCCATGACCAGCCCTGCCCTTCTGACCCGCATGATCATGGCCGGGCAGGGAAAGGAGCCGGCCGACATCGTCATCCGCAATATCGGCCTGCTCGACGTGATCACCGGCGCCGTCACCACCACAGATATCGCCATTGTCGCGGACCGCATCGTGGGCACTCATGCTCGCTATGACGGCAAACAGGTGATCGACGGCAGCGGCCGCTTTGCCGTGCCGGGCTTCATCGACACGCATTTGCACATCGAATCCTCGCTGGTCACCCCGCTGGAATTCGACCGCTGCGTCCTCCCCTATGGCGTCACCACCGCGCTCTGTGATCCGCATGAGATCGCCAATGTGCTGGGCGCCGAGGGCATTCGCTACTTCCTCGACAGTGCCGAGCGCACCATCATGGATGTGCGCGTCAATCTCTCCTCCTGCGTGCCCGCGACCCCGTTCGAGACCGCCGGTGCCCGTCTCGAGATCGAGGACCTGCTGCCGTTCCGCAATCACCCCAAGGTGGTCGGCCTGGCCGAGATGATGAACTTCCCCGGCGTGCTCAACGCTGATCCGGGTATTCTGGCAAAGCTGCTCGCCTTCCAGGACGGCCATATCGACGGGCATGCGCCACTGCTGCGTGGCGAGGCGCTCAATGGCTATCTCGCCGCCGGCATCCGCACCGACCACGAAGCGACCAGCGCCGCAGAGGCGCGCGAAAAGCTCGCCAAGGGCATGGCCATCCTCATCCGCGAGGGCTCGGTCTCCAAGGACTTGAAGGCCCTGGCGGAAATCCTCGACGAGAACAGTTCGAGCTTCGTGGCGCTGTGCACCGACGACCGCAACCCGCTGGACATTGCCGAGGAGGGGCATCTGGATAGCTCCATCCGCCGGCTGATCGCCATGGGCCGTCCACTGCACCATGTCTATCGCGCCGCCAGCCACTCGGCCGCGCGCATCTTTGGCCTCAGGGACCGCGGCCTCCTGGCGCCCGGCTGGCGTGCCGACATCGCCATCCTCGACAGTCTCGAGGATTGCCGCGTCTCCGACGTCCTCGCCGGGGGACGGCTAGTCACGCCCGAACTCTTTGCCACACGCGAAATGGTGGCACCGGTGGGCCTGCAGTCCATGAAGGCAAAGCCGGTGACCGCCGAGGCCTTCGTTACCGAGCCAAAACCCGGGCAGAACCGGGTGCCGGTCATCGGCGTCAGGCCCGGCCTTATTCTCACCTTCCGCGAGGAGGCGAGCCTGGCGCATACCGAACAGGGTCTGCAGCCCGACCTCGACGCGGACGTCATCAAGGTCGCCGTCATCGAGCGCCACGGCAAGAACGGCAATATCGGCCGCAGCTTCGTTACCGGCTTCGGTCTCAAGCGCGGCGCCATCGCCTCCTCGGTGGGGCATGACAGCCACAACATCACCGTGGTCGGCGCCAATGACGCGGACATGGCCGCGGCGGTCAATCGCCTGATCGAGCTGGGCGGCGGCTTTGCGGTCGCTGATGGCGGCAGGGTGACGGCCGAACTCGCCCTGCCCATTGCCGGGCTCATGAGTTTGGAAAGCTTCGAACAGGTCGCCCATGACCTGCATCATCTGCGCGACGCTGCCCGGGCGCTCGACTGCGTCCTGCCCGAACCCTTCCTGCAGGTGGCTTTCCTGGCCCTGCCGGTCATCCCGCATCTCAAGATGACCGACCGGGGCCTTTTCGACGTCGATGCGTTCGACTTCGTGAGTTGACCCGATGAGCCTCCCCTCGCTCTATCTGGCCTGGGTGGAGGATCTGCCGCCGCGGCTCAACGGCGTGCGCAAGAAGCGTGGCATCGGCGTGCCGATGAACGATGGCGTCGTACTCAAGACCGATCACTATGCCCCGGACGCCCCCGGTCCCCACGCCACCATCCTCATGCGCCTGCCTTATGGACGACGCGGCTTCGGCCCGGTCGCCGAAGCCTATGCCGAGCGCGGCTTTCATGTGGTGGTACAGGCCTGTCGCGGCACAGAGCGCTCGGGCGGGCAGTTCGACCCTTTCGCCAATGAGCGCGCCGATGGGCTCGCGACGCTGGAATGGATCAGGGCCCAGCCCTGGTATGACGGCCGCATCGGGCTCACAGGCCCCAGCTATCTGGGCTATGCGCAATGGGCCATTTGCGATGCCCTGCCCGAAACGGCGGCTCTGGCGACCAAGGTGACTACCGCCGATTTTCGTCCGGTGGTCTTTCCCGCCGGAGCCTTTCATCTCAATCTCTGGCTCTCCTGGGTGCAGGTGATCGAGGGACTGCGCAACCGGCCTCTGGCCACCGCTGCCCGCATGTTTTCCGGCGATATCGAGCGCCGCACCGACAAGGCCGCTGCCGTCCTGCCCCTGATCGAAGCCGACAAGGCCGTTGTGGGTCACCGGGTCGGTTTCTGGCGCCACTGGTTTGAAAACGCCATCGGCAATGACGCCTTCTGGACCGACCTCGATCACCGCCACCGGCTGACCGAAACAACGCCGCCGGCCCATTTCATCTCCGGCTGGTACGATTTCATGCTCGACCCCCTGCTGGCAGACTACCAGCGGCTGGTGGAACTGGGACACCGGCCCTATCTCACAATCGGCACCTGGTTCCATATTGCCGAGGAATTGCAGCGCGACAATCTGCGCGAGACCCTTGCCTGGATGCGCGCCTGGCTCAATGGCGACCGCTCCGGCCTGCGATCCCGGCCGGTGCGCATCCATATCTCGGGCTGCAACGAGTGGCATGAGTTCGACCGCTATCCCCCCGGCCCGGCAACGCCGCGGACCTGGATGCTCGGCGCCAGTGGCGAGCTGATCGATTCCGGCACACCGAGCAACGGCAGCAACCGCTATCGCTTCGATCCGGCCGACCCGACGCCCAATCTGGGGGGCGCCATCTTCGCCTTCACCGGCGCGGGCGCGGTGGACAATGCGCGGCTGGAAAACCGCCCCGATGTGCTGACCTATACCGGACGCGTGCTCACCAGTGCGCTCACCGTCATCGGATCGTGCCAGGTGACGCTGAAGGCCCGCGCCAGCCTGCCCCATGCCGATTTCTTCGTCCGGCTCAACGATGTCGGCCCCGACGGCATTTCGCGCAATATCTGCGACGGCTTCACGCGGGTCACCCCGGAGACGCCCGTCGACGCGGAGGGCAATTGGTGCCTCACCATCCCCTTGCATGCCACGGCGCACAGTTTTCGCCCAGGTCACCGCCTTCGCCTGCTGATCGCGTCGGGTGCCCATCCCCGCTACGCCCGCAACATGGGAACCGGCGAGCCGATCAACACCGCCACCATCATGCAGGCCAATGATATCGAGATCCTGCATGCCGGGACAGCGCTGACCCTGCCGACCTATAATCTGGCCTGAGCCCAGCAGCGCGATATTGCCCGCCTCTGTTTTCCACCGGCCTCCCAAACCCCGCCCTCGGGTCCAGGCAGCGCGGGCATTTGTGCCGTCCCGCTCCTGCCCAGGCAGGGCTCGCCGCCCCCTTCCCAGCATGGCGCAGTCATTGCACCTTGCCATTTTTGTTATTGTACATAACAATCCTCCTGCATCAATGATGCTCAAGGGAGGAATGAGATGACTTCAGGATGGCGGAATACGGTCGCGCTTGGCGCACTAATGACGGCAGCCTCATGGGCCGGATTGGCCCAGGCTGCGGCTTTCGATTGTGCAGACGTGGCAACGCATGATTTCGGGGTCGATGACCTCGTGATTACCGAGGCCCTGGCCGAAGCCGTCGGCGAGAACGCACCGGTGGCTCACTGCCTGGTGCGCGGTCATATCGCCGAGCGCACCGGCCTGGACGGCAATACCTACCGGATCAGCTTTGAGCTGCGCCTGCCGGATGACTGGAACGGCCGCTTCGTGCACCAGTTCAACGGGGGCAATGATGGCGCCGTGGTCCCGGCCATGGGCAATCTGCTCAACGCCGACCCGTCCGACACCGCGCTGGCCCGCGGCTATGCGGTGGTGTCGAGCGATGCGGGACACGACGGGTCCGTGCATCCCGAGGCCGGCCTGGCCGGAGGCGCAATTTTCGGCTTCGACCCGGAGGCCCGCAGTGACTATGGCTATGGCGCCGTCATGAAGCTCAACCTGGTCGCTACCACCATGGTAGAGGCCTATTACGGCGACGCGATCGCCTATAGCTATGGCGTCGGCGGCTCCAATGGCGGCCGCCATGCCATGGTGCAGGCAACCCGTTCACCCGAGGCCTTCGACGGAATCCTGGCCGGCTATCCGGGTTTCAACCTGCCCCGCGCCGCGATCCAGCATGCCTGGGACGTGCAGAGCTTTGATGCGATCAATGGCGACGTGCGCAAGGCCTTCACGCCTGAGGACCTCAAGCTGGTTTCCGACGCCGTCCTTGGCGCCTGTGACGGCCTTGATGGCCTCGAAGACGGGATCATCGCCGACAGCCCCGCCTGCCAGTCGACCTTCGACATTTCGACGCTCACATGCGAAGGCAATGCCACCGAGGCCTGCCTGACTGCCGCACAGGTCGAGGCGCTCCGCCGCATACATGCCGGCCCGACCAATTCCAGGGGCGAGGCGCTCTATTCCAGCTGGGCCTGGGACCGCGGCATCGAGTCGGGCGACTGGCGCTTCTGGAAGCTCGAAAGTGGCATACCGCCCTGGGATGGCATGCCGCTCATCGCCACGATGGGCGCATCATCTCTTGCGCAAATCTTCTCCAACCCGCCAGTCCAGGTGGAAGGCAGCCCTGCGGCCCTGGAGCAGTTCCTGCTCGGTTATGACTTCGATACCGACGCCACCGTCGATGCCACCGATGCGACATTCACGGAGTCCCCCATGGACTTCATGACACCGACTGACGTGGACAACCCCGAAATGGCCGACTTCCGCGACGCTGGGGGGAAGATGATCGTCTTCCACGGCATGAGCGATCCGGTCTTCTCGGCCCTCGACACCATCCGCTGGTATGAGCAACTCGACGCCAACAATGGCGGCAATGCCGAGGATTTCACCCTGCTCTATACCGTACCCGGCATGGGCCATGGCTCGGGCAGCCCGGCCACCGACAAGTTCGATGCATTTACGGCTCTGGTCGATTGGGTCGAAAACGGCACGGCCCCGACCCATCTGGTCGCCACTGCCACCCCGGACAATCCATATGTCCCGGACCTGATCGGTGTCACCCGCAAGCTCTGCCCGCACCCCGCCATTGCCCGATATACCGGCGGCGACGAAAAGAGCCACGAGAGCTTCACCTGCGAGTAGGCATGCAGCGGAGCATCGATGCTTCCGCACTCACCAGCGCGGCACCTCCCCCTTGACGGGGGAGGTTGGGAGGGGGTGCGTTACGCACGGGATGTCCGGGCCTGAAGCACCCCTCCCCAACCCTCCCCATCAAGGGGAGGGTGTCCCATCCAGTATGATCGATCCTATGAGGCCGCCCTACTTCGCGTCGCGGGCCTTCACCTTGCGCCGGGCGGCGTGCAGCAGCGGCTCGGTATAGCCCGAAGGCTGGTCGGCGCCATGCAGCGCCAGATCCAGGGCCGCCTGAAAGGCGATGGACTGGAAATTTTCCGCCATCGGCCGATAGAGCGGATCACCCGCATTCTGCGCGTCCACCACGCTTGCCATGCGTTCGAACACCGAGGTCACCTCGTCCCGGCTCACCAGCCCGTGCCGCAGCCAATTGGCCACCGCCTGCGAGGAAATGCGGCAGGTGGCGCGGTCTTCCATCAGCCCGACATTGTTGATGTCCGGAACCTTGGAGCATCCCACGCCCTGCTGTACCCAGCGCACCACATAGCCCAGAATGCCCTGCGCATTGTTTTCCAGTTCGCGCGTGATTTCCTCGCGGCTGAGCGAATAGGGCGCCTGTACCGGCATCGAGAACAGGTCCGACAGGGGCGGAAGGGCCTGGTTGTGGCGACGCTTCTGCGCCTCGAACACATCGACCTGGTGATAGTGCAGCGCATGCAGGGTCGCCGCCGTCGGCGAGGGCACCCAGGCCGTATTGGCGCCGGCATTGGGATGGCCGATCTTGGCTTCGAGCATGGCCGCCATGTCGTCGGGGCGCGCCCACATGCCCTTGCCGATCTGCGCCCGGCCTGAAAAGCCCGTGGCCAGACCGATCAGCACATTGCGGTCCTCGTAGGACGAAATCCACTTTTCGGACTTGATCTCGTCCTTGCGCAGCACCGCTCCCGCTTCCATCGAGGTGTGGATTTCGTCGCCCGTGCGATCAAGGAAGCCGGTATTGATGAAAAAGACCCGCTGGCGCGCTTCATAGATCGCCGCCTTGAGATTGGCCGAGGTCCGGCGCTCCTCATCCATGATGCCGATCTTGATCGTGTTCGGCTGCAAACCCAGGAAGCCCTCGACGGAGGCAAAGATCGCGCAGGCAAACGCCACTTCCTCGGGCCCGTGCATCTTGGGCTTGACCACATAGATCGCGCCATTGCGGGAATTGGCGCCCTTGTCGTGCATGGCGCAGAGCGCCGTCACGGCCGCATCCATCAGCCCTTCGCCAATGGGCTTGCCATCGAGCAGCACCGCGTCGGTGGTCATCAGGTGCCCGACATTGCGCACCAGCAGCAGCGAGCGGCCCTTGAGCACCAGTTCGCCACCGGATGTCGCCTTGTAGGCCCTATCGGCCTTGAGCTTGCGCGTGACGGTCTTGCCGCCTTTCTCGAAGGTGTCTTCGAGATTGCCCTGCATCAGCCCCAGCCAATTGCGATAGACGCCGACCTTGTCCTCGGCATCCACGGCCGCAACCGAATCCTCGCAATCCTGAATGGTGGTCAGCGCCGCCTCGACGATCACATCGCTGAGGCCCGCCGCATGGGTGGCGCCGATCGGGCTCGATGGGTCGATCACCAGCACGGCGTGGAGGCCGTTGTGCCTGAGCACGATTTCGGCCTTTTCGCCACCGCCGGCATAGCCGACAAAGGCCGAGCCATCCCTGAGCGTTGCCGGCCCGGCCTTGGTGTCGATCACCAGATTGGCCAGACCACCCTGTTCGGCCACGACATAGGCGGTGACATCGGCATGGCTGCCCGAGGTCAGCGGAAAGGCTTCATCGAGGAAGGCGGCAGCCCGCGCCACCACGGCCGCGCCGCGCGCCGGATTGAAGGCCTTGCCCGGCGCCAGATCGCCCTCGCGGCCGATCGCATCGGTGCCATAGAGCGCGTCATAGAGACTGCCCCAGCGCGCATTGGCAGCGTTGAGCGCATAGCGGGCGTTCGACACCGGCACCACCAGCTGCGGTCCGCACACGCTGGAAATCTCCGGGTCCAGCCCCTCGGTCTCGATGGTGAAGTCACCCGGCTCCGGCACCAGATAGCCGATTTCCTTGAGGAAGAATTCGTAGCCCTGCGGGTTATTCGCCACCGGGCCATATTTGCGGTGCCACTCGTCGATCTTCGCCTGGATATCGTCGCGCTTGGCCAGGAGCCGTGCATTGGTCGGCGCATGCTCGCGCACCAGGGCGGCCAAGCCCTCCCAGAACCGATCCGCCGATACCGCCAGGCCGGCAAGCGCTTCTTTCTCGACGAAGTCGACCAGAAGGGGGTGCACGGACAGGCCGGATTTCGTCAGATAGTCGGTCATATTGGGGCTCTCCTGAACGGAATGTGTGCAAGGTGTAGGCCAAAGCCCCCCTGCTTCACAACCCGACCAAAGTGGACTTCGCCCTTGCGCCGGCCACATAGACCTCCGCGATCGCGCGGTCGTCGCCCAGCGTCTGGAGCAGGAACAGTTCTTCGGCAAGACTTGTCATCGTCGCGTGGCGCAGGCGCATGGTCGGCGTGGCCGCGGAATCGAGCACCACGAGGTCGGCCGCGCGTCCCGGCGCGATAGACCCGATCGTCTCGTCCAGCCCCAGCGCCTCGGCATTGCCGCGCGTCGCCATGTGGAAGGAGGCGAAGGGATTGAGCCGCTGGCCGCGCAATTGCAGCACCTTGTAGCCCTCATCCAGCGTGCGCAGCATCGAGACGCTGGTGCCCCCGCCGATATCGGTCGCCACGCCCACGCGCACGCCATGGGTCACCAGCCGCTCGCGATCGAACAGGCCCGAGCCGAGGAACAGGTTCGAGGTCGGGCAGAACACGGCCACGGCGCCGGTTTCCGCCAGTACTGCCGTCTCGCGGTGGTTGAGATGGATGCAGTGGCCGAGGAGCGTCCGGCGCCCCAGAAGCCCATAGTCCTCATAGATGCCGGTATAGTCCGGCGAACCCGGATAGAGCTCCATGGAATAGGTGATCTCGGCGTCGTTCTCGCTCAGATGCGTCTGCACATAGCACTCGGGATGCTCGGCAACGAGTGTCCGTGCCGCGTCCATCTGTGCCGGCGTCGAGGTGATGGCAAAGCGGGGCGAAATGGCATAGAGCGCCCTGCCCCGGCCATGCCAGCGCGCAATCAGCGCCTTGCTGTCGTCATAACTGGACTGTGCCGTGTCGCAGAGCCCTTCGGGGGCATTGCGATCCATCATCACCTTGCCGCCGACCATGAGCATGTTGCGCCGCTGCGCCTCGGCAAAGAAGGCGTCGACCGAACGCGGATGGCTCGAGCAATAGGCCACCGCGGTGGTGGTGCCGTGCCGGATCAGCGCGTCGTAGAAATCCACCGCCACCGCGTCGGCGTGGCCTTGCTGGGAGAATTTCTGCTCTTCGATGAAGGTATAGGTGTTGAGCCATTCGAGCAGCGAGCCGGCATAGGCTGCCATCATCTGGCTCTGCACATAGTGCAGGTGCAGGTCGATGAATCCGGGCATGATGAGGTGCGGCCGATGATCGATGACCACCGCCCCGGTCGTGTCCGCAGCGCCGAAATCCCCTACCGCGACGACTATTCCATCTTCGATGCTGACCGCACCATCCTCGAGATAGAGATAGCTCGCATCGTCATCGATGGTCTGGGGCGCCCGATGGAAGCTCAGCACCCGGCCGCGCAGGATGGTCCGGCTCATGAACCGGACCCCTCGCGGTACCATTCGACCAGCAGCGCGCGCTCGGCGTCGGTCATTTCGGTGACATTGCCCGGCGGCATGGCATGGCTCCAGCCGGCCTGTATGGCAATCTGGTGGGCGTGGTTGGCGATGGCGATGTCATTGTCGAGGATGACATTTTTGGGGGCTTCATAGACGCCCTCCCACACCGGCTCGGCGGTGTGGCACATGGCGCAGCGCGTCTGCACGGCCAGGCTCGCCGAGGCGAAGTGCTCGGTCGCCATGAAGCGCTCGCCTGTTGCCGTAACCAGCGTTTCGCTGTCCGCGCCGGGCAGCTTGGGCGAAGTGGACAGCCAGGCGATGACCAGCATCAGGATGACGGCAATTCCCCAGGTCCAGTGCGGATTGCCCTTCCGCGCATGCCGTGTGTTGAAATAGTGCCGGATGACCACGCCGACCAGGAAGATGAGGCTGGCAATAATCCAGTTCCACTGCGTGGCAAAGGCCAGCGGATAGTGGCTCGAGAGCATGAAGAAGATGACGGGCAGCGTCAGGTAGTTGTTGTGGAGGCTCCGCTGCTTGGCGATCTTGCCATATCTGGCGTCGGGCACCCGCCCGGCCTTCAGGTCGCCCACCACGATCTTCTGGTTGGGAATGATGATCATCGCCACATTGGCCGTCATGATCGTGGCCGTGAAGGCGCCCATATGCAGCATGGCGGCCCGCCCGCTGAAGAGCTGCGTATAGCCCCAGCTCATCGCCACGAGGATGGCGAACAGCACCAGCATCAGGCCGGTGGTGGACTGGCCGATGGGCGACTTGCACAGCGCGTCATAGAGCAGCCAGCCCAGGATGATGGAGCCGGCCGAGAGCAGGATCGCCACCCAGCTCGGGACGTCGAGCACATTGCGGTCGACCAGGAACAGGTCCGCGCCAACATAATAGAGCAGCACCAGCAGCATCGCGCCCGACAGCCATGTCGCATAGCTCTCCCATTTGAACCAGGTCAGGTGCTCGGGCAGGAATTCGGGCGCCACCAAATATTTCTGGATGTGATAGAAGCCCCCGCCATGCACCTGCCATTCCTCGCCATGCGCCAGTGGCGGCAGGCTCGGCGTTTTCCTCAGGCCCAGATCGAGCGCGATGAAATAGAAGGACGAGCCGATCCAGGCGATCGCCGTCACGACATGCAGCCACCGCGCCGCAAACATCGCCCATTCATAGAAAATCGCCAGATCGCCCATTTTCTTCTCCGTCCCGCAGGGCAAATTGCTCCAGTGGAGCGATTTGAGGTGAGAAGGCCACGAGAGCTACGCTCGAGTGGCACGAACTCACAGCACCCACCGACCCAACCCTCTCCCCTTTGTGGTGGAGGGTGCCCAAAGGGCGGGTGAGGGGTTTCCTCGACCCGCGCTGCCCCCTCATCCGGCGCTGCGCGCCACCTTCTCCCACGCGGGGAGAAGGGCAAAGGAGCCGATAAAAAGGGGCGGGCCGAAACCCGCCCCCCAATTCACGCCATCAAGCGCCGATCAGGCCGGCTGTTCAACGCCTTCGACATACCAGTCCATGCCGAGCAGTTCGGCATCGGTCATGGTCTGGCCAGCCGGCACGCGTTCGACACCGGTATTGTCCTTGATCGGGCCGGTGAAGATGTGGAACGAGCCATCGATCTGCCCGGTGCGCACGGCCTCAGCGGCGGCCACGACATCCTCTGGCACCTTGGGACCATAAGGGCCGATCTGCACCACGTCTTCCTTGAGACCTTCCCAGGTGTCGCCGGGGGTCCAGGTTCCGTCGATCACGGCCTGGGCCGAGGCCGCGTAATGTGGGCCCCAGTGATCGATGATCGAGGTCAGCTGGGCATCGGGGGCGAAGGCGCTCATATCGGCACCCTGGCCGAACCCGCCGACTGCGCCGCGTTCTTCCACCACCTGCAGCGCCGCCGGACCGTCGGTGTGCTGCGCGATGACGTCGATGCCCTGATCGATCATGGCGCGGGCAGCGTCGGCTTCCTTCGGGGGATCGTTCCAGGTCGAGATATAGACCGGCTTGATGGTGAAGTCGGGATTGACCTTGCGGGCGGCCAGCACGAAGGAATTAATGCCCATCACCACTTCGGGGATCGGGAAGGAGCCGATATAGCCGGCCTTGCCGGTCTTGGACATGTGGCCGGCAATGGTGCCGCAAACGGCACGGCCTTCATAGAACCGGGCATTGTAGAGGCCGACATTGTCCGCCTTCATATAGCCGGTTGCGTGCTCGAACTTCACATCCGGGAACTGCTGGGCGACCTTGATGACCGAGTCGCCGAAGCCGAAGCTGGTTGCGAAGATCAGCTTGTTGCCCTGCTGGGCCAGCTCACGCAGAACGCGCTCGCAGTCCGGGCCCTCCGGCACGTTCTCGACATAGGTGGTTTCCACCGCGTCGCCCAGCTTCTCCTCGAGATAGAGGCGGCCCTGGTTGTGCGCGTAGTTGTAGCCATTGTCGTTGATGGTGCCGACATAGATGAAGCCGACCTTGAGCGGCTCGGACTGGGCGAAGGCCCGACCGCCGAGCAGCGGCAGGGCCGCAGCCGCCCCGCCGATCTTGAGAACATTACGCCTGGATAGAGTCATCGTTTTCTCCTGAATGACGATTTCCGTGTCACATGAAGCGATCGTTGGGCGCCGCTTCAATTGCTTGGCATGAACGGCTTGCCGAGGCAGGCCGGTGCAGTATTGGAACCATCGCGGCGCAATGAGATGAGCACCAGGACGGCAATGGTGGCAAGATAGGGCAACGCGGCCCAGAGTTCGGACGGGATGGTCGACAGCGGTCCGCTGCCCGCCTTGGCATAGAGCTCGGTGGTCATCACCAGCCCGAAAAGATAGGCGCCGGCCAGCAAGCGGAACGGCCGCCAGGATGCGAAGACCACCAGGGCCACCGCGATCCAGCCGCGTCCAGCCGTCATGCGCTCTGCCCATTGCGGGGTCAGCAGCAGCGGGAAACAGGCGCCGGCAATGCCCGCCATGGCCCCACCAAAGCCCACCGCGGCATAGCGGACGCCAATGACCGAATAGCCGATGGAATGGGCCGAGAGATCGTTTTCTCCCACGGCGCGCAGGATCAGGCCGCTACGCGTCTTCTTGAGGAAGTACCAGATGGCAAACACCATGAAGAGCGAGAAATAGACCGGCACCGAATAGCCGAAGATCACGCGCAGCACGGGATGGGCGGACAGCTCGGCCGGGAACAGCGGCGCCATGAGGCTGACCGGCCGCGCCGAAAACGGCGCCCCGGCCAGGGCTGAAAGCCCGGTACCGAAAATGGTCAACGCCAGGCCGGTGGCCGTCTGGTTGGTGGACAGGCTCAGGGTCAGGAGCGCAAAGATCATCGAGACGGAGAGCCCCGCCAATGCCCCGCACAGCAGCGCAACATAGGGGTTGCCGGTATAGAACTGCGCCGCGAACCCGGCGATCGCCCCCACCAGCATCATGCCCTCGACGCCCAGATTGAGCACGCCGGCCTTCTCGACGATCAACTCACCCTGGGCGGCAATGAGGATCGGCGTGGCCGCGCCCACCAGCGTGACGAAGATGGCGATCGTCAGCTCCATTACGCGACCCCTCGGCTCGGCTGCGGTGCCACCCGGCGGATGCGATAGCGCACCAGCAGATCGCCCGCGAGCAGGAAGAACAGCATCATGGACTGGAAAATGCCCGTTGCGGCATTGGGCAGTCCGATTGTCGTCTGCGCGACTTCCCCGCCCACAAAGGTGATCGCCAGGACGATGCCCGCAACGATCACCCCGAGCGGGTTGAGACGACCGAGAAAGGCCACGATGATGGCGGTGAACCCGTAATTGGTGGGAAATCCCGGCACCATGCGCTGGAACGGACCGGCCACTTCCAGCACGCCGGCCAGTCCCGCCAGTCCACCCGAGACCAGCAGCGCCAGCCAGATGGTCTTGTTTTCCGAGAAACCGCCATAGCGCGCGGCATGCGGCGCCGTGCCGACCACCCGCATCTGGTAGCCAAAGACCGAGCGCGTCATGATGAACCAGGCGATCAGGGCCACGACAACGGCGATCGGCACGCCCAGATGCACGATGGTTCCCGGTATGATGGTGGGCAGGCGCGCCGCCTCGGCAAACAGCCTTGTCTGGGGAAAGCCCATGCCCATCGGGTCCTTCCACGGCGCCCGGATGAGATAGTAGATTAACTGCACCGAGGCATAGGTCAGCATCAGCGAAGTGAGGATTTCGTTGACATTGAGCCGGGTGCGCAACAGCGCCGGAATGGCGGCATAGAGCATGCCTCCGACAATCCCCGCCAGGACCATGAGCGGCAGGATCCAGGGGCCGGTCATGTTATAGGTCGCCAGCGCTACCCAGGTACCGGCCAGACCACCGATGACATACTGGCCTTCGGCGCCGATATTCCACACATTGGCCCGATAGGCGATGGAAAGCCCCACCCCGATGATGATCAGCGGCGCCGCCTTGATCCCCAGATCCTGCCATTTGTAGGCATTGGTGAGGGGCGTGAGGAAGATTTCGCGGACCGCACCCAGACCGTTGTAGCCGATGGCCGAAAAGATGATGGCCCCGACGATCATCGTCAGCACCACCGCCGCTACCGGCGTCAGGTACAGCATCAGCCGGCTGGGTTCGGGACGCTTCTCAAGCCGGAACAGCATCGGGCACCTCCGTCTCGCCATGCACGCCGCCCATCAGCAGCCCGATCTCTTCCACGCTGAAATCCTTCACCGGTCGTGCCACGCTGAGCTGGCCCAGATTGATCACCGCCAGCGTGTCGCTGAGGGCCCGCAGCTCATCGAGGTCCTGGCTGATGACCACGATGGCAGACCCGGCTGCCGCCAGGTCGACCAGTGCCTGGTGGATGGCCGCTGCCGCCCCGGCATCCACGCCCCAGGTCGGCTGGCTGACCACGAGCACGCTCGGCTTCTGCAGGATTTCCCGGCCCATGATGTATTTCTGCAGATTGCCGCCGGACAGCGACCCAGCCGTCGATGCCGGCCCAAGCGCCTTGACCGCGAAATCGGCGATCACCTTGCCGGTATAGGTGCGCGCCGCGCCAGAATTGATCAGTCCCAGCACCACCATGCCCAGCCGGTCGCGCGCTGTCAGCACCGAATTGTCCGCCAGACTGAAATCACCGACCGCCGCGTGGCCATTGCGTTCCTCGGGGACCGCGCACAGCCCGTGCCGCCGCCGCTCGGTGGTGTCCATCAGGCCGATGCCGATGCCGTCTATGGAAATGGCATCGCGATCCTCGCCCTTGATCTCGCCGGAAAGCGCATCGAGCAGGGCGTTCTGGCCGTTGCCGGCAACACCGGCAATGCCAAGGATTTCACCGGCCCGGACCGTGAAGCTCGCGCCATTGACCGGCACGTCGAAATGTCCCGCCTTTCGCGTGTGCAGCCCTCTGACGACCAGCTTGGGCGGGCCGAAGCTGCGGCCCTCCGGCTTGACGATATCCTTGAGCCCGGCACCGATCATCTTCTCGGCCATGGAGCGGCTGGTTTCCTGGCGGGGGTCGCAGGTATCGACCAGCTTGCCGCCACGCAGGATCGTCGCCGTGTCGCACAGCGCCTTGATCTCGTGCAGCTTGTGGGAAATGTAGAGGATCGAGCACCCCTCGGACGCAAGCTTGCGCAGCACGCTGAAAAGCTGCTCCACCTCCTGCGGTGTCAGCACCGAGGTCGGCTCGTCCATGATCAGCAGCTTGGGGTTCAGCAGCAGGGCCCGCACGATCTCGATACGCTGCCGCTCGCCCACCGACAGCGTGGCAACGGTGCGGTGGGGATCGAGGAGCAGCCCATAGGTCTGCATCACCTCGCGAATGCGCGCTTCCAGTTCCCGCGAGGGGATCTTGGCGTCCATGCCCAGTGCGATGTTTTCGAGGACGGTAAGCGCTTCGAACAGCGAGAAATGCTGGAACACCATGCCGATGCCCAGCCTGCGGGCCGCCTTGGGGTTCGGCACCACGACCGGCTCGCCATTCCAGCGGATTTCGCCGCTATCGGGCTGCATGATCCCATAGATCATCTTGACCAGGGTGGACTTGCCGGCCCCGTTCTCGCCCAGAAGGGCGTGGATTTCGCCGGGCCTGACGGCAAATGACACATTGTCATTGGCCAATACGCCAGGAAACTGCTTGGTGATGCCGCTCAGTTCGAGCCGATTGGGCATATCAGAATCCACTCGCCACCCCCTCCTTGCTGGGGGTGGACCCATGCCCGACTGAAACTTCCCGTCCCCCAATCTGGACCATAACTTCAGCGGCCGCCAGTGCCGCAATAACAGAAGGGCGTTTATCCCCAAGCCCTTGCGCCCCGATGGGCGAAATCAGGCGCGTCAGGGCCGCGGCGTCGCCCCCCTGCTCCAGATACCAGTTCGAGAATTTTGCCCGCTTGGTCTTGGACCCCACCATGCCGACATAGGGGCTGTCGGCGCGCGCCAGGGCCTCCTGGGCAATGAGAAAATCGAGGGCGTGATCATGGGTGACGATGACATAGGCGCTGCCTTGCGGCGCGGAGCGCACCACGGCCTCCGGCATGGCCACCCGCCGATGCGCGATACCGGCCGGGAGCGCGTCCAGCTCTGCCTGTCGCGTATCGATGACCTCGACCTTGACCGGCAGCAAAGCCAGGATCTGCGCCAGCACCCGCCCGACATGGCCGGCACCGAAGATGTAGACATGGGCGGCGGCGTCGTTCTCGGCCACGGTTCGGGCCATCAGTTCTCGGCGCAGCGCGACATCGGCATGGCGGAGGCCGACCCTGACCCGCCCGCCGCAGCACTGGCCGATCTCCGGGCCCAGCGGCACGTCCATGGCCTCTTCTGCACGGCCCTCGGCGATGAGCCGGCGGGCATGATCGATGACCATATATTCGAGCGCCCCGCCGCCGATCGTGCCCAGGATGGCACCCAGGCCTACCAACATGAACGTGCCCTCGGCCCGCGGCGAGGACCCCCGCACCGAAACCAGCTCGCATGCAATCGCATCGGGATTGGCAGCGAAAAAGGCTTCGAGGGCAGCGGGGGAGGTCATGTCAGGCGCCTCGTGCTGTCTTCATCCGCTCAACCCCCATCAGCACCCGCTCTGGGGTGACCGGCGTGTCGAGCTGCGGCGCCTTTTTGTAATCCGCCATGCTGGCCACCGCCATGCCCAGCGCCTCGACCACGCTGATCGCCAGCATGAAGGGCGGTTCGCCCACCGCCTTTGAGCGGCCAATGGTCGGCTCGCGGTTCACCGACCATTCGGCGATCCTGACATTGAAGATGGGCGGCACGTCGGAGGCGAGCGGGATCTTGTAGGTGGAGGGCGCATGGGTGCGCAGCTGCCCCTTGTCGTCCCACACCAGCTCTTCGGTGGTCAGCCACCCCATGCCCTGGATGAACCCGCCCTCGATCTGCCCCATATCGACGGCCGGGTTCAGCGACTTGCCGACATCGTGCAGGATATCGACGCGGTCGACCGTATATTCACCGGTCAGCGTATCGATGGTCACCTCGCTCACCGAAGCGCCATAGGCGAAGTAGTAGAACGGGTGCCCGCGGCCAGTGGCCCGGTCCCAGTGGATTTTGGGGGTCTTGTAGAAACCGGCGGCCGAGAGCTGCACCCGGTTCAGATAGGCCGAGGCCGCCAGTTCGGCGAAGGGGATGTGCTTGCGGCCCACATTGAGCCCGCCGGTGACCCAGTGGCAATCAGCTTCGTCGGCATCATGGAGCTTTGCGGCATGCGCCAGCATCCTTGACTTGATCTGCTCGCACGCATCCCAGGCCGCCATGCCGTTGAGATCGGAGCCCGACGAGGCCGCCGTGGCCGAGGTATTGGGAACCTTGCCGGTCGAGGTCGCCATGATCTTGACGGTATCGAGATTGACGCCAAAGGCGTCGGCGACAACCTGGGCGACCTTGATATAGAGCCCCTGCCCCATCTCGGTGCCGCCATGGCTGAGATGGATCGAACCGTCCTTGTAAACATGCACCAGCGCGCCAGCCTGGTTGTACCAGGTGGCGGTGAAGGAGATGCCGAACTTGACCGGCGTCAGCGCAATGCCCTTCTTGAGGACCGTGCTGGTCTTGTTAAAGTCGATGATGGCCCGTCGGCGGGCCTGGTAGTCCGACGAGGCTTCGAGTTCGTCCACCACCCGATGGACGATATTGTCCTCCACAACCTGATGGTAGGGCGTCACATTGTCGGTGTCGGTGCCGTAGAAATTGGCCTTGCGAATGTCGAGCGTGTCCTTGCCCAGCGCATAGGCAATGTCCTCGATCCAGCGCTCGCAAGCCACCATGCCCTGCGGCCCGCCAAAGCCGCGAAAAGCGGTATTGGAGACGGTGTTGGTGTAGAGCGGCTCGGAGCGTACGCGGACAGCCGGATACCAATAGGCATTGTCGGCATGGAACAGCGCCCGGTCGGTCACAGGGCCAGTGAGGTCTGACGAAAAGCCGCCGCGCGCGCCATAGACGGCATCGACCGCCAATATCCTGCCGCTCTCGTCATAGCCCACATCATAGTCGACCACGAAGTCGTGCCGCTTGCCGGTGGCTTGCATGTCATCGTCGCGGTCGGGCCTGATCTTGCAGGCGCGATTCCACTTCTTGGCAGCAAGGGCCGCCACGGCCGCGAACAGATTGCCTTGTGTTTCCTTGCCCCCGAAACCACCGCCCATTCGCCGCACATTGACCGTCACGGCATTGTGGCGGATGCCCAGCACCTGGGCGACCATCAACTGTACCTCGCTTGGGTGCTGCGTCGAGGAATGGATGGTGACGTCCTCGTCTTCGCCCGGAACAGCAAAGGCGATCTGCCCTTCGAGGTAGAAATGATCCTGCCCGCCAATGGTGACCGCACCCCTGGCCCGGCGTGGCGCGGACGTCAGCGCGGCATCGACTTCGCCGCGTTCGAGTTTCAGTGGCTCGGTAACGAGTTTTCCGCCAGCCGCCTGCCCGGCCCGGACATCGGCGATCCACGGCCGGTCGCGATAGTCGATTTTTGCCAGCTGAGCCGCCCGTCGGGCCGCTTCCCGCGTTTCGGCGATGACGGCAAAGACGGGCTGTCCCCAGAACTGCACCTCGCCGACGGCAAAGATCGGCTCGTCATGCTTGTGGCTGGGGCTGACATCATTCTCGCCGGGAATATCCTCGGCGGTGAGAACGCCAATCACCCCCGGCGCTGACCGCACGGCGTCGAGATTCATGCCGAGGATTTCGGCGTGCGGCTTGGTCGAGAGGCCGAGATAGGCATGCATCGTGCCGACCGGCTCGATCATGTCGTCGATATATTCGGCCGTTCCGGTGACATGCTTGGGGCCGCTGTCGTGGCGGGTAGGGGCATGGAGTGTGGCGAGAGAAATGTCGCTCTGCTTGTTCATCACGCCACCTCCCTCGCCAGACGCTCACTCCGCTCCTGTGTCCACAGGAAGAAGCGCTTGAGCAGGTTCTGAGCTGCAAGCATGCGATAATCAGCCGAAGCGCGCATGTCGCTGATCGGCGAAAAATCCTCGGCAAACTGGCCGGTCACGGCCTCGATCGTATCCATGGTCCAGGGCTTGCCGATGAGCGCCGCTTCGACCGCCTTGGCGCGCTTCGGCGTCGCCGCCATGCCGCCAAAGGCGATGCGGACCATGCCCACGGCTCCGGCGTCGTTGACGAACACCCGGAAGGCCCCGCACAGCGCCGAAATGTCTTCCTCGCGGCGCTTGGAAATCTTGTAGGTGGCGAATTTTTCTCCGGCCGGCAGCAGCGGAATGGTGACGCTTTCGACGAATTCGCCAGGCTGGCGGTCCTGCTTGCCATAGGCCAGGAAATAGTCTTCCAGCTTGATCTCGCCGCGATGCTCGCCGCGGCGCAGGTGCAGTTTGGCGCCCAGCGCGATGAAGGGCGGCGGCGTATCGCCAATGGGCGAGCCATTGGCAATATTCCCGCCGATCGTGCCCATATTGCGGATCTGCTCGCCGGCAATGCGATCCCACAATTCGCCCAGCTGCGGGAAGTTGGCCGCGATCACCGGCTGCGCCTCGGAATAAGAAACCCCGGCATAAAAACGCACTTCGCTGTCATTCTCGGCAATGCGCTTCAATTCCTGCAGATGGCCGATAAAGATCACCGGGCCGATGGCGCGCATGAACTTGGTGACCCAGAGGCCGACATCGGTCGAGCCGGCCACGATCCGCGCATCCGGATTGGCTTCGTAGACGGCAGCAAAATCATCGAGCGAGGCCGGAATGATGATCTTGCGGTCATCCTCACCGATCTCGACCCGCCGCCCGTCATGCATGGCCCGGAGCTTGTCCCTGACCGCGATGCGCTCGGCAAGGAGCGGATCGCCCTGTGGCTGGCCATAGCTGGACATGGACTGCGCCGCCCGGATGATGGGCGCATATCCGGTGCAGCGGCAGAGATTGCCCTGCAGCGCCTTCTCGATCGCCGCGCGCGACGGGTCGGGATTGCGCATCCAGAGGCCATAAAGGCTCATCACGAAGCCGGGCGTGCAGAACCCGCACTGGCTGCCATGATGGTCGACCATGGCCTGCTGCACGGGGTGGAGGGCGCCATTCTCGCCGCGCAGATGCTCGATGGTCACCACATGCGTGCCATGCAGGCTACCCACGAAGCGGATGCAGGCGGTCACAGAGTCATAGATGATCTCGTCATCCATCAACCGCCCGACCAGCACCGTACAGGCGCCGCAATCGCCCTCGGCGCAGCCTTCCTTGGAGCCACGCAGGCGCCGCTCCAATCGCAGCCAGTCGAGCAGGGTCAGATCCGGCGCCACATCGGTGAGGATGACCTCCTCACCATTGAGCAGGAATTTGATGGCGTGGCTGACCTCGACCATGGCTCAGCTCCCCCGATAGGTCGAATAGGCGAAGGGACTGACGAGGAGCGGCACGTGGTAGTGCTTGTCCTCGGAAATGGTGAAGCGGATCGGTACCACGTCGAGGAACGGCGTTGCGATCTCTACCCCAAGGCGCTCGAAATACTGGCCGACATGGAAGCGGATCTCGAATTCGCCATGCTGGAACTGATCCTCACCAAGGAGCGGCTGGTCCACCCGGCCATCGGCATTGGTATAGCTGTCGGCCAGGTGATGGGTGTGGTCGCCATGCACGAAATGCAGCTCCAGCCGCATGCCCCGCGCCGGCTTGCCGTGCATGGTGTCCAGGACATGGGTGGTGAGGGCTCCGCCCATTCTGCTGCTCCATATTCGTTCCCCGGCCAGCACCTTAGCATGCGCTTTTGCTCTTGATACTCTCAAATTGGGAGCATTATGCTGCCGAAACGGCAACAGGAGCACAGGCCCGTGGAGCATCGGCCGTCCCTCGAAAGACCCCGCGAACACGCACTTTCTGCCAGCCTGCTGGCCCGCGTCTTCCACCAGCCCTCGCTGCTCTATTTCAACGCCGTGGCCACCCACCTGTCCATCCGCGAGGCGGCGCGGCGCCTCAACGTCGCATCCTCGGCAGTCACGCGGCAGGTGGCCCAGCTCGAAGACGCTCTGGGCATTGCACTCTTCCTGCGCGAAAAGCGACGCCTGCGCCTGTCACCCGCGGGCGAAATCCTCTTCCGCCATTCGCGCCGCCTCGTCGCGCCCATGGAGGCGGCGGTCTCCGAAATCGAATTGCTGCGGGGAGTGCGCGCCGGCTCGGTACGGATCGCTGCGGCCGAAAGCGTGGGACTATCCTTCCTGCCCAGCCTGATCAGCGATTTCGGCAAGCGCTATCCGCGCCTGACACTCGACATCGCCATCATTCCCTCCGCGGAAGTGGTGCAGCGCCTGGTAGAGGAGCGCATCGATATCGGTTTCGGGTTCATCGCCAAGCCGCCGCGCCAGGTCGACATTGCCTTTCGTCGCGACGTCTCCATCGGTGCGCTCATGAGCCCCGACCACCCCCTGGCCACGGTCGATACTCTCACGATGGAACGGTGTCTCGACCATCCCCTGGCCGTTGGAAAGCCGGAAATCTCCATCCGCGAGGTGATTGAGCCTTTCCTCAAGACGTCCGCCAGCATCACGCCACCCCTGGTGGAAGTGAACTCCATCCGTCTCCTGGTGGAGCTGGCCATAGGGGGCCATTATGCGTCGATCATGACCCCCATAGGCGCGCAGAACGAAATTGCTGCCGGCCGGCTGATCTTCCGACCGCTGCAGGATGGCGGCCTGCCCACCAATCGCTTTGGCATCCTGGTGCGGGCCGGCAGTTCTCTGCACCTGGCGCCGGCCATTTTCTTCGAGCACGCCAAGGCCTATTTCGAGAGCCTGTCGCTGCCCGGCGCAATCTAGAACCAAGTCCACTTGACATTCATTCACGATCAGCTATTGATTTTATTCATAGCCAATCGTGAATGAATTGCCATGAACGACACCCAGGATGCCCTGTTCCGCTCGCTGGCCGATCCGACGAGGCGCGCCATTTTCGAACAGCTCTGCCGCAAGGGCGAGCAGACGGTCGGTACATTGACCAATGCGGCCGGGGTCGCCCAGCCAACGGTCTCCAAGCACCTGCTTCTGCTCAAGCAGGCGGGTCTCGTGAAGGACCGGCATGCCGGCCGGCAGACGCATTATTCGGCCCGGGTCGAGGCCCTCGCCCCGCTGATGGACTGGACCAAGGAAATGACCGGCTTCTGGGAGGCACGGCTCGATGCCCTGGAAAATTTGCTCGAAAGGATGGACCAATGACTTTCAGTCGCTTCGTTCGCCAGTTTCACCGCTGGACCTCGATCGCCTTCACCCTCACCGTGATCGCCAATTTCGTTGCAATAGGCATGATGGGTCAGGCCAACGTGCCTCCGCTCGTGACCTATTCGCCGCTGCTGCCGCTGTTCCTGCTGCTGTTCTCGGGGCTGTTCATGTTCCTCCAGCCCTATGCCGCCCGCTGGCGCGGCGCCCGCACGGCCGCCTGACCCATGCCCGAAGGCAAGCCGAAGCGCCCGCCTCTCAAGCCCGGCCCCGACGGCATTGTGCGTCTGTCGGGCGGCAATCCGCAGATCGCCAAGGGCTATGGCAATGACATTGTAAAGAAATACATCGCCGCCATGCCCGGCTGGCAACGTGAAGTCGGCGAAACGCTCGACGCGATCATTGAGAGGACCGTGCTCGGCGTCGAAAAGGCGGTGAAATGGAACACGCCCTTCTATGGGGTGGAAAGGGACATCTGGTTCGTCAGCTACCACTGCATGAGCAAATACGTGAAGGTGGCTTTCCACAATGGCGCCCAGCTTCATCCGATGCCGCCGGGCAAATCGAAACAGGAGCGGGTGCGCTATCTCGACATCTACGAGACCGACACTATCGACCAGGACCAGTTCGCTGATTGGGTGAGGCAGGCCAGCCTGCTTCCCGGCGAAAAGATGTGAAAGGCAATGCCATGAGTTTTTCCAAGAACAGCGCCGCCGACCTCGCAACCGGCGCCACGCCCACCGAACTCATCGACCAGCGCTTGGCCGCCCTGCCCGACTGGCGCGGCGAAAAGCTGGCCCAGATCCGCAAGCTCATCCACGAGGCGCTGCCCGACGTGGTGGAGGAGTGGAAATGGGGCAAACCGGTCTGGTCGCATAACGGCATTTTGTGCACCGGCGAGGTCTACAAGGCGGCGGTGAAGACCACTTTTCCCAAGGGCGCTTCGCTCGACGACCCCGACCACCTGTTCAATTCGAGCATGGAAGGCAATGTCCGCCGCGCCATTGACTTTTTCGAGGGCGAAGCCATCGACGAGGCCGCCTTCAAGGACCTGATCAAGGCCGCCGCCCACGCCAATGGCGAAGCCGCCACCAAGAAAGCAAAAAAGTAGGAACGCCCGCCATGACCACCGCCACCGACACCCGCTCCGTTATCGTCGAGCGCGAAATTCCCCAGCCAGCCACCCGCATCTGGAAGGCCCTGACCCAGTCGCACCTGATTTCGGAATGGCTGATGAACAATGATTTCGAGCCCAGGGTCGGGCACAAGTTCAAGCTGCGCGGCGAATGGGGCGGCATTCTCGACTGCGAGGTGCTGGCCATCGAGCCGGAGCGCACCCTGTCCTATTCATGGGATTTCGACAATCCCGACCCGGCCTTCGCGCTCAAGAGCGTGGTCACCTATACCCTGACGCCCACCGACGCCGGCACGCATCTGCGCGTCGAGCAGGCCGGGTTCCGCCCCGAGCAGAAGCAGGCCTATGGCGGCGCCCATGCCGGCTGGAAGAACTTCCTCGCCAAGCTCGAAGAGGTTGTGGGTGCGGCTTGAAGGCCAGAACTAAAGGCACCCCCACCCTTGATCCCTCCCCACAAGGGGGAGGGAGACGATGAACACTGGCATTGCAGCCTGCGCCTCCCTCCCCTTGATGGGCTTCGAACCGCCCCGAAGGGCAAAACTCTCCGGTGGAGAGTTTTGAGGTGAGAAGGAATGAGGGCGGGTGATCAACCGACCCGATGCAAGAACTCTAGCGCCTCACCCCGCCTTCTGCTTACCATCGGGGCTCCCACCTGACGATGACGAGACCCTTTCATGAACCGTTACCCCCGCGACATGCATGGCTATGGCCAGACCCCGCCCCATGCCAACTGGCCCGGCGGTGCCCATGTGGCAGTGCAGTTCGTGCTCAATTACGAAGAGGGCGGGGAGAACAATATCCTGCATGGCGATGACGCCTCCGAGGCCTTTCTCGTCGACGTGCTGGGCGCCGCGCCCTGGCCCAACCAGCGGCACGCCAATGTCGAAAGCATGTATGAATACGGCGCCCGCGCCGGTTTCTGGCGGCTGCATCTGCTTTTCACCGAAGCCAATCTGCCGGTCACCGTCTATGGCGTGGCAACGGCGCTGATGCGGGCCCCCGCTCAGCTCGCTGCCATGCAGGAGGCCGGCTGGGAAATCGCGTCTCATGGCCTGAAATGGGTGCAGCACAAGGACATGCCGGCGGCGGAGGAAAGCGCCCAGATCGCCGAGGCCGTCCGGCTCCACACCATTGCCACCGGCTCGCGGCCGCTGGGCTGGTATACGGGTCGCTCCAGCCTCAACACGGTCGACCTCGTCGCTGACCACGGGGGCTTTGCCTATATCTCGGACACCTATGACGACGACCTGCCCTATTGGAAAGTCATCGGCGGCAAGCCGCAGCTGATCATTCCCTATACGCTGAGCGCCAATGACATGCGCTTCGTCACCGCCCCGGGCTTCGACAATGGCGAGGAATATTTTGCCTTCCTCAAGGACAGCTTTGACTGCCTCTATGCCGAGGGTGAGGCGGGCAGCCCCAAGATGATGTCGATCGGCCTGCACTGCCGGCTGGTCGGCCAGCCCGGCCGCTACCAGGGCCTGAAGAAGTTCGTCGATTATATCCGGACCTTCGACAAGGTCTGGGTGCCGACACGTCTGGAGATTGCCCGGCACTGGGCAAGGGAACACCCCTATGTCGCCCCCGAAGTCGTGCCGAGCCAGTTGGACAAGGCGGATTTCGTCGCCCGCTACGGCTCGATCTTCGAACACTCACCCTGGATCGCCGAGCGCGCCTGGGAGGCCGAGATGGGGCCAGCCAATGACACCGCCATCGGTCTGCACTTCGCGCTCAGGAGCCAGTTCCGCATGGCCACGCCAGAAGAACGGCTCGCCGTGCTGCGCGCCCACCCGGACCTGGCTGGCAAGCTGGCCGCCGCCAAGCGCCTCACGGCCGACTCGACTGCCGAACAGGCCTCGGCTGGCCTTGATGCCCTCACCGATGCCGAGCGCGAAAAGTTCACCGCCCTCAACAATGCCTATGTGGAGAAATTCGGCTTCCCCTTCATCATCGCGGTGCGCGACCACACCAAGGCATCGATCCTGGAGAACTTTGAGAAGCGTATTGCCAATTCAGCTGCGGAGGAATTCGCCACCGCCTGCGCACAGGTGGAGCGTATCGCGCTGCTGCGGTTGAAAGCTGTCCTGCCCTGAGCGCCTGATCAGCCGTGAAGGTCGGATTGGCGATCCTCGTCCTCGTCCCGCTCAAAGCCAAACATCATGGCCAGCACGGCCAGCCAGGGCAGGTTGTGCTGCACCCAATGGTGCGGGGAAACGCCGATACTCAACAACACTTGACGCATGATCCCCAAAGGCTAGCGCCAAGTGTTGAAGATTGCGTAACCCTAATGCGCCGCTAACGCCTATTTATAGAAGCCTTCGCGCAGATTGATGCCGTGCTCGAGATAGACCTTCATGGCGCACAGCATGCCGGTCCAGCCCTCGCAATTGCCATAGGACGACTTGAGCCCGCCCGGGGTCTGTCGCCAGCCGCTTTCGGAGATCGTGACCAGCGTGCGTCCGTCCTCGAGTGCCGTGAAGTCCATGGTGACCGTGGTCTTGTAGCCCACCGGCTGCGGCGTCTCGCCGGTCGTGCTGGGCTCGGTGGCCTCGCTCGCATCCCAGCGCAGCACAATCTTGCTGTCGGGGATGACCTCGACCACCTCCACCGGAAAGGCGCCCGGAAAATCATGAAAGTCCCAGGTCACGGTAGCGCCGGTCTCCAGCCGCCCCCTGGCGCCGCCAGTGGTGAAATAGCCCGACAGCTTGCCGGGATCGGCGACCGCCTCGAACACGTCATGCACCGGCTTGTCGATACGACCCGACACCCGGAACTGCAGCTGCAAATCCTTTTCCTTCGCGACCACGGCACGCATGAAACAAACTCCCTTGGTTGACGATCGGCATAATATGTTATATTTCTATAACATGTCAAATGACGACGCAGACGACGCTGTTTTCAAGGCCCTCGGGCACCGGGTGAGGCGTCGCATTCTCGATTTCCTCAAGACCGAACCACGCACCACCGGCATGCTGTGCGATCTCTTCCCCGAACTCGATCGCTGCACGGTCATGCAACATCTGGGCGTGCTGGAAGCAGCGGGGCTGGTCGTGGCCGAGAAGCGCGGACGCGAGCGCTGGAACCACCTTGACGCCCTGCCGGTGCACGCCATCCATGAACGCTGGATTGGTCCCTATGCGGCCTATGCCGCCAGCATGTTGAGCAAGCTCAAGCAGACGCTCGACGCCTGAGCGCTTGCGACGCGGCCCTGCCCCGCGCTACTTCATTGAGGCAGGAGACCTTACCCATGCTCAAGCTGATCATCGGCAACAAGAACTATTCGTCCTGGTCGCTACGACCCTGGCTGGCGCTGCGCATGGCGGATATCCCCTTCGAGGAGGAGCTGCGGCCTTTCATCGATCACGGCAGCCATGACACGTTCCGCGCCTTTTCGCCCACTGGCCGCGTCCCGCTTCTGGTGGATGGCAAGGTCGAGGTCTGGGACTCTCTTGCCATCGTGGAACACGTTGCGGAAACCTACCCTGCCCTGTGGCCGGCCGACATTGCCGCTCGCGCCTATGCCCGCTCAGTGGCCGCCGAAATGCATTCCGGCTTCTCCGAGCTGCGCAATGTCTGCACCATGAATTGCGGGCTGCGCGTGCAACTGCACCACCGCTCACCGGCCCTCGAACGCGACCTGGCCCGCATTGCCGAGATCTGGTCGACGGGTATCGAACGCTTTGGCGGGCCATTCCTCGCCGGTGATCGTTTCACCGTGGCGGACGCCTTCTACGCCCCCGTCGCCTTCCGCCTCCAGACCTATGGCATTGCACTTGGCGCCGTGCCCGATGCCTATGCCGCCCGCCTGCGCGCACTGCCGCCAATGGTCGAATGGTACGAGGCCGGTATCGCCGAAACCTGGCGCGAGCCGGACCATGAGGCTGAAGCTCTGGCGGCCGGCGCTGTGCTCAGCGACCTGCGCCGCACGGCCTGATTGGAGATGATCATGACAAGCTACGCCTCTCCCATTGCCGGACTGCCCGACCAGATGGCCCTCCATACCGGTCGCGCCACTTTCACGGAGGCCTATGCATTCATTCCCCGCGGCGTCATGCGCGACATCGTCACGTCCTACCTGCCGCATTGGAACGATACGCGGCTCTGGGTTATCGCTCGACCCATGAGCGGCTTTGCCGAGACCTTCTCGCAATACATCGTCGAAGTGCAGCCCGGTGGCGGCAGCCAGCGCCCCGAGGAAAATCCAGAGGCCGAGGGCGTGCTGTTTGTCGTCTCCGGGCAGATGACGATCACGGTCGAGGGCGAGACGCACCTTCTCGGGGAAGGCGGCTATGCCTTCCTGCCGCCGGGTTGTGCCTGGAGCCTTGTCAACAAGTCCACCGAGCCCGTCCGCTTTCACTGGGTGCGCAAGCGCTACGAAGTCGTGGATGGCATCGACATTCCCGCGCCCTTCGTCGCCAATGAGCAGGACCAGCCCATTCTCTGGATGCCCGGCACGAACCAGACTTGGGGGACGACGCGCTTTGTCGATCCGGCCGATGTGCGCCACGACATGCACGTCAATATCGTCACGCTCGAGCCGGGCGCGGTCATTCCCTTCGAGGAAACCCATGTCATGGAGCACGGCCTCTATGTGCTGGAGGGCAAGGCGGTCTATCGGCTCAATCGCGACTGGGTCGAGGTGGAGCCCGGGGATTTCATGTGGCTGCGCGCCTTCTGCCCGCAGGCCTGCTATGCCGGCCCCCAGCGCTTCCGCTACCTGCTCTACAAGGACGTCAACCGACACGCCAAGCTGCCGTTCTGAGCCATGACCGACGCCATCCACATCCACATCGAGCCGCTGACGGCCGAGGCATTCGCCCCCTTCGGACAGGTTATCGAACGCGCCGGCGCGCACCACTATCCGATCAATGCGGGCATGACCGAACGTTATCACGACCTGGCGCGCATCGAACTGGGCGGCGTGCACCCGCGCCCCCTCATCTCCATATTTCACGGCCAGCCCTACCAATTGCCGCTGGCGCTCAAGCTGGTTGAACGCCACCCGCTGGGCAGTCAGGCCTTTTTCCCGCTCTCCGATAGTCCCTGGCTGGTTATCGTCGCGGAGGACGACGGCGGCACGCCGGTTCGCCTGCGCGCCTTCCGTCCGGCATCAGGTCAGGGCGTCAACATTGCCATGAACACCTGGCATGGCGTCCTGACCCCGCTCGAACGCGACAGCGCCTATCTGGTCGTCGACCGGGGCGGCGAGGGCGACAACCTCGAGGAACACCACTTCGCTGTTCCGCCAGTGATCGTCGCCTGACCCGGGCCGTATGGCCTTGGCGTCCCGCGCTTAACCCCATCGATCGCTTTGGTTCGCCAGCGCAAGCCCGATAGGCTAGTGTGGGGCCAACCGGAGGTGGTGCACATGCTGATCCGTATCCTGGCCCATATGCTGGCCCTCGTCCTGACGCTGCTGGTCGCCGTCATGCCCGCACAAGCCGATCCACTGACCATCTCGGGAGAGGTTCTGTACCGCGAGCGCATCGCCCTGCCTTCGGGGTCGACGCTCCATGTGGGCCTCGTCGCGCTGCCGTCCGGACGCCCCGTCGTGGGGGCGGGCGCTGCCATTCCCGTCCGCACGGCGGCGCCCCTGCTTTTCAACCTGAACGTGCGCAGCGACGCAGTCACCGCCGGCGGCAGCTTCGGCCTCGTCGCCGAGATCCGTCATGGCGAAGACCTGCTCTTCCGCAATGACCAGGCAGTACCGGTTGACCTGACGACGGCGCTGCCGGTTTCCATCCTGGTCACGCGCCACACCGTGGCGCCGCCAACAGAGCCGGCCTTCGACCCGGAGATCGTCGGGGTCGTCTGGACCGTCACCAGCATTGGTGGCCGACCGATAACCGGCCAACGCCCGCTGACCCTCTCGATTGCCGCCGATCATCGCGTCGGCGGCTCGGGCGGCTGCAACAGCTATTTCTCCGAAGCCAGCATTGCCGACCACAAGATCAGTTTCGGGCCACCTGCGGCCACCCGCATGGCCTGCGCGCCCGACATCATGGACCAGGAAACGGACTATTTCGCCGCACTGGCCGCCGTGGCATCCTATGAGCACGATGAGGCGGGCCTGCGCCTGCTCGATGCCGCCGGCATACCGCTCATTGGCCTGGTTCGCACCACGGAGTAGTTCGGATTGGAGACTGCCACGCTGATTTCACGGCTGCTCGATGTCATCGAGCAGCAGATCGCCCCCGTCACCGCCGATGGCGTGGCCCGCGGCAACAAGCTCTTCGGTGCCGCGATCCTGAGGAAGTCCGACCTGTCCACCGTGGTCGCGGAAACCAATAACGAGATCGAAAATCCGCTCTGGCATGGCGAGATGCACGCCATCAAACGGTTCTTCGAGCTGCCCGCGGACCAGCGACCCGCCACCAGCGACTGCCTGTTCCTGGCAACCCACGAGCCCTGCTCGCTCTGCCTTTCGGGCATCACCTGGTCGGGCTTCGACAATTTCTATTATCTCTTCAGCCACCAGGACAGCCGCGACAGCTTTGCCATTCCCTACGACATCCAGATCCTCAAGGCCGTCTACGCCGTCCCCGACCCCGAGACCGGCAAGGTTTCGCCCGAACGCGACCTCTACAATCGGCGCAATGAATTCTGGACCAGCCACGGCCTGCAGGACATGATCGCGGGTCTTGATCGTGGCAACCGGGAATTGCTGCTGGCGCGCATGGACGAGATCAGCGCCCTCTATGCCGACCTTTCGGACCGTTACCAGAAGACCAAGGGCGGCAAGGGCATTCCCCTCGCCTAGCGCGTCTGCACTGTCGAGGTGGGCAGGAACTCGCTGCGCGGCGCCTCGGCGAAAGAGGCGGCAAAGGTCAGGAAGCTGATCGACAGGGCGAACAGCGCGGTGAGCATGATCTGTGACATGACGTGAAGGACCCTCATTTGACGCTCCGCCGGTTCGGGGATTTGCCCGCCGACGTTGTGCTCCTTCTAGTCAGCCGCGGTTGAACCCCACACCAATGCCTCATTAACCTGGCGTTCATAAATGCCGCCTGGCGCATGGCAGCCATGTTCGAACCTTTTGCCCCCCACCGCGTTGCTTGCAGTGACCACAAGTGCAACCAAAGGGGTAGCCATGCCCGACCCAACAGCACAGCCAGACGGCCCTGCGCCGCTGCTGGCCATTTTCACCGATTTCGACGGCACACTGGTCGAGATCGCCGAAACGCCCGATGCCGTCGAGATGTCGCCACAACTGCCTGACCAGCTGACCCAGGCGATGCACGACCTCGACAATGCCTTCGCGGTGATCACCGGGCGGGAAATCGCCGACATCGATCGCTTTTTGTCGCCGCTGCACCTTCCCGTCGCGGGCGCCCACGGCGCCCAGCGACGCAGCGCCGACGGCACAATCCTCGAACTGGACGCATCGATCAGTGCAGCTGCCGATGCGATCGCGGACGCTGTGGCACCCTTGCTCGCCGCCAATCCGGCGCTGATCATTGAACCCAAGGATGGCGCCGTGGCGCTGCACTACCGGCAGGCACCCGAACTCGAGGAGGCGTGCCTGCTTGCCATGCAGGAGGCCGTCGCCGACCACCCCGAATTCACACTCGTGCCGGGCAAGATGGTGATCGAGGCCCGGCCTTCCGGGTTCGACAAGGGCAGCGCCCTGCGTGCCTTCATGCAGGAGGAACCCTTTATCGGCCGCACTCCCATCTTCATCGGCGACGACACCACGGATGAGGATGCGTTTCGGGTTGCCCAGGAACTGGGGGGCATCGGCATCAAGCTCGGACCGGGCGACACCATTGCCCGCATGCGCATCGCCGACGTCGCATCGGTGCACGCTTTGCTGCTGGGGCTGGCGCAGATTTCCGCCCGCCCGCAAGCCAATGAGGCCATGGCAGAGGATGCGCCGCTGCTCGCCGACACCACTGCCCACTGACACCGGACCGATCGACCCAACGGGCCCGGCCGATCCACAATCACACCCCATACGGAGGCACCAATCCCATGAGCCGCATCGTCATTGTATCCAACCGCACTCCCGGCAAGGGCCCTGCCGCAGGTGGCCTGGCCGTGGCGCTGCGCAAGGTACTGGGCGAACGGGAGGGCTTCTGGTTCGGCTGGTCGGGCAAGCTCACCGAACAGCCCGATCGGGACGCCCGCTTCGAGGATATTGATGGCCTCTCGGTCGCCCAGATCGATCTCACGCGTGAGGATCACCACGCCTATTATGCGGGCTTTTCCAATTCCATTCTCTGGCCCAGCTTTCACCTGCGGCTCGACCTGGCCACCATCGAGAGCCACTGGTACGAGGGCTATCGCCGGGTGAACCAGCAGTTTGCGCGGGCGCTGCTGCCGCTGCTCAAGCCCGACGATATCGTCTGGGTGCACGACTACCACCTGATCCCGCTGGCCTCGGAACTGCGCCAGCTCGGCGCGCGCAACCGCATCGGGTTCTACCTCCATATCCCCTTCCCCACTGCCGACGCGCTCTATGCGATCCCGCACCATGAGGAGCTGATGCGCGATCTGTCGCGCTATGACCTGGTGGGCATGCAGGCCAAGCGCGACGTGGCCGCCTTCACCGAATTTGCCGAGCACCAGGCGCCCTCCACCTTTGGCGGCCACAAGGTCGAGGCGATCGATTTCAGCCATACCGAGGTGGAAGCCTTTCCCATCGGGTCGGATCCGGACGCCTTTGCGCGCCTGGCCGTCAGCCCGGCGGCGACCAAGATGGTGCATCGCATGAAGAGGGCCCTGGGCGACCAGCGGCTCATCCTGGGTGTGGATCGGCTCGACTATTCCAAGGGCCTGCCGCAGCGCGTCGAAGCCTATGAAAAGCTCCTCGCCAACAATGCGCGCCTGCGCCGCTCGGTCCACATGCTGCAGGTGGCGCCGCCCTCGCGCGACAGTATCAAGGAATATCAGGAAACGAGCGACACGCTGGATGCCATGTGCGGCCGGGTCATGGGGCATTTCGCCGAGCCGGACTGGCAGCCGCTCACCTATGTGAAGCGCGCCTATGGCCAGCCCAGCCTGGCCGGCCTCTATCGCCTCGCTCGTGTCGGCCTCGTGACTCCCCTGCGCGACGGCATGAACCTGGTCGCCCATGAATTCGTTGGCGCCCAGAACCCGGAGGATCCCGGTGTTCTTGTATTGTCGCGCTTTGCCGGGGCAGCGGAAATCTTCCCCGAGGCGCTGCTGGTCAATCCCTTCGATACCGATGAGACATCCGAAGCCCTGCGCATGGCGCTCGACATGCCGCTCGAAGAACGCCGGGATCGCTGGCAGGCCCTGATGGCGGCCGCGAGAACCCACAATGTCGATGACTGGGCCATGTCCTTTCTTGAACGCCTGGCCCCCGGCGCACTGACGAAAGCCAGCGCATCCCGGGATGTGCTTTACCTCGCCTCTGTCGCATGAGGCGCCGTCCAGGGGCTCGCCGAGGCCGACAATAGTGTCACCAGCATGCGGTTGAAGGGCGTGGCGATGCCATGCTTTTCGCCCAGCCGCACGATGACGCCGTTGCGCGCATCGATTTCCATCGGATTGCCGGCCAGGCGATCGGCATGAATGGAGCCGCTCAGCGCGCCCTCGGGCATGTCCCGCATCGCCGCAACTGTCTTCTCGATGACCTCCTGCGGCACCTCGGCCCCTTCGGCCCGAGCCACCGCCGCGCATTCCTCGGCCAACCCGCGGATGATCGCTTCCATGTCCGCATTCCAGACCGGCCCGGTGGCCCGCAATGTAAGCGCCGGCACGATCGCTGCGCAATTGCCGCAGAGCTTGACCCAGGCCTGCGACAGAAAATCCTCATGCACCGCTGCGGCGATCCGGGTGTTCGCGAACAGGGCGACGAAATCCGCGCCATTTCGTCCGGTCGGCACCGCAATGATGCCGTCGCGGCTCTGGGTGACGCGTCCCGGCGCGGTGCGGCTCGCCGGCAGGTTGATCATCACCGGCACCAGTCGCTCCTCCGGCACCAGGTGTCGGAACAGCCTCACATGCTCCACCCCGTTCTGGATGATCGCCACCCGCGTCTGCGGGCCGCACAGGCGATCAAGCCAGGGCTTGGTGGACTCCGCGCTGTAGGTCTTGGTGGTGATCAGCACCCAGTCCACGGTTTGGGCCTGTTCCGGCGCGGTCCACACCTCGGGTGCGGCCGAAAGCGTGCCATGCGGCGTCTCGACCACGAGGTCAGTGAGCGCGGAGCGGGCGCAGAGCGAAATCGACAATGTGGGGTCCTGCGCCAGCCAGGCGGCAAGCGTCCCTCCAATGGCTCCGGGCCCGATGATTGCGATACTGGTCACAGACGTCCCTCCACTCCGCATGTGCCGGTCTGCCATACCAGATTCCCGCAGGCCGGTGCAGGCGGCACACATGCAAAGGGGCGGCCAGAAGGCCACCCCTTGTCATGCAGTCGTGCCGGACGTCAGGCGTTGGCGGAAGCGCGCCGGGCCTTGCCGGCGTCCCGCTGGCCCTTGGACCAGCGCGGCTTGCCGCTCTTGGCACCAGCGGGCTTGTTGCCCAATGGCTTGCCCGTTTCGGGGTCGCGACGGACATGCTTGACCTGGCCATTGCGTTCGCCATCCGCAGCCGCGTGCGGCGCGCCGCCACGACCACGCTCGCCGCCCGGACGTGGCGTATTGAACTTGCGCTGCCCGTTGGGCTTGGGATTGCGCGCCGAACGAGCACCGGCGGGCGCACCGGCATTGTTGCGCGGCTGGCGTGGGGCAGGCGCTTCTTCGACCAGATTGACGTCACCGGAAACCGGCAGGGTGCGCCGGATCAGCCGTTCGACATCGCGCAGCTTGCCCTTCTCGGTACCATCGCACAGCGTGATGGCAATGCCCGAGGCGCCGTTGCGGCCCGTGCGGCCGATGCGGTGCACATAATTCTCCGGATCGTCAGGCAATTCGTAGTTCACCACATGGGTGATGCCGGTCACATCGATGCCGCGCGCCGCGATATCGGTCGCCACGAGGATGCGCACCGAGCCATTGGCAAAGCCCTTGAGGGCCGCCTGCCGGGCATTCTGGCTCTTGTTGCCGTGAATGGCGGCGGCCTCGTGCCCGTCGATGGCCAGGTTCTTGGCCACGCGGTCGGCGCCATGCTTGGTGCGCGAGAAGATGATGACGCGCTCCATGCCTTCCTTCTCGTCGGCGAGCAGGTCATTGAGAACGCCGCGCTTGGCCTTCGAGCCGGACATGATCACGCGCTGGTCGATCTTGACCACGGTGGAGCCCTGCGGCGCCGCCTCGACCTTGATCGGCTCCTTGAGCAGGGTCTTGGCCAGGTCTTCGACCTCGGCGGCCATGGTGGCCGAGAACAGCATGGTCTGGCGCTTGAGGCCAATGGCCTTGGCGATGGCGCGCACCGGGGCGATGAAGCCCATGTCGAGCATGCGGTCGGCCTCGTCCAGCACCAGCCAGCGGGTTTCGTTGAGGCGGATCTTGTTGTCGTCAAGCAGGTCCTTGAGGCGCCCCGGGGTGGCCACGACGACGTCGACACCCTTGGCGATCTTCTGCACCTGGTGGTAGCGCGACACCCCGCCCAGCACGAGCACGGTGTCGAGCTTCATCTTGGAGCCGGCGAACTTGCGGATATTCTCGTCGATCTGCACCGCCAGTTCACGCGTCGGCGCCAGGATCAGCGCGCGCGTGGTCATGGGGCGGGGACGGCCGGTAAGGCCCAGAATGCCGGCCAGGATCGGCAGGCCGAAGGCGGCCGTCTTGCCCGAGCCGGTCTGGGCGATGCCCAGCATGTCCCGGCCCTCGATGAGCTTGGGGATGGCCTGGGTCTGGATCTTGGTGGGCTCGGTGAAGCCGCTGGCAGTCAGGCTGTCGGTGATCAGGGTCGGCAGGCCGAGCGAAATGAAATCGGTCAAACTTTTGTCTTTCGTGGTGCGCGAAACCGCGCGTGCGCCACGCCGCTCATGCGACTGGCGCGTCTTCAACTTTGCAATCGGGCGATAGGGATTATCGCGCGGGTGCTGGCTCAAACCCGGACCGCAGTGCTGGGTATCCGGGTCGACTTCGCCGCTCACCGCTTGAGTAAGAAGAGAAGTCCATCAACGGCCATTTTGCCGCGACGTCCCGCTCATATGGGGGAGATGGCAAAAAATAGCAAGCGCGGCAGGCGCATGGGTGGGGTGCGGAAGAAGTTCCCTGGCGTCACCTCACCCCAACCCCTCCCCTCAAGGGGGCGGGGCTTTGTCCCGCGTCAGATCCCGCCATACCAGTCATAGCCATTGTCTTCCCAATAGCCGCCCTTGCCCTGCCCGAAGGGCGACAGGTCGTCCACCAGTTCAATGGTGTGGAGGTATTTGGGCTGCTTGTAGCCCAGCGCCCGCTCGATCCTGAGGCGCACGGGCGCACCATTGCTCACCGGTAGCACCTGATCGTTCAGCCCATAGGCCAGGATGGTCTGCGGGTGATAGGCGTCGATCAGGTCCGAGCTTTCATAGTAGAAGATGTCGCCGCTGATGCTGCGCTGGATATTGTCGTAGCAGTGGTAGACGCAGTAGCGCGCGCCCGGCTTGACGCCGGCCTGATCGAGCACCGGCCCCAATGGCGTACCGGTCCACTTGGCGATGCAGCTCCAGCCCTCGACGCAGTCATGCCGGGTGATCTGCGTGCGGGCCGGCATGTTGCGCAACTCCGCCAGCGAGAAGCTCACCTCGCGCTCGACCATGCCCTTGATGGTGAGGCGATAGGGTTCGAAATTCTGCATCTTGAGGAAAGCATATTCCGGCGTCGACGGATCGGTCGAACCATTCGGTCGCTGCCCCTGGCGAATTTCGCTTTCGCTGAATTCGCGCGCCAACACCTGGTCGCCGATCAGTGCGCGCTGCGCCCTATAGGTCAGCACATTGGCCTGCTCCAGCGCCTGGCGCACGGGATTGCCGCGCTGCCCGAGAAAATCGAACTGGTTGCAGCCGGACAGGGCCAGCGACGACCCGAGCGCGGCCGAGCCGGCAAGGAACTTGCGGCGATTGACAATGAGCCGGCTCATGGCCTGTCTCCCTTTTCGGCCGGGATACCCGGGCTCGTGCGATACCAGCCGGTGATCATGGATCTCAACTCGTTGAGCGGCCCGGCCAACAGCACCATGATGATGTGAACGATGAAGAACAGCACCAATAGGCTCATCACCACGAAATGGATGGTGCGCGCGGTCTGTCGCCCGCCGAACACATCCAGCAGCCAGGGCCAGGCAGCGTCCATGCCGGGGCTCATGGTGAGGCCGGTCAGGATGATCAGCGGAAAGAGAATGAAGAAGACGGTGAAATAGCTCAGCTTCTGCAGCGGCGAGTAGGTCCGCCCATGGTGGAGGCGAAAGCGCGCATGGTCCACGACGTCACGCGGCAGCCCGCCCAGATCCGCGCCCCGGGGCAGGATATCGCGCCTCAGATGCCCGTTGATGAAGCTGGCGAGGAACCAGATGAACAGCGCAGCGACGAATATCCAGCCGAAGAAGAAGTGTACCACCCGTCCCGTGGCAAGGTCGCGGAAGGATGGAATGGTCACTGCACCAGGAAAACCGACAAATTGCGGCCGCTCGGCCGAGCCGCTCATGCCCAGGACGCCGGTAGTATCGAAGGTCTGCCCGAACAGCGTCGTCTGTCCGCGCGGCCCATCGGGCGTGTTCACGGCCCCGATCTCGAGAATGGCGTTCTCGAACTCGAAGCCCGACTGCTGGCCGATATAGAGCGCCGGATGGGCATTGAAGATCTGCAGCCCGGAGAGCAGCAGGAAGAACAGGCAGATGGCCCAGGTCCAGTGGGTCAGCCGCGTCCAGATCGACTGGCGATAGACCAGCGGCCCGCGCGTCGGCGGCAATTCCTGTGGCGGCGTCATGGTCTTCCTCCGAACCCCTCATTCCCCTATAGCTACGCTAGCGCGGCAAAGCTGTGCGGGTCATCACTGAAATGTCATGGTTTATTCGTTCGGCACCGGCCTCTGGTTACTGGCAAAAAGCGCGTGTAACCTTGTCGTGTGACGCAGCGAATGGAAAGCAATGGTGAAGTCTGATCCGATCGAGGAGCGCCTGCGCAGCCTGATGCTGGCCTCGCTCGAGGGCGATGCCGTGGCCTATCGCGCGCTATTGTCCGACCTCGGCCGGCACCTTCGCCCCTATTTCACGCGGCGCCTGAGCGCCGCCCACGCTTCGCATGCGGAGGATCTCGTGCAGGAAACCCTGCTGGCCGTGCATCGACGGCGCATGACCTACGACCGCTCGCGGCCCTTCACCGCCTGGCTGCATGCCATCGCGCACCACAAATTCGTCGATCATGTCCGCCGCCACGCCATCCGGCCGACCGTTCAACTCGATGATGACGCACCGGTCTTTGCCACCGACGACAGTGCCAATGCCGCCGACAGGCACGATGTCGAGGCCGCTCTCTCCACCGTTTCGGATCGCACCGCCGACCTTATCCGCCAGACCCGCCTGGAAGGCGCCAGCGTTGCCGAAGCCGCGGCGCGCCACGGCATGACCGAGACCGCAGCCAAGGTGTCGATCCATCGCGGCCTGAAATCGCTGATGGCGCGCTTTGCCGGAGGCGAGAAATGACTGACGACCTCATCGCCAACCTCACGGCCGAGCTCAAGCCCATTGCCCCGTACGCGCTGGAACGACGTCTCTGGATTGCTTTGGCAATCGGCCTTGCCGGCACGGTGCTGGTCGGCCCCCTCCTGCTCGACCTGGTCTTTGGCCGCCCCTTTGGCGGCGCCTGGGGCAGCATGATGTTCTGGGGCAAACTGGCCTATACGCTGGCCCTGGGCCTGCTGGGCCTCGTAGCGGTTCCTGCGCTCTCTCGTCCCGATCGTCGCCTGCTCTGGCCCCTGGTGGCTGCCGGCGCCCTGGCCGTCCTGGCGCTGATGGTGGGCACGATGGGTTGGATGCAGGCCGATTGGGCCATGCCGGTGCTGATGGGCGGAACCGCCCTGGTCTGCCCCTGGCTGATCATCCTGACCGCCGCGCCCCTGCTGGCGCTGCTGCTGGGCGCCATGCGACGCTTTGCGCCCGCTTCGCCGACCTTGGCCGGGGGCGCAGCCGGCCTGCTGGCCGGCGGCTTCGGAGCTGCCGCCTATGCCTTTTATTGCGGCGAGACCAGCATGATGTTCATGGCGGTCTGGTATTCACTCGGCATCGCCCTGACCGCACTGCTCGGCGCCCTCATCGGGCGATACCTGCTGCGCTGGTAGGATAGACTACTCGTCGCGGGCCGCCCAGTTCATGCCGCGGCGCATGATCGTGGCCATGTTCGAGTTCTCGAACTCCTTGGCCCGATGTCCCAGCGTCATATGGAACACGCGGCCCTTGCCATGATGGCGCTTCCACACCACCGGCATCTTCACTCCCTCGATCCACCAGGCATGCTCGCCGCTGAAGGTGGTCGTTGCCAGCACCTCGTTGGAGGGGTCGACATGCATGTAATATTGCTCGGAAGTGTAGGGGAAGCTCGGCTTGATGCCGGCCATGATCGGATCATCCGGCTTGGAGACCTCGACCGTGTAGTCGATGATATTGCCCGGATGAGCCACCCATTGCCCGCCCACCATAAACTGGTAATCGACGGATTCGCGGAAGGCGTCGCTCATGCCGCCATGGTGACCGGCGAGACCGACGCCATTCTCGACGGCCTTGGTGAGGTTCTCGACCTCTTCCTTGGCAATCTTGCTCATGGTGAAGATCGGAATGATCAGCGACAATTCGGCAATGGCGGGGTCGGCAAAGGCGCTGGTTTCGGTGGCGGTCCTTACGGAAAACCCGTCCTCGTGCAGCCACCGGCGATAGATGGTGGCGCATTCTTCCGGGTCGTGACCTTCCCAGCCGCCATAGACGATCAAAGCACTGCGCATGAGCATTTCCCCGCAAATCGAACGGCGCGGAGAATACCCGAGTGAGCCGGTATTGTAAGCCCGTCAGGCGCGATTGATGTGCACCATCCGCTTCACGAAGTGCAGGCGCCGCTCGAACGCCCAGTTCAGTGGCGCGGGGTAAAGTCCCAGTTTCTCTTGGGATTGCGCCTCCGCCAGGCCGGCCCGATCGAAGGCCGCCGCCCACTGCCCGGCATCGAGATAATTATAGGGCAGGCGCACATCATGCCCGCGATTGCCCACCCAATCCATCAGCCGCAGCGTCGGCCCGGCCAGCAGGCCCTCGCGCAGATGATCCTTGATGACCACGCTCTGCCGCGCCACCCGCGCCGCCTCTGCCAGCACGGCCGCAGGGTCATCGGTATGGTGCAGCACATCCACAATGGTGACGTGGTCAAAGCTCTGGTCGGCAAAAGGCAGGGTCTGGCCGTCGTATTGCGTGACCGGGATATGGGTGACGGGCCGCACCAGCACATCGACGCCTTCCACGCCCAGTTCCGGCCGCCGCTGCATCAGCGCCACGGCAACCTGCCCGTCGCCGCAGCCCAGGTCGAGGACCCGGCCGGGACCCGCCGGTATCGCCGCAGCCAGGGCGTCGGCGAGTGCCTCGACGCGGCGCCCGAAGATCAGCGCGCCATGAACGGCATTGAGCACCTGCTTGCCCGGATGTAACCGGCTCATGCGGGGACAGTCTCCAGGCGACGGGCAAAGGCAAAGGCCCAGCCCTTGAGCACCAGATAATTGACGCCCGAAGTCAGCGCGATCACCAGCATGGCCGCGGGCAGGCTGGGCAGGGCCAGGGTTCCATGGAAGACGAAGCTGAACAGCGCTGCCAGCGCCAGCGCCATCATCTGCACCGCCACATAGCGCGGCAAGGCCTGCCAATGCGCGGCGTCCGAGGCGAAAGTGAACCGCCGATGCAGCAGGTAGACGGGCAGGATGAACACAGCGTAGCAGGCGGCGCTGACGATCCAGCCTTCCACCATGGGCAGCAGCGCCACCATCAGGCTGCTCAGAATGACAAAGCTGCCCGCCGCCCCGCCACCAATCAGGAGAAAGGACACAAGGCCGCCCCCCGACCGTTCGGTGGCGCGCATTTGGGGCGGCTCGCGCATCAGGCTTTCCAGGGCAACGCTCATCTTCGGTTTCACTCGGCATAACAAGACGACATGCACCAGCAATACGCGCTAACCCTTGCGGGCACGTTTACGCGGACCGCGCCTTGGGCTCATTGCGTCCATGGGTCAGGAAATTTGACCAAAAGGTCCACTTTCCACTGTCACAATTACCTGTTTAACTGTTCGGCGACGCTGCTGGACGGCCCAAGAGGCGTCATGGCCGGACCGGCGGAGGTAACGTCGAACGCAAAAAGCAAAAAGGGACATCAGGGATGAAGAAACTGCTCCTGGGCGCAACCGCGCTCACGCTCTGCGCCGGGTTCTCCACGGCCGCCTATGCCGAGTTCACGCTGAACATTCTGCATATCAACGACTTCCACTCCCGCTTCGACCCGATCACCGGCACCGATTCCAACTGCGATGCCGAAACCGACGCTGCCGGTGAATGCTTCGGCGGCATTGCCCGCCTCAAGACCATCATCGACGACACCCGCGCCAAGCATGAATCGGGCAATTCGCTCCTGCTCTCGGCCGGCGACAATTTCCAGGGTTCGCTCTACTACACCACCTACAAGTCCAAGGTCGTTTCCGACTTCTTCAACCAGATGGGCTTCGACGTGGTGGCCACGGGCAATCACGAATTCGACGACGGCCCCGAAGAGTTCATGAAGTTCATCGAAGCGGCCGATTTCCCCATCATCGGCGGCAATTTCGACGTGACCCGGGACGAGAACCTTGCCGGCAAGATCAAGGGTTCGATCGTCGTGGAAGTTGGCGGCGAGAAGATCGGCATCATCGGCGCCACCACCGAGGACACGCCGGAAATTTCCTCGCCCGGCGACGATGTCGAATTCACCAATGTCATCCAATATGTCCGCGGCGCATCCGAGGCCCTGGACGCGGCGGGGATCAACAAGATCATCCTCCTCAGCCATATCGGCTACAATCAGGACATGGAAGTCGCTGCCGCCCTGCCGCTGGTCGATGTGATCGTGGGTGGCCACAGCCATACGCTGCTGTCCAATACCGACGAAAAGGCGGCCGGCCCCTACCCCACCATGGTCACCAATCCCGAGGGGGTCGAGGTGCCGGTGGTCCAGGCCAACCAATATGGCAAGCATCTGGGCGACATCGCCATCACCTGGGATGACGAGGGCAATGTCATCAAGGCCGAGGGCGAACCCTACCTGATCGACGCCTCGGTCACCGGCAACGAGGACTTCAAGACCCAGCTGGCAGCACTGGCCGCGCCGATCGAAGAAGCCATGGGCGAAGTCATCGGCACCGCCACCGATGCGATCGAAGGCTCGCGTGACGTCTGCCGGGCCATGGAATGCTCCATGGGCAATTTGGTGGCCGAAGCCATGCTCGATCGCGTTGCCGACCAGGGTGTCAAGATCGCCATCCAGAACGGTGGCGGCCTGCGCGCTTCCATCGATGCAGGCGACATCACCATGGGTGAGGTGGTCACCGTCCTGCCCTTCTCCAACACCCTGGCCACCGTCGATATCTCGGGTGCCGACGTGATCGATGCCCTCGAAAACGGCGTCAGCGATGTCGAAAACGGTGCCGGCCGCTTCCCGCAGGTCGCAGGTCTGAAATATACCGCCGACCTGACCAAGCCGGCTGGCGAGCGCATCAGCGATGTCATGGTCGGCTCGGGCGATAGCTTCGCTCCGATCGACGAAGAGGCCACCTACACCATCGTCACCAATAACTACATGCGTGGTGGTGGCGACGGCTATGGCACCTTCGCCGAAGGCGACAATGCCTATGACTTCGGCCCGCCGCTGGAGCAGGTCCTGGCCGACTACATCGCCGGACTGGGTGGCGAATATACGCCCTTCACCGATGGTCGCATCACCATCGTGAAGTAAGGCCTGATCCATCCGCGAAAACGAAGGGCGCCCCCGCGGGCGCCCTTTCTTCTTGTTCTTGGACCGGTTTACAGGCGAAACGCAATGGCCGGTCAGGCCCGGCGCGCCAGCTGACCCCAGGCCAGCAGGATGATCACTGCGCCCAGGATCGAGGCGATGAAACCGGCCCCATCGCCGGAATTGTACCAGCCGACCTGTTGGCCGAGCCAGGTGGCCAGCACCGAGCCGACAATGCCCAACACGGTAGTGAGGATGAAGCCGCGCGGCTTGTGATCGCCCGGCGTGATCCACTTGGCGATCAGCCCAGCGAGAAATCCAATGATGATGGCCCAGATGATGCCCATGCCCAAACTCCTTTGTCGGTCAGGAAGTTGGTACTTTCCCAGCAGGTTGCAAGGCGATCGGAAAATTTGATCAGCCATCGTGATCGATCGTGTCGCAACCATCACAGGGTCGGGTCGTTGTGGGGCTGTTCAAGTGGGGGGCACATCCCACAATGGAGTTCCGATTATGAAGAAGACCATTATCGCCACCACCATCGCCGCACTGTTCGCCTCGAGCGCCCTTCCGGCCATCGCTGCAAATTCCGCGCTGGACCTGAAGGCCGGCGCAGGCATTGCCGTCGATTCCGAAATTCTGACCGCCCAGGCCGATGCCGGCGCCAATGCTGGTGTCGATGCCAGCCTCGACGCCTCGGAAGATGGCGTTAACGTGGATGCGGGTACCGATGCCGGCGCCAATGTCGGTGTCGACACGGACGATGCCAGCGCCGATGCCGGCGTGAACGCCAATGCCAATGCCAATGCGAACGCCTCGGCCGATGCGGCGGATGACAGCTATGGCTCGGTCATGGCCTCGATCAAGGCCAACGCCGATCTCGATCTCAGCGCCATCACCGAGGACACCGACATCACCATCGTGACCATCTCGTCGTTGCAGGGCAATGCCGAGACAGAGGCTGCTGCTCTCGACAACGAGCTGACGGCAAATGCCGATGCTCAGGCCGGCCTGCACGCGCGCGTTTCGGACAATGCCGCCATCATGGCCGAACTGGAAGCCGAGGGCTATGCCGCCGAGGACGTGGTGAGCCTCAAGACCAAGGCCGACGGGTCGGTCATCGTCTATGTTGACGATCGCGGCTGATCCGAAATCCTTCGGGTTCAATAGAAAAGGCCCCGGCTGACGCCGGGGCCTTTTTTCACGCAAGCGATCCTAAACCGTGTGCTCCGAGCGATCCCGGTCGGTGACCGTCGCCATATCCAGCACCTTCTGGATGTTGGTGGCGTGGCGGAAGCTGGGCTCGAGGTTCTTGCCCACACGGCAGGCATCCACGAAGCGCTGATAATTGGTGGGCACCGGCTCCACCTCCACCTCGGTCCAGGTCCCGGTTTCCACATCCGGGCCCAGGCAGGTGAATAGCTTGGACCAGTCGTGCCGGTGCTGCACCTCTACCGAGCCCTTCTCGCCATAGACGCGCAGGCGCAGTTCATTGAAATGGCCGGTGGCCCAGCGCGAGGCATGCACCACGCCCAGCGCGCCGTTTTCGAGCTGCGCGGTCATGGCGAAGCTGTCATTGGCATCGAGGTCATACTCGCCAATCCTGTTGCCCGGCGCCTTGTCGAAGGTCTCCAGCCGGCAGAACACTTTCGAAAAGTCACTACCGGCGCCATAGGCCGCAAAATCCAGGATGTGCACGCCGATATCGCCCAGCACACCATTGGAGCCGTGCTTCTTGGAGAGGCGCCACAGCCACTGGCTTTCGGTGCGCCAGTCGCCCCAGGCCTTCGAGACCAGCCAGCTCTGGAGATAGCTGGCTTCGAAATGCTTGACCGTACCCACCTGCCCGGACTGCACGATCTCGCGCGCCTTCTGAAGCTGCGCGACATTGCGATAGGTCAGGTTCACCATATTGACCAGACCGAGCCGCTCGGCGGTCTCGGTCATTTCCATGGCGCGGGCATGGTCGGTCGCCAGTGGCTTCTCGCAGAACACATGCTTGCCGGCCGCGAGCGCGGCCATGGTGGTGGGATAATGTACGCTGTCTGGCGTCACATTGGCCACGGCGTCGAAATCGCCCCAGGCCAGCGCCGCATCGAGCGAACCAAAGCCCCGCTCGATATTGTGCGCCGCGCAAAACGCCTCGACGCGCGCGGGATCGACATCGACCCCGCCCGCCAGGGTCACCCCCTCGATGCTCGCAAAGTTCTTGGCATGCGTATTGGCCATGCCGCCGGTACCCAGAATGAGGATACGCATAGTGTCATTCCCTGGGGCAGCAGCCCCCGCTTGTCGTTACCGGGCGCCCGCTCCTGGAGCACCCAACTCGTCCCGTCATTGCCCGGCAACCGGGCAATGACGATTATCGGACCTATTTCTTCACTTCGCCTGCATGGTCTGCGGCCGAAAGCTTGGCGCCGCGCTCCTCGATCTTCTCGATGGCCTCGGCGACCGGTGTGTTCGGCGCCTTCATCAGATGCGCGTGACGATCGCCCTGATAGGCCCAGTTCACCGCATTGCGCAGCACCTGGCCCACATTGGCATCGTGATAGGTCGGGTAGGTCTCATGGCCGGGGCGGAAATAGAAGATATTGCCCGCACCCCGGCGATAGGTCAGGCCGGAGCGGAACACTTCGCCGCCCTGGAACCAGGACACAAACACCGTCTCGAGCGGCTCCGGCACGGTGAAGGGCTCGCCGTACATTTCTTCGTATTCGAGCTCGAAATAGGCCGGCAGGCCCTTGGCGATCGGGTGGCCGGGATTAACGACCCACAGGCGCTCGCGCTCGCCCGCTTCACGCCAGTGCAGGTTGGCGGGCGACCCCATCAGGCCCTTGAAGACCTTCGAGTGATGGCCCGAATGCAGCACGATCAGGCCCATGCCCTGCCAGACATGCTCCATGACGCGCTTGACCACGACGTCATCGACCTTGTCATGGGCGGCATGGCCCCACCAGACCAGCACGTCGGTTTCAGCCAGCGCCGCCTCGGTGCAGCCGTGCTCGGGCTCCTGCAGGGTCGTGGTCTTGACCGAAATATTGGCGTCCTGCTTCAGCAGCGACGCGATCTGGTTATGCATGCCGTTCGGGTAGTTCTCGGCGACAACCTTGTTCTTTTGCTCGTGGACGTTCTCGCCCCAGACCAGGGTACGGATAGGCATGGATATCTCCTGAATTTTCGGGTGCCAGGGTCCGGCCGTTTGGGAGGCCGCCGGCCCTCGCGGTCTATGGAACGCAACTCGTGGCCACGTTCGCAATTCTCTGAACGAAGCGGCGCGCCGGCCCGGCCGGTCCCGCCGTCATATCAAGGATGGAAGTGACCATGATATGGCCACTTCCCGTTTGATTTCGCCAGCCCGCCGCGGGGCGGACCGGCCGCGACATGGCGTCGCCCTTCTAGCGGATCGGCTTGCCGGCGTCGTCGAAACGGTGGATCCGGTCCTCCATGGGCGACACGCGCAATTTGGCGCCGCTGTGATAGCTCGCCGCGCCTTCGAGACGCACCACAATCGGCTCCTCCTGGCCCATCTCGAGATAGACATAGGCATCCGCACCCAGGTTTTCGGTGTGGATGACCTCGCCTTCCCAGATGCCGTCATCCTTGACCAGCATGTGCTCGCCACGAATGCCCAGCGTCGTGCAGTTGAACGCGGCCGCCTTCTCGCCGGTGATGAAGTTCATCTTCGGCGAACCGATAAAGCCAGCCACGAAAATGCTGTCCGGCTTTTCGTAGAGCTCCATGGGCGTGCCCACCTGCTCCACCAGCCCATCGCGCAGCACGCAGATGCGGTCCGCCAGCGTCATCGCCTCGACCTGGTCATGCGTCACATAGATCATGGTGACATTGTCCATGCTCTCATGCAGCTTGGCGATCTCGATGCGGGTCGCCACGCGCAGCGCCGCATCCAGGTTGGACAACGGCTCGTCGAACAGGAACACCTTCGGATCGCGGGTGATCGCCCGGCCGATGGCAACGCGCTGACGCTGCCCGCCCGACAGCTGCTTGGGCAGGCGATCCAGATATTGCCGGATCTGCAGCATGTCGGCGGCCTTCTCGACCCGCTGGCGGATCTCGTCCTTGCTGTGGCCCTTTTCCAGCTTCAGCCCGAACGCCATGTTCTCATAGACCGTCATATGCGGATAAAGCGCATAGGATTGGAACACCATGGCGATGCCGCGCTTGGACGGCGTCAGTGCATTGACCACCTTGCCGTCGAACAGCATCTCGCCCGAGGTGATGTCCTCAAGGCCCGAGATCAGCCGCAGCAGGGTGGACTTGCCGCAGCCCGAGGGACCGACAAAGACCATGAATTCGCCTTTGCGCACTTCCAGATCGACGCCCTTGATGACGTTCACGGCGCCGAAGGACTTGCGGATGTTGCGAAGTTCGATTGATGCCATTTGGCGTTACTCCTTTAGCCCTTGACGCCGCCGGCGGTCAGCCCGCTGACGATCTTGCGCTGGAAGACGAGCACCAGTGCCACCAGCGGTACGGTCACGACCACCGAGGCGGCCATGATGATGCCCCACGGGATTTCATATTGCGAACCGCCCGAGAGCAGCGCGATGGCCACCGGCACCGTGCGGGTGTCGTTGGAAACGGTGAAGGTCAGGGCGAACAGGAACTCGTTCCAGGCCGCGATGAAGGCCAGAAGGCCGGTGGTCACCAATGCCGGCCACATCAGCGGCATAAACACCTGGGTGATGATGACCCATGGCGAGGCGCCATCGACAATGGCCGCTTCCTCGATCTCCACCGGCAGGTCGCGCATGAAGGTGGTCAGCACCCAGACGGTGAACGGCAGCGTGAAGATCGTATAGGCGAAGATCAGGGCCCAGGGCGTGTTGTAGATGCCCAGGAACCGGATCACCTCGAACAGGCCTGCCAGCACCGCGATCTGCGGGAACATCGACACGGCCAGGATCGTCATCAGCAGCAGGCTGCGCCCGCGGAACCGCACGCGGCTCAGGGCGAATGATGCCGTGATCGCCAGGAACAACGCCAGGATGACGGTGACGCTGGCCACGAAGACCGAGTTGAGCAGGTTGCGCGGGAAGGCCCCCTGGCTGAACACCTGCCGGAAATTGTCGAGGCTGAACGAGGTCGGCCAATAGGTGACGCGGAACAGGTCCGTGCCGGATTTGAGGCTGGTTAGGATGGCGTAGTAGAACGGGAATACCGACACCACCACGATGAACACCACCAGCGCGTAGAACAGCGCGGTCTTGGTCAGCTTCCACAGGTCGAAGGTCGCGCCCATCAGCGGTCTCCCCCTTCGAAATTGACCTTGCCCAGCCAGATATAGAGGATGGTGAAGATCGCGATCAGCAGAAACAACAGGGTCGATTGCGTCGAACCCTCGGCGAAGTTGTTGAACTGGAACAGGTTTTCCTGGGCCAGCACCGACATCGTCTTCGTCGACGAGGAGTTCGGCGTCAGCACGTAGATCAGGTCGAAGATGCGCAGCGCGTCGAGCACGCGGAAGATGATCGCCACCATCAGGGCCGGACGAACCAGCGGCAGGGTGATGCGGAAGAACTGCTTGACCGGATGCACGCCATCGATATCGGCGGCCTCATAGATGTCCTTGGGGATCATCTGCAGACCCGCCAGGATCAGAAGCGCCATGAAGGGCGTGGTCTTCCAGATATCGACGATGAGCACTGCGGTCATGGCGGTATCGGCAGACGCGGTCCAGGCAACGGGGGCACTGAGGAGGCCCAGCTTCATGCCCAGGTCATTGATGATGCCGAACTGGTCGTTGAGCATCCAGCTCCACATCTTGGCAGAAACGATGGTGGGAATGGCCCAGGGGATCAGGATGGCGGCGCGCACAATGCCGCGGCCACGGAATTCGGCATTGAGCACCAGCGCCACGACCATGCCGAGCACGGTTTCCCACGCGACCGACCAGAAGGCGAAACGCACGGTATTCCAAACCGCATTCCACCAGGCCGGGTCCGCCAGAACGCCACGATAGCGCACGGTGCCGCTCTCGAGCACCTGCCAGCGCAGATAATTGCTGAAGCCGACCCACTCCGCGCCATAGAGATCGTTCAGGGTCACATCGGTAAACGAAAACCAGATGGAACGCAGCAGCGGCCATCCGGCGACGATCGCCAGGGCGATCAGCATGGGAACGAGGAACCAGCGTGCCGCGCGAATACGTTGCTGCAGCAGTTCCGACTTCATCTTGGGCGCGGCTGTCTGCGCCATGGGCGCCAATGCGTCGGTTGCCATGATCGCCTCCTCCCTATTTGCGTCTCAGTATTGCGCGAAGTGGGCGGCCGGGAAACCCCGGCCGCCCACTCACTTGGGCTGCCGGGAGGACTTACCAGGCGTCGCCCTTGAGGTCCTGCAGGTCGGCCTCGAGAACTTCAAGGTTCTCGGCGGCGGAGCCATTGCCGGCCAGGGTGTCGTGCACCGCGCTCCAGAACAGCGAGGAGACCTCGTTGTAGTCGGTCTTGGTCGGAGCGGACGGACGCGGCACGGCCTGCTCGAAGATGGCCTTCCAGTTCGCCATGAACGGGGAGGCAGCCAGAACGTCGGCATCTTCATAAAGCGACGGAATGGTCGGCAGGTTGGACTGCTTGATGGCGCGTTCCTTCTGGACTTCTTCCGAAGCCAGGAACTTCACCAGCTCGATGGCAGCTTCCGGATCGGGCGAGTACTTGGAAACGGCCATGTTCCAGCCACCAAGCGTTGCCGCCGAACGCGCGCCTTCGCCGTCGCCTGCCGGCAGCGGAGCGACGTCGAACTTGCCGGCCACGGCCGAGTCGGCGCCGTTACCCAGAGCATAGGCATAGGGCCAGTTGCGCATGAACACGGCATTGCCGAGCTGCCAGACACCACGGCTTTCTTCTTCCATATAGGCCAGCACGCCTTCAGGCGCGATGGTCCCGACCCAGCCAGCAGCGCGATCGATCGCGGCAGCAGCCTGTTCGTTGTTGACCGAAATGGTGCCGTCGGCTTCCACGATCTGGCCGCCGCCATTGGACATGACCCATTCCAGGGCGTCGCAGGTCAGGCCTTCATAGGCATTGCCCTGGAACACGAAACCCCAGATTTCCGAATTGCCCTCGGCACGTTCGGCATCCATGATTTCCTTGGCGGTGGTTTCGAGCTCGGCCCAGGTCGCGGGCACCGACTTGCCATGCTTCTCGAGCAGGTCCTTGCGGTAGTAGAGAGCCGGGGCGTCGGTGAAGGCAGGCAGGGCAACCAGCTTGCCGTCAACGGTCTGCGACTCGATGATCGAGGGGAAGTGGTTCCCCACGACGTCCTTGGCCGCCTCGGTCAGGTCGAGGAACTGATCGGCGAGCTGGGGAGCCCAGATCACGTCGGTCTGATAGACGTCGATGTCGGTATTGCCGGCAGCAAGCCACAGACGATACTGGCCGAACTGGTCAGTGGTCGACGAGGGCATCGGCACCACGGTCACGGTGTGGCCGGTTTCCGCCTCGAAGCGGTCGAGCTGGCTGCGCAGGAACGCCAGGCCATTGCCGGTGTCGCCGGAAACGATCGACAGCTCGGCTGCCTGGGCCACGCCGGCCACCAGGGTAACGCTCGCCATCATCGAAACGAGCAGCGTCTTCAATTTCATTGGAAATCCTCCCGAAAGTAACACGTCACGGGAGAGGCGCGTTGCACGGACTCCGCGCCATGACGCAGAGCCAGTTCTCCTCCCCCTTAAAAGCACCCCGCTGAACCGATTTTTGCCGTTCAGTTTTAAAGCGCTTTGGAAGGTAAGGAACCAGAGCCCCGAAACTCTGTCAAGCGCCGCCCCTTAGGTTTCTGCGAACTTTTCCGCCAGCGTCGGAATTTGCCGTTTAGATTCAGTGGCTTGAAAATTCGACCGGCGCGTAGCGGTCAAAAATATGCCTTTTCAGCCTGACGTACGAACCTCACAGAATCTGAAACGATTTCGGCCTCTTGCTTCAAAATTTGAAATCGCTTTGAATGGCGGCAGGAGGAGAATGGCGTGAACCCCTGTTCAAAAGGGACCGCCTGCCCTAAGGGCTGCATCGACCGGCTTTCTGGCGAGACCAGCGAGACAGCGAACCGGGAGCGTCAGACCGTGTGGGCCGTATCGCCGCTATGAGATTGAAAGACCTCGCCGAGCATCTCGGCCTGTCGCAAACCACGGTCAGCCGTGCACTCAACGGCTATCCCGAAGTGAACGAAGCCACGCGGCGGCGCGTGGCCGAGGCCGCCACTCTGCTCGGCTATCGCCCCAATGCCAGCGCCCTGCGCCTGGCCACGGGCCGCGCCGGCGCGGTCGGCCTGGTGCTGCGCGGCGCCGACGAGCTGGGCCCGCATATGTCCGAATTCCTTTCCGGCGTCGGCAGCTATATGGCGAGTCAGGAGATCGACATGCTGGTCTCGACGGTCGGCAGTCACCAGGAGGAGCTGGCAGCCTATCGGCGTCTGGCGGCCAGCCAGAAGGTCGACGCGGTCATTCTGCACTCCCCCACCATCAGCGACGAACGCGCCGAGTTGCTGATGGAGCTCAAGGTCCCCTTCGTATTGCATGGGCGGACCAATATCGGCCGGCCGGTCGCCTGGCTCGACATCGACAATACCAGCGCGCTGGAGCGCGCCACCAGCCATCTGCTCGACCTCGGTCACAAGCGCATTGCCCTGCTCAATGGGGTCAAGGGACGCACCTTTGCCGAACATCGCGAGATCGGATACCGCGCAGCCCTGACCGCCCGTGGCGTGCCGGTTGACCCTGCCCTGCTCGGCAACTCCGCCTTCACCGACGAAATCGCCTTCCGCATGGCCCAGGCCATGCTCGAATTGCGCCCCCGGCCAACGGCGTTTCTCGCCGGCTCGATGATGACGGCGCTCGGGGTCTTTCGCGCCATCCGCCAGGCCGGGCTGCAACTGGGCTCGGACGTGTCCATGATCGCCCATGACGACGTCTTCCCCTATCTCAACGCCGACAATATGTATCCGACCATGTCGACGACCCGGTCTTCCATCCGCCAGGCAGGGACCCGCATCGCCGAACTGATCACCCAGATCCTGGCCGGCAAGTCGCCCGCAGACATCCACGAGCTGTGGCCCGTGGAACTGGTCTTGCGCGAAAGCTCGGGGCCCGTCCGCCAGTGACGCACGTCTGATTTTTGACCGTATGGACAAAAGTGTCACAAAGAGCCAATCTCGTCTGGCGACGGGAGGGCGTGGGAGATGAGCAGTTCGGCGAAAGGACTGGATTGCCGGGCGATTTAGGAGCCCGGAGGGCGCAATCACTTCGTCACGACATCGTCATCCCACTGTCATCCACCCCCTCTACTCCCTCGCCATATCGCCGGGTCCGCCACAGAACGGCAGGCCTAAGGGATCATCCAGGGAGTCAAAAATGACGTTCAAGTCTGCACTGTCTACATCGGTATCGCTGCTGGCTGTACTGAGCCTTTCCGCTCCGGCCTTCGCCCAGACCGATATCGACGCGCTTTATGAAGCGGCCAAGGCCGAAGGTCAGCTTACCGTGATCGCCCTGCCCCATTCCTGGTGCAACTATGGCGGCGTGATCGATGGCTTCAAGGCCAAGTATCCGGGCATCACGGTCAATGAACTGAATCCCGATGCCGGTTCGGCTGACGAACTCGAAGCCGTCCGCGCCAACAAGGGCAATACCGGTCCGCAGGCTCCCGACGTTCTCGATATCGGCCTCGCTTTTGGCCCGCAGGCCAAGGACGAGGGCCTGCTGCAGGCCTACAAGGTTTCGACCTGGGATGAGATTCCGGACGATGCCAAGGACGCTGATGGCTTCTGGTACGGCGACTACTACGGCGTGCTCGCCTTCGGCATCAACAAGGACATCATCACCGGCGACAACCCCATGTCCTGGGCTGACCTGATGAAGGACGAGTTTGCCAATTCCGTCGCTCTGGCCGGCGACCCGCGCACCGCCAACAATGCCATCATGTCCGTCTACGCCGCTGGTCTTTCCACGGGTGCTGCTGCTGACGTCGCAGCCCAGGCGGGCCTCGAATACTTCAAGGCTCTCAACGACAAGGGCAATTTCGTGCCCGTCGACGCTGAAGCCGCCGCCATTGCCCAGGGCACGACCCCGATCGCCATCAACTGGGACTACAATCTGCTGGCCGCCCGCGACAACCTCAACGGCAACCCGCCGATCGACGTCGTCGTTCCGTCCGATGGCGTCGTAGCCGGCGTCTATGTCCAGGCCATCTCGGCCTATGCGCCCCACCCCAATGCGGCCAAGCTCTGGATGGAGTACCTCTATTCCGACGAAGGCCAACTCGGCTGGCTCGCGGGCTACTGCCACCCGATCCGCTTCAGTGCCATGGCAGAAGCCGGTGTCTTGCCGGACGACCTGATGGCGAAGCTCCCCGCGGCCGAAAACTATGCCAAGGCCGTGTTCCCCAGCATCGAAGAGCAGAACGCCAACAAGGCCACGATCACCAGCGGCTGGGACAGCACCGTCGGCGCTGCCGTTCAATAGGCCAAATGCTTGCACCCGCCGGCCCGGCCGGCGGGTGCACCGCTGACGCCATGTGCGGAAGCGAACACAGATCAGGGTTCTGGGGGCAGGCCGAGCGATGACGGACAACACCGCACCACCGATGCGATCTTCCCGACGCATCCCTTGGGACGGCCTTGCCGTCGCGCCCTTCATCATCTTCGCCGTGATGTTCCTGTTCTTGCCCACGCTGGGGTTGGTGGGGGCCGCCTTTACCGATCGCGCCGGCAAGTTCACCTTCGACAACATCATCGGCCTGGGCGCCGACCAGATCGTTGCCGCCTACTGGATATCGATCCGCATTTCGGGCGCTTCGGCCATTCTGGGCGCCCTGATTGGCCTCGCCATCACCCTGGCCATCATCCGGGGCCGCCTGCCCGGCTGGCTTCGCTCGGCATTCATGACCTTTTCCGGCGTGGCCTCCAATTTTGCCGGCGTGCCCCTGGCCTTTGCCTTCATCGCCACTCTAGGGCGACTCGGCCTCGTCACAATCGTGCTGCGGTTTCTCGGCTTCGATATCTACCGTTCGGGCTTCAACCTCCTCAGCTTCTGGGGCCTCACTCTTACCTACCTCTATTTCCAGATCCCGCTTATGGCGCTCACGATCGCGCCGGCCATTGATGGGCTCAAGAAGGAGTGGAACGAGGCGGCCCAGATCCTGGGTGCCAGCCAATGGCAGTTCTGGCGCTATGTCGGCCTGCCTATCCTGTGGCCGAGCTTCCTGGGCACGCTGAGCCTGCTGTTCGCCAATGCCTTCGGCGCCATCGCCACCGCCTGGGCGCTAACAGGCTCGAACCTCAACATCGTGACCGTGCTGCTCTACAACCAGATCCGCGGCGACGCGCTGCAGAATCCCGGACTGGGTGCGGCACTGGCCTTGGGGATGATCGTCATCACGTCGCTGGCCAATGTCATCTACCTCATCGTTGCCGCCCGCGCCGAGAGGTGGATGAAATGAAGGCGAACCGCTGGGCACCATGGCTCGTCTTTCTCGCCGGGTCGGCCTATTTCATCATCCCGCTGCTGGCCACTTTCGAGTTTTCGCTGCGCATGCGGCGCGGCACCTACAGCTTCGATGCCTATGCCTCGGTCTTCGCCGATCCCCGCTTTCACGCCAGCTTCGGCTATTCGGTGGTGATCGGACTGGTCACCATCGTGGTTGGCATTCTGGTCGTGGTGCCTGCCGTCTATTACGTGCGCCTGCGCATGCCCTGGCTGCGGCCCTTCATGGAATTCATCACCCTACTACCGCTGGTGATCCCGGCGCTCGTGCTGGTCTATGGCTATATCCGGCTTTACAATTCGTCCTCGCTGGTGCCCTTCACCGGCAGCGCCCTGGGCACGGACATCCTGCTCACCTGCGCCTATGTGACGCTGGCCCTTCCCTACATGTATCGGGCGGTCGACAATGGCATGCGCAGCATCGATATCGGGACCTTGACCGAGGCGGCGCAGATTATGGGCGCCAACCAGGTGCAAATCATCGGCCAGATCATCCTCCCCAATATTCTTGTCGCCATCCTCTCGGGCGCCTTTCTCACCTTCGCCATCGTCATTGGTGAATTCACCATTGCGAGCCTGCTCAATCGGCCCGCCTTCGGCCCCTATCTCGTCGGCATCGGCACCAACCGGGCCTATGAGCCGGCCGCTCTGGCTATCATTTCCTTCATCATCACCTGGGGCGCCATGGGCATGATCAACGTGCTCGGTCGCTTCGCCCCTCGCACATCCGCAAGGACAGACTGACCATGGCCGCCTTTCTCCAAGTCCAGAACCTGGTCAAGACCTTTGGGCAGACCACCGTGGTCAAGGGCGTCAGTTTTGCCTTCGACAAAGGCGAGTTCATCTCCCTGCTCGGCCCATCCGGCTGTGGCAAGACCACCATCCTGCGGATGATCGCCGGCTTCGAGACACCGAGCAGCGGGTCCATTGAGGTCGATAGCAAGGACATTACCCACCTCAAGCCCAATCAGCGCCAGCTCGGCATGGTGTTTCAGGCCTACGCGCTTTTCCCCAATCTCACCGTAGGCGACAACATTGCCTTTGGCCTCAAGGTCGCCGGCATGGGGCGCGAGGAGCGCCGGGCCCGCGTCGATGACATGCTCAGGCTCATCGGCCTGCCCGGCTACGAAAAACGCTATCCCTATGAAATGAGCGGCGGGCAGCAGCAACGCGTGGCCCTGGCGCGGGCCATCGCTCCGCGGCCCCGCCTGCTGCTGCTTGACGAGCCGCTTTCGGCGCTCGACGCCAAGATCCGCGTTTCCCTGCGCGAGGAAATTCGCTCGATACAGCGCGAACTGGGCATCACCACCGTCTTCGTCACGCATGACCAGGAAGAGGCGTTGTCGATCTCTGACCGGATCGTGGTGATGAATGCTGGCCGTATCGAGCAGATGGGCAGCCCATACGACATCTACAATCGCCCGGCGACCCGCTTTGCAGCGACCTTCGTGGGGCACCTCAACACCCTGCCCGCCTCGGTCTTTGGCCCCGACCGCGCGATCCGGCCCGAGCTGATCTCGCTCCATCCCCGCCCCGACACCGACACCACTTTGAGCGGGACGGTTTCGGACATAGGTTTCCTCGGTTCCGTTCTGCGGCTGCGCGTCGAGGTCGACGGCACCGATATCAGCATCGACACCTTCAACGCCCAGTCCGGGCCACCGCAGCGGGGTGAACGCATCGCCCTGCATCTGGCATCACGGGACGTGCTGACCCTCGGCGCCGCATAGTGCGCGCAGCTTTCCCCAGCCTTTGGTGGCGCCGCCATTTTGTGGTTTGACCCCGATGGCGGTCATGATCATGCTCCCTCAAACTGAAAGGGAGCACCGCCATGCACAATCCATTCGTCTCCACCGATTGGCTGGCCGCTCACCTCTCAGACCCGGACGTCGTCGTGGTCGATGCCAGTTGGCACCTGCCCAATGCGTCCCGCAATGCCCAGGCCGAGTACCTGGCCGGGCACATCCCCGGCGCGGTGTTCTTTGACATCGACGGCATCGCGGACACCACGACCGACCTGCCCCATATGCTGCCCTCACCCGCCGATTTCGCTCGCGCCGTCGGGGCCCTCGGCATTTCCGATGAGATGACGATCGTGGTCTATGACGAGGTGGGCCTCTTCAGCGCCCCCCGCGTCTGGTGGACCTTCCGCAGCTTTGGCGCCCGCAACGTCTTCATGCTCGAAGGTGGCGGGCCGAAATGGCGCGCCGAAAAGCGACGCATCGAGGCGGGCCTCGTGCAGCGTGACCGGGTCAGTTTCAACGCCAATTTCGATCCCGATGCAGCCGTGGATTTCGACACGGTGATGTCCAATCTGCGCAGCCACGAGGCACAGGTCGTCGATGCGCGACCTGCCCCGCGTTTTCACGGCGAAGTGCCAGAACCGCGTCCGGGCCTCCGATCGGGGCATATCCCGGGCAGCTTCAACGTGCCCGTCGGTCTGCTGACGGAGGCCGGCAGGCTCAAGTCACCTGAGCACTTGCGCGCCATTTTCGCCGAGCGCGGCATCGACCTCGAAAAGCCTCTCATCACCTCGTGCGGCTCCGGCATCACGGCGGTCACCCTTGCCCTGGCGCTGGAGCAGGCCGGTGCAAAGGACGTGGCGGTCTATGATGGCTCCTGGGCCGAATGGGGCGCCCACAAGGATGCCGAGGTCGAAAGCTGACACTTAGGCATAGGCCACCCATCCCCGAAAATCGAAGCCTGCATAGAACAGGCTGATATCGCCAAAGCCCGCTTCGGCCAGCATCGCCTCCTCTGCTTCCGGCGCCAGCAGATGCAACCGTTCCAGCATGGCCTGACGCCCACTCTCAGCCTGCGCCCTGTCGATCCCATTGGATATGGCAAAGGCCGCGTGCCGCCGCATCCAGAGGTCCCGGCTCAGGTCGTCCTGCGGAAAGCTCATATGCGCCAGCACCAGCGGCGCGCCCGGCTTCAGTCGTCGATGTAACTCCTGAAGCGTCGCGAGGCGGTCGCCAAGCGGCATAAAGTGGAAGACCAGCAGCGACGTCGCTCCATCAAATGGACCGTCGGGCGCGTTGCCGATCGTGCCGCGATGGAGTGCCACGCGATCCCCGAATGGTCCGGTCGCCACCTGGGCCGCCTCGAGCATGCTCTCCGAGGGGTCGACGCCATCGAAGTGCCAGCCAGCATGCTGCGACGCCAGGTTTCGCAGTTCCACGCCGCCACCGGCCCCAAGCACCAGTACACGCCCCGTCTCAGGCACATGCTCGGCCAGAAGCAATTCGGTCATGCTGTGAAGGCCATCCAGCCCGGGCACCTGCTTGAAGGCGCCTTCTGCATAGGGATTGGTGCTGCTCAAATTCGGCATCGTGACGTCCGCGCTATTATGTAACTTTCTTAGTTACACACATGCCTCCACGTCAACCCGCTCGCCGCGACTTCCGGGAATCAGCTACCATCACCTCTGGCGCGATCCACGCCACCCCCCTCCACCGGGAAAGCAGCTGACCTGCCGGATCGTTTCGCAACAGAACCGCCCCGTCGTGCGACGGCATAAGGAGGGATTGCCTGAGCCAGCAACGACTGGAGCAAGACCATGCGACTATCCGCACCTATCCACCGCCTCAAGCGCGCCGCCCGCGATCACGCGCGCGCCAGCGCCATGCCCCTCCACACGGCCCTCGACCATGTGGCGGCCGGCGAGGGCTATGCCAGTTGGAGCCTTCTCGCGGCCCGACAGACAGAAGCCGCAAGCGACCCTGCCACGCTGATGCGCTCCCTCGCACCCGGCGAAATGATCCTCATTGCCGCCCGGCCATTGCAGGGCAAGACCATGTTCGCCCTGCAGATTGCGGTGACTGCCATCGCCGATGGCCACGAGGCGCACTTCTTCTCGCTCGATTATACGCCGCGCGATGTCGCCGAGCGACTGGCTCGGCTCCCAGAGGGCATCGCACAGCATGCTACCAAGCTCAACGTCGATTGCTCCGATGCAATCTCCGCCGGTTACGTCATCGAAAAACTCGCCGCTGCGCCGCGCGGCACAGTCACTGCAGTAGACTACCTGCAGCTGCTCGACCAGAAGCGGACCAATCCGCCGCTGGAACAGCAGATCAGGGCCCTGGCGGAATTTGCAAAGGCGCGCGGCGTGACCATGGCCTTTGTCTGCCAGGTCGATCGAAGCTTTGATGCGACGGCCGCCCTACTGCCGGACCTTGCGGATATCCGCCTCCCCAACCCGCTGGACCTGAGCCTGTTCGACCGTGCGGTCTTCCTCCATGGCGGACGCTACAGCACGCTCGACGCCCGCAACTAGCCGCAAACGAAAAGGCCGCCGGATCACTCCGGCGGCCCTTCCTTGGTCCGATGAACCGGCCCTGTCAGGCCGAGCGGTTCTTGTTGTAGAGGTCGAAGAACACGGCGGCGAGCAGCACCACGCCCTTGATCATCTGCTGCCAGTCGATGTTGACGCCCATGATCGACATGCCGTTGTTCATCACGCCCATGATGAAGGCGCCGATCACCGCGCCGGCCACCTGGCCGACCCCGCCCAGCGCCGAGGCGCCGCCGATGAACACGGCCGCGATCACGTCGAGCTCGAGACCCTGTCCCGCCTTCGGAGTCGCCGAATTGAGGCGTGCTGCATAGATCATGCCGGCCAGGGCCGCCAGGGCGCCCATAATGGCAAAGATATAGAAGGTGGTGCGCTCGGTCTTGATGCCCGAAAGCGCTGCTGCCTTGAGATTGCCACCCAGCGCGTAAATGCGGCGACCAAAGGTCATGCGCTTGGTCAGGAAGACGAAGACGGCAATCAGCAGGCCCATCACCACCAGCACATTGGGCAGACCGCGATAGGACGCGAGCATATAGGCGAAGAACAGTACCATCGCCGCAATCACCACATTCTTGATCACGAACAGGCTGAACGGCTCCACGTCATAGCCGCGCGCCCTGCGACGGGCACGGGTACGGATGGAGAAGAACACCATGCCCACGATCGCCAGGATGGCGATGACCATGGTGGTGGTGTGCAGAGCGACATTCTGCCCGTTTTCGGCCAGCCACGGCATGGTGGTTGGCCCGATGACGTCGGGGATGAAGCCGGCCGACAGGAGCTGGAACTCGGTGGGGAACGGCCCGACCGACTTGCCCGCGAGAATGGCCAGCGACAGGCCCTTGAAGATCAGCATGCCTGCCAGTGTCACGATGAAGGCGGGGATGCGATAGTAGGCAATCAGATAACCCTGTGCCGCGCCGATGGCCGCACCCACGAGCAGGCAAATGGCGCCTGCCACGATCGGATTGGCGAGGAATGCCAGCTCGGGCGGGAACTTCCACCCCACCATCAGCATCGCGGCCAGCGCCCCGATGAAGCCCGAGACCGAACCCACCGAGAGGTCGATATGGCCGGCCACGATCACCAGCAGCATGCCCAGCGCCATCACGATGATATAGCTGTTCTGCAGGATGATATTGGTCAGGTTCACCGGCTTGAACAGCACGCCATTGGTGAAATACTGGAAGAACAGCATGATCAGGATCAGCGCCAGCAGCAGGCCGTAATCGCGCATATTGGCGCGCAGCGCCCCAATCAGGCTCAACTCGTGGGACTGGGCCGGCTGGGCCGCCGCGCCGGTTCCGGTCGGTACAGTTTCGGTGGTCATGATGCCTTTCCTTCAGCGCGCACGATGGAGCGCATGATCTTTTCCTGGCTCGCCTCGCTGGTGGGCATCTCGCCCACGATGCGGCCTTCGTTCATTACGTAGAGTCGATCGGTGACGCCCAGCAGTTCGGGCATTTCCGAGGAGATCACCAGGATTGCCTTCCCCTGGGCGGCGAGCTGGTTGATGATCGTGTAGATTTCGTATTTGGCGCCCACATCGATGCCGCGCGTTGGCTCATCCAGGATGAGCACGTCCGGATTGGCATAGAGCCATTTGGAGAGCACCACCTTCTGCTGGTTGCCGCCCGACAGGTTGCCAACCACCTGATAGACGCTGGACGAGCGAATATTGGTCTTGCGCCGATAATCATTGGCCGCGTCCAGCTCGCTGAGATCATCGATCACCCCCCACCGGGACACCCCCATGAGGTTGGCGATGGTGGTGTTGTGCTTGATGTGGTCGATCAGGTTGAGGCCATAGGTCTTGCGGTCCTCGGTCGCGTAGGCGATGCCGTTGCGGATCGCCTTGTCGACAGTGGACGTATCGACCTTCTGGCCGTTGACCAGAACCTCGCCGGTGATCTTCTGGCCATAGGCCTTGCCGAAGACGCTCATGGCGAATTCCGTCCGGCCAGACCCCATGAGCCCGGCAATGCCCACAACTTCACCCTTGCGCAGGGTGAGATTGACGTCCCGGATAATCTGCCGCTCCCGATGCTGCGGGTGATAGACATTCCAGTTGCGGACCTCGAACACCACTTCGCCGATCTTGGGCGTGCGTGCCGGATAGCGGTCATTGAGCGAGCGCCCGACCATCGAGGTGATGATGCGGTCTTCGGTGATGTCCTCGGTGTTCATCGTTTCGATGGCCTTGCCATCGCGAATGACGGTCACCCGGTCGGCAATGCGCGAGATTTCGTTCAGCTTGTGGCTGATGATGATCGAGGTAATGCCCTGCTTCTTGAACTCGAGCAGCAGGTCGAGCAGCGCCTGACTATCCTTCTCGGACAGGGACGCCGTGGGCTCGTCCAGGATCAGCAACTGCACCTGCTTGGAGAGCGCCTTGGCGATTTCCACCAGTTGCTGCTTGCCGACGCCGATATTGGTGATCAGCGTATCCGGATCCTCGTTGAGCCCCACCATCTTGAGCAGCTTGCGCGCCCCATCGCGGGTCTCGTCCCAGTCGATCACGCCGTTCCTGGCCTGCTCATTGCCCAGGAAGATATTCTCGGCAATCGAGAGCAGCGGCACCAGCGCCAGCTCCTGATGGATGATCACGATGCCCTTGTGTTCGCTGTCGCGGATCGACTTGAAGTGCTGTTCCTCACCCTTGTAGATAATCTGCCCCTCATAGGAGCCCGAGGGATAAACCCCGCTCAGCACCTTCATCAGGGTGGATTTGCCAGCGCCGTTCTCGCCGCAAATGGCATGGATTTCGCCTTCCCGTACGTCCAGATTGACGTCGGACAGGGCTTTCACGCCCGGGAAGGTCTTGGTGATGCCGCGCATCTCCAGAATGGTCTTGGTCATGGTAGGCCCTGCTTCCGGTGAGCGTGCCAGGTCGCGCTCGGAGACCTTTTTACACTCATTTGCCACCCCGGCGAAGGCCGGGACCCGTCTTGAGATCTCGGGATGGGCCCCGGCCTGCGCCGGGGTGACATCCGGTGGATGCTGGCTGCGAGTTTGCAGGCACACTGCACCGGACCCAAGAGCCCAGAAATCCTGAAAGGGACCCCGCGCAAGCGCGAGGTCCCCTGTCGAAGCCACCGCAGATTACTGCAGTTCTTCTTCCTTGATGTAGCCCGAGTCGATCACGCGTTCCTTGTAGTTGGTGGCATCCACCTCATACGGGGTCAGCAGGATCGAAGGGACAACCTTGACGCCATTGTCATAGGTCTTGGTGTCCAGGCCACCGGGTTCCTGACCGGACAGCACGGTGTCGATCAGCTGGGCAGTGTACTGGGCCAGTTCGCGGGTGTCCTTGAACACGGTCGAGTACTGCTCGCCGGCGATGATCGCCTTCACGGACGGGACTTCAGCGTCCTGGCCGGTGATGATCGGCCAGGCCAGGTCGCCCGAGCCGTAACCGACGCCGCGCAGCGACGAGATGATGCCGCGGCTGAGGCCGTCATAGGGGGCCAGCACGCCGTGAACGCGGCTGCCATCCGAGTAGTTGGCCGAGAGGATGTTGTCCATGCGTGCCTGGGCGACAGCACCGTCCCAACGCAGGGTACCGACCTGTTCCATGCCCATCTGGCCCGACTTGATGACGATGTCGCCAGCGTCGATCATGGGCTGCAGAACGGCCATGGCGCCGTCATAGAAGAAGAAGGCGTTGTTGTCGTCCGGCGAACCGCCGAACAGTTCCACGTTCCAGGGCTTCTGGTCGCCGAAGCGCTCTTCGAGACCCTTCACGAGGCTATTGGCCTGCAGGACACCGACCTGGAAGTTGTCGAAGGTGGTGTAGTAGTCGACATTGGCGCTTTCGCGGATCAGGCGGTCATAGGCAATGACCTTGACGCCCTGATCGGCGGCCTGCTGCAGCACGGCCGAGAGCGTGGTGCCGTCGATCGAGGCGATCACCAGGGCCTTGACGCCCTTGGTCACCATGTTCTCGATCTGGGCCAGCTGGTTCGGAATATCGTCTTCCGCATACTGCAGATCGACGGTGTAGCCCATGCCTTCCAGCGCGGTCTTGAGCTCGTTGCCGTCCGAAATCCAGCGCAGCGACGACTGGGTCGGCATGGCAATGCCAACCTGGCCCTTGTCCTGGGCGAAAGCGCCGGTGGCAGCGGATGCGAGCAGCGCACCCGTGGCGAACAGCGTCGCGATTGTTTTGAGAACCTTCACGTCTCGACTCCCTAAAAATATTCGAGATTGGTTGTTTCGTGGTCTTCTGGGTCTGGAAAAATCAGGCAGCCTCAACGGCCCGGCACCCATGATCATGACCATTCGGCCACAATTTCAGGTGCCGCTCTACGCCGCATCTGGTCGGGTCGACGCCACGAGGCGTCGCCGCTCGGATCTGCATGAAGTCCTCCGGCACGGACGACATTGCTGTCGCCATGGACTCTCCCAAGCCCATGAGGCCGGACGCTAGGATAATCAGACAGGCCTGTAAAGCATCGATTCGCATCATCCCTATATTTTTTCGACTGGCGCAATAAAATGAGAGCCCCGCTTGCTGGCTGGTTCGAGCATCGATATGGTGGCGCCGACTGAGGGAGGAACTGTTGCAATCGGGCGAAATAACGCCCACAACAGTTCAAAGGTATCAGATACCTTTGGGAGTTTGAACGATTACGACTGGTGAACACCGGCCCGATCAGGCCAGCGCCGCCACCACGGTCGCAGATGATCTGGCCAATGAAATCCTGACCGAGCTGGCGCCAGGCGCCAGCCTGCCGAGCGAGGCTGAACTGGCCGAGCGCTACGCTGTCAGCCGGCTGACCATCCGCGAGGCGGTCAAGCTGCTGGCGGGTCGCGGCCTGCTCGAGCTGGCGCGCGGCCGCCGGGCGGTGGTGCGCGAGCCGGACGGCGCCGCTTTTGCCGACTTCCTGACCTCCATGCTGCACAACGATTCCAAGGGTCTTTTCGACCTGGTCGAGGTCCGGCTCTCGCTCGAAGTGCAGAGCGCGACCCTGGCGGCCAAGCGGGCCAGCCGCGCCGGCATCGCCGCCATCGAGAACGCCCTGCAGGGCATGCGCGACAATGCCGATGCGGCCGTGGCGGATGACCCGGAGGCCGACCGGCGCTTCCACGATTTCGATGTCGGCTTTCATGAGGCGATCGCGCTGGCCAGCGGCAACCGCATCATGGGCTATCTGTTCGAGGCCATGGCGATCCCCCTGCGCCAGGGCATCCAGATCAGCCGGCGCGGCCATGCCAATCGCGGCCACACCCTGTACGACACGCTTGCCGCCCATCAGCGCATTCTCGACTGCATCCGCGATGGCAATGGGCGGGCGGCGGGCGAGGCGATGCGCCTGCACCTCAAGGACACCGAGCGCGACATCCGCAATGCGCTCTCCAGCATGGCCGACCGGCCGGCCCGGCAACGCGCGCGCTAATCGCCCTTGCGGCCAGCGGCTCGATCGGAATAATCGGCGCAATACCAGGACGAGGGGCCGATGGCTGCGCGAAACGACAATTCTGTGACCCGGCTGGACGACGCCGCGCGCGCCGGCTGGCTCTATTATGTGGCCGGCAACACGCAGGAGGAAATCGCCACCAAGATGGGGATCTCCCGCCAGTCGGCGCAGCGGCTGGTGTCGCTTTCGGTGAGCGAGGGACTGATCAAGGTCCGCCTCGACCACCCCATCGGCCATTGCCTCGACCTCGCCGAACGCCTGCGCACCCGCTATGGCCTCGACCAATGCGAGGTGGTCCCCTCAGACCCCGGCAGCACCTCGACCACCATCGGCATTGCCGAGGCCGGCGCCGCCGAGATCGAGCGCTGCCTGCGCGCCAGCGAGCCGATCATCATGGCCATCGGCACCGGCCGCACCCTCAAGGCTGCCATCGAGCAGCTCCAGCCCATGGATTGCCCGCACCACAAAGTGGTCTCGCTCACGGGCAATATCGCGCCGGACGGCTCGGCCGCCTTCTACAACGTCATCTTCAACGTCGCCGACACGGTCAAGGCAAGGTCCTTCCCCATGCCGCTGCCGGTCATCGCCTCCTCGGCCCGCGAGCGCGAATTGCTGCACGCCCAGCCCATGATCGCCGCGACACTGAGCCTGGCCGCCCAGGCCGACACCACCTTTGTCGGCATCGGCCATCTCGGCCCCGATGCGCCCCTGCTGCTTGATGGCTTCATCTCCGAGGCCGACCACAAGGCGCTGCAGAAGGCCGGCGCCATGGGCGAAATCTGCGGCTGGGCCTTCGACGCCGAGGGGCGGCTGATCGACGGCCTCACCAATGACCGCGTCGCCTCGGCCCCCATCCCCAGCCGCGAAAAAGGCCAGGTCATCGCCATCGCCATGGGCGAGAAAAAGGCCGCCGCCATTCGCGCCGCCCTCACCCGCCGGCTGGTCAGCGGCCTGATCACCGACGAGCGCACCGCCGAATTGCTGCTGGGCTGAGCCTACCCCGCCGCATTGGCCGCGTGGCCAGAAGGACGGGTTGACGCGCCGCCCGGCCTTGCGGCTTGCGGTTGTGCAATGGACGTATCCCGAGGCGCGTGCGTCTCAGTAAAACTAAGTAATAGAGACGTCGCCGCCTCGGGATGCCGGTTTTTCGTAAAGGACTCGGTCCCCATTGAACGCTCGTCGCAGGGTGACCGCTTCCTGGACGCGCAACTGGAGCGACCCAATTACGCCCGGCTCCCCCCGCAAAGTTCGCTGCAGTCCGTCCGCGCGGGAGTGATGGGGGGAGTATGGGGGATGGTTGAGGGGGCGGGGATAAGATGTTTCGCGCCTCGCGCTCAACCGATCCCGGTCCGTCCTCGGCCTGACCCGAGGACCTCTGTCAACGCGTGCCCGGCGCGGCGTCGACTGGCCCTCGGGTCAGGCCCGAGGGCGGCACTGTGGTTGGGGCGAGATCGGTGCAAATGGCGAGGATGGCAGGTTCGGACCTCAAATCTGTCGTTCGAGCCCATACGATGAGACGATCAAAACCTGCCGACTGCCCACCCACCGCGCGTCACCCTCGGGCTTGTATCGACGATATCTGATTAAGTTGTCCCGGGAGGCGGTCGCAGCCGCACTCCCGGGTTGACAGCGACCGTCCTCGGACAGGCCTTATCGGCCGAGGTTAAGCAGGGTCCTGTCGGCTCTTCCCTAAACCCGAACAGTTGTGAGGGCAGTTGCCCGCATCACAAGCCAGGGAGAGGCGAGAGAGATGATATCAGAAGCCATCGTCGCGGGCATCGACGTTTCCAAGGATCGGCTGGACGTGCATGTCCTGCCCGGCGCCCAGGTGCTGAGTGTGGACCATGCCCCCAAAGGGCTGGCACGGCTGGTCGGGCTGCTGCGCCGTCTGGGCGTGCAGCGGATCGGGTTGGAAGCCTCGGGCGGTTATGAGCGCGCGGCACTGGACGTGCTCGCACAAGCCGGGTTTGCGGTCTGTCTGGTTCCACCCGCCCGCGTGCGGGCTCTGGCCCACGCCCTGGGTCGCCATGCCAAGACCGATCCAATCGATGCCAGGATGATCGCCTGTTATGTGCAACTGGCGCCCGGCCAGCACGACTATCAACGCGACCCGGCGCGCCAGCGGCTGGACGAGCTGGCCGGCCTGCGCCGGCAATTGATTGCCGAACGCAACAAGCTCGTTTCCCGGCTCGATATCGCTACCGACACGATGGTGCGACGCATGCTGGCCCGCATGCACACCATGGTCGGGGGCCACATTGCCCGGCTCGATGCCGAGATCGCCAGCCATATCCGCGCAACCCACCTCAAGGCGCGCTATGAGATCCTGCTCGCTGTGGCGGGTGTCGGCCCGGTTCTGGCCGCTACCTTGCTCTGCGATCTGCCCGAGCTGGGCCATGCCACGCCCAAACAGCTCGCCAGCCTGGTCGGGGTGGCCCCGCATGCAAGGCAATCGGGGCGAACGGCACGTCCCGGCCGATGCAGCGGCGGACGCGCCAGTGTCAGAAACGTCCTCTATATGGCAACCCTGAGCGCCCTGAAGGCCCGCAGTCCTGCACTCCGAACCTTCTATGACCGCCTCAGGGCCAACGGCAAACCCTTCAAGGTCGCCATCAACGCCGCAATGAGAAAGTTCATCACAATCCTCAGTGCCATCGTCAAACAATCGACAGTTGCTTGACCCGAGGGCTCTTCACTTGGCGATATCATCCCAGAGATCGCGCCAGTCGGGGTTACTCTCCTCAATCAATGCGTGTTTCCAGTGACTGTACCAACGCTTGAGTGACGTCTCACGCTGAATGGCCATGCCGATCTCACCAACTGCTCAAAATGAACAAGCCGCTTGATGTTGCGCGTTTTGTGGTAACCAGCAATCAGGCCTTCGCGGTGCTCGCACACTCGGCGAACCAAGTTATTGGTGACCCCAATATAGGTCTGGCCCCGACGCATATTGGCAAGAATGTAAACAAAGCCGCCCATCTCGGCATCATGAAGTACAGAGCCCTCGGGTCAGGCCCGAGGGTGACGGCCGGCGGGGTGGGATATTCGGAGGAGAGCAGACTGTCGGGAACGACCCAAACAAGTCATTCGCGCGTCTATTGCCATACCACTTTAGCTGACGGTCGCGCTTAGGGCTGCGTCAGGCAGCTTGACTGCTCGGCGGCGAAAGAGTTGAAGAACGGCTCCCTGCCTGGCCTAGTCTCAACATGCAGGCCAGAGATAATACGACAACCACTGCCGCTGCGGGCAAGTGACCCAACGCCAAGGTTCGTTGAGTAGATGGGATCGGGGTTTCTTTCCTCGTGGGTTCCGGAAGCTACCAGCAACCGTCGTTCCTGTATGAACGCGGACACAAAGGCGGCCTCTTCGACTGATGTCACGGATGGAACGTTGGGAGCTAATCGGACCTCGCACGAACGTCGCTCATCGGGGTATTCCCCTTCCACCAGGACGAACGAAGAACCGGGTGGCTGCCAGCGTTGCTCGAGCACCTCATACCCAGGCATCAACGGTGCGTCCAATCCCTCAACGGTGATAGGTGCAACACGCATAATGGAAGGCCCGAGGTCGATTAACCCTTGGGTGTTCAATTTCTCGCCCTGCTCAATGGCGATACGGCAGCGTGTCCAGAGTTGCCGCCACGTTTCTACATCCAGTTCGCTCGCCCGAGCTTCTGATGAAAGGCAGATAGCGATCATCAGCAGATAGAAGGAAGAAAAGCGCACCTGCACCTCAAAGTGGAACCGCCGCAGAACCTTGACCTCTCGGAGGAATCCTAAAACCCGTTCGGCCCTTGGTCTGCTATAGCAAGCCCTCCGCCAGAAGCCGATAGTCAGCTACCCACCCCCTTTTCGACGCCTGCCAAATGAAAAAAATGACCAACAGCTTTCAGGAAACTGCAGCCAAATTCGTCAGGATTTGCTGGAGATTCGGTGTCTACCTCATCCCTTCCTATTACCTACTTCCTGGACGATCCTTTTGCAGCCTATGAACCAGTTTGATCAAAAATATAGGAACTCCAATAACCAAAATTATCTCTACATTTCTCTTGTAAATGCTATCATCAAGACCGGTCATCCAAAAATAGTAAATAGATAATGCCATAGCGTAGATTACAATTTCGGCACAAAATTGCCCCCAGGCACTTTTTATTTTGGGTTGTTGTCTGTTTTTTTCCATGGCCTCGGCAAGCGTTGTGGATTCTTGCCCATTTTTTTTCATAGTTTCTATTCCCCATTGCCGCGCTACGAATCTACCGCCAAGGCCGTACCCCAACCTGCAATTTTCTTGGCCGGCAACAACACTTACCGCCGACGGGGAGCCCAAGCAAAATTGGTTGTCCCCTAAGCAGTCCCAAATTTGGCAGTCGCCAAGCGTCTGCTAATCCTGTCTGCTAACCAAGGGCCAACTGTCCGCTCCCCACCCCCAAACCGCCTCGCCACACCGCATCCAACACAGGGCAATAGCCCACCATCGGCCACATTGCCCACTCCGCCCTCCCCGACAGAGTGGCCGACACCCCATTCCTGACGCACGTAGCGCAAGGTTTTGCAGAAAAGCCTGCTTGACTCGCATGCCCCATTTGTGAACATTTGCTCACAGCCGAGGCAAATGCCCGCTTCGGCATCTGGGAGGATATCTATGAAACTGACACCCCTTTTCGCGGGCGCCTTCATGCTCGCCCTTGCCGGCACCGCTTCTGCGCAGACGCTCACCATTGCCACCGTGAACAATGGCGACATGATCCGCATGCAGGGCCTGTCGAGCGCCTTCACCGAAGAAACCGGGATCGAGCTCAACTGGGTGGTGCTGGAAGAAAACACGCTGCGCCAGAACGTGACGACCGACATCGCCACCAATGGCGGCCAGTATGACATCATGACCATCGGCACCTATGAAGCGCCGATCTGGGCCAAGCAGGGCTGGCTGAAGCCGCTCGATGGCCTGAGCGCCGATGCCGAATATGACGTGGACGACCTGCTGCCCCCGATCCGCGATGGCCTTTCGGTCGATGGCAAGCTCTATGCCGCGCCCTTCTATGGCGAGAGCTCGTTCATCATGTATCGCACCGACCTGATGGAAAAGGCCGGGCTGACCATGCCGGAAGCCCCGACCTGGGAATTCATCGGCGAAGCCGCCCGCGCCATGACCGACCGTGCCAATGACATCAACGGCATTTGCCTGCGCGGCAAGGCCGGCTGGGGCGAGAACATGGCGTTCCTGACGGCCATGTCCAACTCCTTTGGCGCCCGCTGGTTCGACGAAAACTGGACGCCCCAGTTCGACCAGCCAGAATGGAAGGCTACGCTCGACACCTATCTCTCGCTGATGGCAGATGCCGGCCCGACCGGCGCCTCCTCGAACGGCTTCAACGAGAACCTGACGCTGTTCCAGCAGGGCAAATGCGGCATGTGGATCGACGCCACCGTCGCCGCCTCCTTCGTGACCAATCCCAATGACTCCACCGTCGCCGACAAGGTCGGCTTCGCCCTGGCGCCCGACACCGGCCTGGGCAAGCGCGGCAACTGGCTCTGGGCCTGGTCGCTGGCCATCCCGGCCTCCTCGCAGAATGCCGATGCCGCCGAGCAGTTCATCGGCTGGGCCACGTCCAAGGCCTATCTCGAAATGGTGGCGGACAAGGAAGGCTGGGCCAATGTGCCCCCGGGCACCCGCGTCTCGCTCTATGAAAACCCGGACTACAAGGCTGCGGCACCCTTTGCCGACATGACCCTCGGTTCGATCTACGCGGCCGATCCGACGCACCCGACCGTCAAGCCGGTGCCCTATGTCGGCGTGCAGTTCGTGGCCATTCCCGAATTCGCGGGCATTGCCACCAATGTCGGCCAGCTGTTCTCGGCAGCGCTTGCCGGGCAGATGTCGGCCGATGACGCCCTGGCCCAGGCCCAGGACGCCACCACCCGCGACATGACCCGCGCCGGCTATATCAAGTAGGCTCCTCCAAGCCTTGGGCGGCCCGCTGCTCCTTGCGGCCGCCCATTTTCAACCCAATGTGGCGCGCCTGTCCTCCCTGGCATGGAGCGCGCCACGCTGGAGCCGCCCGACCTTTTCTGATCCCTCAGAATGTTGGACGGCTCCGCCCCAAGGCGGCATCCTGCCGTCCACGGACCTGACCCGATGGCCACGCCGATCATGGCCATCCGATGAGGCCCGACCAGCCCCGGACACAACCGGGTGCAACACGGCCCTGGGAGGAATGAATGGCAACCCGGCAGACCCGCACCCTGGCGCGCACCATGATGGCACCGGCCGTGCTGGTGCTGTTCATCTGGATGATCGTGCCGCTGGTCATGACCATCTGGTTCTCATTCCAGAACTATAGCCTCATTAACCCGATGATGACCGGCTTTGCCGGCTGGGCCAACTACGCCTATGTCATCGGCGACCCCAGCTTCACCCAGGCGCTGTTCAATACGCTGTTCCTGGTGGGCGGCGTGCTGCTGATCACCGTTGTCGGCGGCACCTTCCTGGCGCTGTTGCTCGACCAGCCCATCTGGGGCCAGGGCATATTGCGCATCCTCGTCATCTCGCCCTTCTTCGTCATGCCGCCGGTGGCCGCGCTGATCTGGAAGAACGGCTTCATGCATCCCGGCTATGGCATGCTGGGCCACCTCTGGAAGGCCTTCGGCCTGCAGCCGGTCGACTGGTTCGCGCAATATCCGCTGTTTTCGGTGATCGTCATCGTCGCCTGGCAATGGCTGCCCTTCGCGACGCTCATTCTGCTCACGGCGCTGCAATCGCTCTCCGAGGAGCAGCGCGAGGCGGCCGAAATGGACGGCGCCAATGCAGTCAACCGCTTCCGCTACATCATCCTGCCGCACATGGCCCGGGCCATCACCATCGTGATCCTGATCCAGACCATATTCCTGCTCGGCATCTTCGCGGAAATCCGCGTCACCACCGGCGGCGGCCCGGGCTATGCCTCGACCAACATCGCCTTCCTCGTGTTCCGCACCGGCATCCTCAGCAACGATATCGGCGCCGGTTCGGCCGGTGGCGTGGTCGCCGTCATCATCGCCAATATCGTCGCGATCTTCCTGATGCGGGCAGTGGGGAAAAACCTCGATGCTTAGGTATATGGGAAGCACCCCCACCCTCATTCCCTCCCCACAAGGGGGAGGGAGGCGCAAGCCTCAGTCGCCGCGGCTCCTTACCCTCCCTCCCCCTTGTGGGGAGGGTAGCGAAGCTCGGCCCCTTGGCCGTAGCGCAGCTAGGGTGGGGGTATCTATCCAATATGCCGTCACAGGGGGAGTTCGCTAAATGGCCCGCACCGCATCCGTTCAGACCAAGATCGGCTTCACCATCCTCGCCTGGGCCGTGGCCCTCTTGCTGTTCTCGCCGATCCTGTGGACGATCGTCACTGCCTTCAAGTCCGAGGCCGAGGCCATCGCCGCCCCGCCCACCTTCCTGCCAGAAACCTTCACGCTCGACAATTTCGCCGCCGTCCAGGACCGCTCCGACTATCTCAAGCATGCCTGGAACTCGATCGTGGTGTCGGTCGGCTCGACGCTGCTGGGCCTCGTCATCGCCATCCCGGCGGCCTGGTCCATGGCCTTTGCGCCCACCAAGCGCACCAAGGACATCCTGATGTGGATGCTCTCCACCAAGATGATGCCGGCGGTCGGCGTGCTGATCCCGATCTACCTGATCTTCCGGGATCTGCGGCTGCTCGACACGGTGCATGGCCTGACCATCATCATGACGCTGATCAACCTGCCGATCATCATCTGGATGCTCTACACCTATTTCAAGGAAATCCCGGTCGATATCCTGGAAGCCGCCCGCATGGATGGCGCGGAGCTCTGGAACGAGATCGTCCATGTGCTGGTGCCCATGGCCGTGCCCGGCATTGCCTCGACCCTGCTGCTCAACGTCATCCTCGCCTGGAACGAAGCCTTCTGGACCATTACCCTCACCTCGGGGCGCGCCGGAACGCTCACCGCCTTCATCTCATCCTTCTCATCGCCGCAGGGCCTGTTCCTGGCCAAGCTTTCGGCCGCCTCGCTGCTCGCTATCGCACCAATCCTGCTGCTCGGCTGGTTCAGCCAGAAGCAGCTTGTCCGTGGCCTCACTTTTGGAGCGGTGAAGTGAGAACGCCCACTGCACTCTTGGGCCCCTCCCCCTTGAGGGGAGGGGTTGGGGTGGGGGTTCCGGACTCATCGCCAATCCGGCGCTCTCGGATAGGCCCGAACCCCCACCCTCATTCCCTCCCCTCAAGGGGGAGGGAGGCGCAGGCCGAAACGTCTGCCCACCAACACCCGATCTCGGAGGACTGAACTATGGGTTCCATCACGCTCGAACACGTCAACAAGTCCTTCGGTGAAGTCGAGATCATCCCGGACATTTCGCTTGAGATCAAAGACGGCGAATTCGTCGTCTTTGTCGGCCCATCGGGCTGCGGCAAGTCCACCCTCTTGCGTCTGATCGCCGGGCTCGAGGACACCACCGGCGGCCATATCAAGCTCGACGGCGAGGACGTGACCGACGCGCCACCCGCGCGCCGCGGCCTGGCCATGGTGTTCCAGTCCTACGCGCTCTATCCGCATATGAGCGTGCGCGACAACATCGCCTTCCCGCTCAAAATGGCCAAGACGCCGCAGGCCATCATCGACCAGAAGGTGGAGTATGCGGCACGCACGCTGAACTTGGGCTCCTATCTCGACCGCCGGCCGCGGGCGCTCTCGGGCGGCCAGCGGCAGCGTGTCGCCATCGGCCGCGCCATCGTGCGCGAGCCCAAGGCGTTCCTGTTCGACGAACCCTTGTCGAACCTGGATGCGGCGCTGCGCGTCAACATGCGGCTCGAGATCACCGAACTGCACCAGCAATTGAAGACCACCATGATCTACGTAACCCACGACCAGGTCGAAGCCATGACCATGGCCGACCGTATCGTGGTGCTCAATGCCGGCAATGTGGAGCAGTTCGGCTCCCCGCTCGAACTCTACAAGCGCCCGGCCAACCGCTTCGTCGCCGGCTTCATCGGCTCGCCTAAGATGAACTTCGTCGATGGCCCGGAAGCCGAAAAGCACAAGGCGACCTCCATTGGCGTGCGGCCCGAGCATTTCACCCTCTCGACCACGGCGGGCGCCGGCCAATGGGCCGGCACCGTCAGCGTCGCCGAACAATTGGGCTCGGACACCTTCCTGCATGTCGAGGTCGATGGGCTGGGGTTGATGACCGTGCGCACCAATGGCGAACAGACCTTCAGCCATGGCGACAAGGTCTGGCTCACCCCCGACCCGAACCGCATCTACCGTTTCGATGCGGCCGGAAAGGCGCTTCAGGGCTGATCGTCATGACCACCAAGCTCTCCCTCGCCACCCTGCCCGCGCTCATCGGCGTCAGTGCGCCCCGCTACCAGCGCTCGGACCTCACCGCCGGCATCGTGCATTTCGGCGTCGGTAATTTCCATCGCGCCCACCAGGCGGTCTATCTCGATGCGCTGTTCAATCTGGGCGAGGGGCATGACTGGGCGCTGGTCGGCGCCGGCGTGCGCGCGGCCGACGAGGCCATGCGGCAAAAGCTGATGGCACAGGACTGGCTGACCACCGTGGTGGAACAGGAGGCCGATGCCAGCGCCGCCCACGTCACCGGCGCCATGATCGACTATATCCAGCCCGGCGACAGCGCCGCCGTCATAGCGCGTCTTGCCGATCCGGCCATCCGCATCGTCTCGCTGACCATCACCGAGGGCGGCTATTATATCGACCCCGCCTCGCAAAGGTTCGACCCGACGCATCCCGATATCGCCTGGGACGCGGCTCATTTCGAGGCGCCGAAAACCGCCTTCGGCCTCATCCTCGCGGGGCTCCTGCGCCGCCGCGACGCCGGGATTGCGCCTTTCACCGTGATGAGCTGCGACAATATCCCGGGCAATGGCCATGTGACGGAAAACGCCGTCGCCGGGCTCGCCGCCCTCATCGACCCCGACCTGGCCGACTGGGTGACGTCGTCCGTGGCCTTCCCCAATGGCATGGTCGACCGCATCACCCCCGCCACCTCGCCCCGGGAGATCGCCCTGCTGGCTGCCAATTTCGGGGTCGCCGACAATTGGCCGGTCTTCTGCGAAAGCTTCCGGCAATGGGTGCTCGAGGACAATTTCCCCGCCGGGCGCCCGGCGCTGGAAAAGGTCGGCGTGCAATTCGTGCCGGACGTCGCGCCCTATGAGCATATGAAGATCCGCATCCTCAATGGGGGCCACGCCACCATCGCCTATCCGGCGGGCCTGCTCGACATCCACTTCGTGCATGAGGCCATGGAGCATCCTCTGGTCTCGGCGTTCCTGAGGAAGGTCGAGGCCGAAGAGATCATTCCCGTCGTGCCCCCCGTGCCCGACACCGATCTCAACGACTATTTCGCGCTCTGTGAACGGCGCTTTGCCAATCCCAAGATCGGCGACACGGTCCGGCGGCTGGCCCTCGACGGCTCCAACCGCCAACCCAAATTCATCATTCCCTCGGCGCTCGATCGCATCCGGGACGGCAAGTCGGTCATCGGCCTCGGATTGGTGTCGGCCCTGTGGTGCCGCTACTGCTACGGCACCACCGACAGCGACGCCGTCATCGAACCGAACGACCCCAATTGGGATCGCCTCACCGCCCAGGCCCACAAGGCCAGGGACAATCCCAAGGTCTGGCTCGAAATGGCCGACATCTATGGTGACCTCGCCAAGGCACCCGACTTCATCGACGCCTTCACCAAGGCCCTCCACTCCTTGTGGACGCAGGGCACTGCCCGCACGCTCGAAGCCTATCTGGCAGATCGACTGTAGGCAGACGCTCCCGGCCTTGACCGCGCAGCAGTGAAGGCCGGGAACGCTGCGCCACCCCTAGCCCCTTTCCCAAGCATCCGTTAAGGTCCGCGCGGACCGAGAAGAGAGGGCGGCGTGTCGCAAAACCTCCTGGTGGGAGTGGATGTCGGGACCGGCAGTGCCCGGGCCGGCGTGTTCACGCGCGAAGGGCAATTTCTCGGCCGTTCCGAATCTCCCATTTCCATGCGGCGTACTGACGCCAATTTCGCCGAGCACGACAGCGAGGAAATCTGGGCCTCGGTCTGCCGGGCCGTGCGCGATGCCATGTCCCTGGCCAAGGCCGCGCCCGGAGATGTCGTCGGCATCGGCTTCGATGCCACCTGTTCGCTGGTCGTGCGTGACCCTGCCGGAGCGCCGGTCGCCGTGTCGCGCGATGGCGGGGACCGTTGGGACACCATCGTCTGGCTCGACCATCGCGCCCTGGACGAAGCGGACGAGTGCACCCGCACCGGTCACGAAGTGCTGCACTATGCCGGGGGCGTCATGTCGCCGGAAATGGAAGTGCCCAAGCTCATGTGGCTCAAGCGGCACTTGCCGCAGAGCTGGGCCCGGGCCGGCATGATGTTCGATCTGGCCGACTTCCTCTCCTGGAAGGCGACCGGCTCGCAGGCCCGCTCGCAATCGACACTGACCTGCAAATGGACCTATCTTGGCCATTCAGACCGGAAGTGGCGGCAGGACTTTCTCGCCCGTGTGGGGCTCGAAGACCTCCTTGAGAAGGCGTCTCTGCCGCAGGTCGCAAGCCCCGTCGGCGCCGATCTCGGTCCACTGACAGCCGCAGCCGCCGACCAGCTTGGCCTCACCCCTGCCTGCCGGGTCGGCGCAGGCCTGATCGATGCCCATGCCGGGGCGCTGGGCGTGCTCGGCGCGTTCACGGCCGATGTCGAGACCATCGACCGGCACCTGGCGCTGATAGCCGGCACGTCGAGCTGCGTGATGGCGCTGTCGGCGGAAGACCGGCCGACCTCTGGCGTCTGGGGCCCCTATTACGGCGCGGTGCTGCCCGGCGTCTGGCTCAACGAGGGCGGTCAATCGGCCACCGGGGCCCTGCTCGACCACATCATCCGCTGGCATGGCGCTGGCGGTGAACCGACCCGTGACAAGCATCTCGCCATCTGCGAACGCGTGATGGAATTGCGGGCGACCGAAGGCCTGGCGCTGGCCAATCGTCTGCATGTCCTGCCCGACTTCCATGGCAACCGCTCGCCGCTGGGCGACCCCTTTGCCCTCGGCGTCATCTCCGGCCTGACGCTCGACAGCGATTTCGACTCGCTCTGCCGGCTTTATTGGCGCAGTTGCGTCGCCATCGCTCTGGGCGTGCGGCATATTCTGGAGACGCTCAATACCAAGGGCTATGCCATCGACACGCTGCACATCACCGGCGGTCACACCCGCAATCCGCTGCTGATGGAACTCTATGCTGATGCCACCGGCTGCACCGTGGTCGAGCCTGCGACACCGGACGCGACCCTGCTCGGCATGGCCATGGTCGCTGCCAATGCCGCCGGCCTCTATCCCGGTCTAGACCAAGCCTGCATGGCCATGCAGCAGGGCGGCACCTCGCGCGCGCCCGACCCCGCCGCACGTCTGCAGTTCGATCGCGACTACCGCATTTTTCTAGAGATGCTCCGGCAGCGGCAGGTGATCGACGGGCTGGAGTAGCCCCGCGCCTGGCACCGGCAGTGATATCACCCCCTCCCATCCTCCCCCATCAAGGGGGAGGTGCCGCATCGCGTATTGGACGACATTGTGCTCAAGGCACCGGCTTCACACCTCCCCCTTGATGGGGAGGCGGGAGGGGGTGGCATTGTGCTGAAACGCCCGCCGGCGCATGCGGCGCCTATCCAGCCGTAGCAATCCCCGCTAAGCTCTTTGTCGGGAAGCCCTAATTCTGTGGCCTTAGAGCGAGCGACAAAGCCGCATGTCGATCAAAGCCGCCATCTATCATCTCACCCATTACAAATATGATCGACCGGTTACCCTGCAACCGCAGATCATCCGCCTGCAGCCGGCGCCACATTCGCGCACCAAGGTGCTCAGCCATTCGCTGCGCGTCACGCCCTCTCTGCACTTCGTCAATGTGCAGCAGGATCCCTATGGCAATTTCCTGACGCGCTTCGTCTTTCCCGAGCCGGTGACAGAGCTCAAGATCGAGGTCGACCTCATCGCCGACATGACGGTTTACAATCCCTTCGATTTCTTCGTGGAAGAGAGCGCCGAGACCTGGCCCTTCGACTATCCCGAAGAGCTGCGCGCCGATCTTTCCATCTATCGCCAGACCGAACCGGCCGGGCCACTGCTGCAACAGTTTCTGGATACTATCGACAAGAGCCCGAAGAACACCGTCACCTTCGTCACCGAACTCAACACCCGCCTGCAACAGACCATCAACTACATCGTCCGCATGGAGCCCGGCGTCTGGACCCCGGAGGAAACCCTCGGCAATGCCAAGGGCTCCTGCCGCGATTCGAGCTGGCTGCTGGTCAATATCCTGCGTCATCTCGGCTTTGCCGCCCGCTTCGTCTCGGGCTACCTGATCCAGCTCAAACCTGACCTGGTTTCGCTCGATGGGCCGGCGGGCACCGACCACGACTTCACCGATCTCCATGCCTGGGCGGAAGTCTATCTCCCCGGCGCCGGCTGGATCGGCCTCGACCCGACATCGGGCCTTCTTACGGGCGAAAGCCATGTGCCGCTGGCGGCCACGCCGCATTATCGCAATGCGGCGCCCATATCCGGCTTTGCTTCCTATGCCGAAGTCGACTTCGCCTTCGACATGCAGGTGACCCGGGTCGCCGAGCACCCGCGCATCACCAAGCCTTTTTCCGACGAAAGCTGGCAACGCCTGGATGCGCTCGGCAAGGCTGTCGATGCCAGGCTGGCCGAGCAAGACGTCCGCCTGACCATGGGTGGTGAACCCACTTTCGTTTCCATCGACGACTTCGAAGCCGACGAATGGAATGCCGGCGCCGTCGGGCCCACCAAACGGAAGCTGGCGGACGACTTGATCCGCCGCCTTCGCAATCGCTTTGCCCCCAATGGCCTGCTGCATCATGGCCAGGGCAAGTGGTATCCCGGGGAAACCCTGCCGCGCTGGACCTTCTCCTTATATTGGCGCCTGGACGGCAAGCCGGTCTGGCAGGATGAAAGCCTGATCGCCAGGGAAGGTGTGCGCTATGATGTGACCAGCAGCGACGCGGAGGCGCTGAACCGCGCCATTGCGCACAATCTCGGCCTGGCGGGTGACACGGTGCTGCCGGCCTATGAAGATCCGGGCGAATGGATCCTCAAGGAAGCCAAGCTCCCCGACAATGTTGACCCGGCAAATTCGAAACTGACCGACCCGGAAGAACGGGCCCGCATCGCCACGGTCTTCAATCGCGGCCTCACCAATCCTACCGGCTATGTGCTGCCCATCCAGCGCTGGAACGCCGCCGCCAGCGGTCGCCGCTGGATCACCGAGCAATGGAAGACAAGACGCGGCAAGCTTTATCTCGCCCCCGGTGACAGCGCCGCCGGCTATCGTCTGCCGCTCTCCAGCCTGCGTCATCTGACGGCGACCAGTTATCCGCATATTGTGCCGATGGACCCCGGCGTTCCGCGCCTACCCTTGCCGGAGCCGGGCACCATCCTCGCCGCCACCGGGGCGCCACCGGCCGATATCCGGCCTCAGGCCGCCGCCAGCTTCACGGCCAGCACCGAAACACAGAACCGCAACGAGCAGGTGCTCGACGAGATCGATTCCAATGTGCGGACCGCGCTGACAGTCGAGGTGCGCGAGGGGCGGCTGTGCGTGTTCCTGCCGCCGGTCTCGGCACTGGAAGACTACCTCGAACTGATCGAGGCCACCGAGGCCGCCGCAAGACAGATCGGCAAGCCGGTGCATGTCGAAGGCTATGCCCCGCCGCATGATCCGCGCCTCAATGTCATTCGCGTCGCGCCCGATCCGGGTGTCATCGAGGTCAATATCCACCCGGCTGCGAGCTGGGACGACTGCGTGGCAACGACCGAGGCGGTCTATGAAGAGGCGCGCCAGTCGCGGCTGGGCGCCGACAAGTTCATGATCGACGGCAAGCATGTGGGCACGGGCGGCGGCAATCACGTCGTGGTCGGCGGTGCGACGCCCAGTGACAGTCCGTTCCTCAGGCGCCCCGATCTTCTCAGATCGCTGGTGCTGCACTGGCAGCGTCATCCGTCCATGAGCTATCTGTTCTCGGGCATGTTCATCGGCCCCACCAGCCAGGCGCCGCGGATCGACGAGGCCCGGCACGACAGCCTCTATGAACTGGAAATCGCGCTGGCGCAGGTGCCCGCGCCCGGAGCGGGCGAGGCGCCCCTGCCCTGGCTGACCGATCGACTGTTCCGCAATCTTCTGGTCGATGTCACCGGCAATACCCATCGCGCTGAAATCTGCATCGACAAGCTCTATTCGCCCGACGGACCCACCGGCCGGCTGGGCCTCGTGGAATTCCGCGGCTTCGAAATGCCGCCCAATGCGCGCATGAGCCTGGCCCAGCAATTGCTGATCCGGGCGCTGATCGCGCGCTACTGGGACAATCCGCTGGCCGGTGACTTCACCCGCTGGGGCACCACCCTGCACGACCGCTTCATGCTCTCCTCCTTCGTCTGGCGGGATTTCCTGGGCGTGCTGGAGGACCTGCGCCAGCACGGCTTTGACTTCGAACCCGAATGGTTCGCCGCCCAGCTCGAATTCCGCTTCCCCTTCTGTGGCGAGGTGAGCGTCGATGGCGTCAGGCTGGAACTGCGCCAGGCGCTCGAGCCCTGGCACGTGATGGGCGAACAGGGTGCCATCGGCGGCACGGTGCGCTTTGTGGATTCATCGGTCGAGCGCCTCGAAGTGCGCCTTGAGACGACCAATCCGGGCCGCTATGCCATCACCTGCAATCAGCGCCCCGTGCCGCTGCAGCCCTCCGGCACCCAGGGCATTTCCGTCGGCGGCGTCCGCTTCAAGGCCTGGCAGCCGGCTTCGGGCATGCATCCGGTGATGCCGGTTCATGCGCCGCTGGTGTTCGATATCTATGACAGCTGGACTGGCAGGGCCATTGGCGGCTGCACCTATCATGTTGCCCATCCGGGCGGCCGCAACTATGAGACCTTCCCGGTCAATGGCAATGAGGCGGAGGCAAGGCGCCTCGCCCGCTTCGTGCCGCACAATCACACCCCCGGCGGCTATGCCCTGAGACCCGAAAAGCCTGCGGACGAATTTCCGCTGACGCTTGACCTCAGGCGTCCGCCGCGGTTCACGTAACCCATGAGTTCGCGGAATCAGCAGACCCGCGGCAAGCCCCCGGCCGGCCCCAGCATCATCGCTGATTACCGCCTGCTGCCCGGCGTGCCGGACGAGATGATCGACCCGTCCGGCGCCATTCGGCCCGGCTGGGACCAGCTCATGTCTGCCTTTGACGCCCTGGGCCCCACCGAACTGGCCGCCCGCTTCGAGCGCGCCGATCAATATCTGCGCGATGCCGGGGTGTTCTACCGCAAATATGACGGCGCCGAGGGCAAGGAGCGCGCCTGGCCGCTGGCCCATATTCCGCTTTTGATCGACGAAGCCGACTGGGTGCAGATTTCGAGCGGGCTGACCCAGCGCGCCGAACTGCTCGAACGCATCGTTGCAGATATCTACGGCAACAACAGTCTGGTGCAGGAAGGCCTGCTGCCGCCCGAACTGATCGCCCAGAACGCCGAATTCCTGCGCCCCATGGTGGGAGTGCAGCCGGTGAGCGGCCACTATCTGCATTTCTGCGCCTTTGAACTCGGGCGCGGACCGGACGGCGCCTGGTGGGTGTTGGGCGACCGCACGCAAGCCCCTTCCGGTGCCGGCTTTGCGCTGGAAAACCGCGTCGCTACCACGCGCGCGCTCTCGGACGTCTATGGCGGCCTCAACATCAACCGGCTCGCCGGCTTCTTCCGGGGTTTCCGCGATACGCTGTTTGCCCATGCCCGGCGCGATGGCGGCCGCGTCGGTATCCTGACGCCCGGCCAGCTCAACGAGACCTATTTCGAACACGCCTATATTGCCCGCTATCTCGGCCTGATGCTGCTCGAGGGCGAGGACCTAGTGGTCGAGGATGGCCAGGTCATGGTGCGGACGGTGGCGGGCCTGAAGCCGGTCAGCGTGCTCTGGCGCCGGCTCGATGCCAGCTTCGCCGACCCGCTCGAACTGCGCTATGACAGCCATATCGGCACGCCCGGCATGGTCGAGGCACTACGCTCAGGCTCGATTTCGATGATCAATGCGCTGGGCACCGGCATTCTCGAAACGCGGGCCCTGGCGGCCTTCATGCCGCGCCTCTGCAAGCACCTGCTGGGCACCGGCCTCGAACTGCCCGAAATCGCGACCTGGTGGTGCGGCCAGGGCGCCGAGCGTGAATTCGTGCTCGACAATTTCGACAGCCTGATGATCGGCCCGGCCTTCTCGACGCAATTGCCGTTCGACGATCTGCGCGGGACCGCGCTGGGCGCCGCCATGACCGCCGAGCAGAAGGCCGAGCTCCAGCACCGGATCAGCCAACAGGGCGGCGCCTATGTCGGGCAGGAGCCGGTGCGGCTTTCGACCGCCCCGGTCTATGTCGATGGCCGGCTGGAGCCGCGCCCCATCACCCTGCGCGTCTATGCCGCTCGTACCGACGACGGCTGGACCATCATGCCCGGGGGCTTCGCCCGCGTCGGCTCCACCACCGACACCACGGCCCTTGCCATGCAGCGCGGCGGTCAGGCTGCCGACGTCTGGGTGCTATCCACAAAACCGGTAGAACCGGTGTCGCTGCTGCCGCGCGAAGGGCAAAAGCTGGTGCGCAACACGCCCGGAAGCCTGCCCAGCCGAGCCGCCGACAATTTGATCTGGCTCGGGCGCTATGCCGAGCGCTGCGAGGCCACGGTGCGCATCCTTCGGGCCTATAATGCCCGGCTGGCCGAATTGTCCAAGCCCGACCTGCCCATTCTCACCCATTGCGCGGCCTTTCTCGACACGCTCGATGTCGATGCCTCCGAGGCCATGCCGCAGGGCCTGCTGGCCTCGATTGACAGCGCGGTGCATAGCGCTGGTCAGATCCGGGACCGCTTCTCGCCCGATGGCTGGCTGGCGCTCAATGACCTGCAGAAGACCGCCCGGCGCTTTGCGACCCGCATCAGCACCGGCGACGATTCCACCCGGGCCATGACGGTGCTGCTGCGCAAGCTGGCCGGCTTTTCCGGCCTCGTGCACGAGAACATGTATCGCTTTGCCGGCTGGCGCTTTCTCGAACTGGGCCGGCGCCTGGAGCGCGCTATCCAGATCGCCCGCGCCACGGCATGGTTGACGGCACCCGAGGCGCCTGACGGATCGCTCGAAATGCTGCTCGAGATCGGCGACAGCGTCATGTCGCATCGCCGCCGCTATTCGGTGAGCGCCGGCACGCAGAGCGTTATCGACCTGCTGGTCCTCGACCCGCTCAATCCCCGTTCGGTGCTGTTCCAGCTGACCGAGCTGCGCAACCAGGTCGAGACCCTGCCCGGCGGCATCGAGGACGACCAGCTGTCTCCCGCCGCCAAGCTGGCACTGCAAATCCATACCGATCTGGTCATCGCCGAGCCGCACCAGTTGACGCCCGAGCGGCTGGACCAGCTGGCGGGCGACATCGGCATGCTCTCCGGGCTTATCGCCGCGGCCTACTTCACCTGAGCGGCCGGTACATGCTCTACGACATCCGCCTCACCCTCGAATACGACTACGACGCGCCCGTGCATGGCGGACGCCACCATATCCGTGTGGCGCCGGCCAATGTCCCCGGGGTCCAGCGTGTCATCGCCGCCTCCCTGACCGTCGATCCGGCACCGTCCCGACAAAGCGGCTTCCTCGACTTCTTCGGCAATGCGGTCACCGCCATCACCATGACCGATCCGCACGAACAGCTGGTCATCCGCCTGTCGGCACGGGTGCAGGTCGAGGACCTGACCCCACCGGCCGACCTCTCGCCACCCCTGCCACAATTGGCGCGCGAGATCGGGCAATACTGGTCCATCGCCCCGACCAGCCCCCAGCATTTCCTGGCCGCTTCGCCCCGCGTCCAGATCGTGCCGGCCATTACCGACTATGCGCGCGACGTGACCGGCGGCGAGCAGACAACCCTGTCCATGGCAACCGCGCTGTGCACGGCGATCCACAAGGACTTCGAATACGACCCCAAGGCCACAGACGTGGAGACGCGGCCGGCCGAAGCCTTTGCCCTGCGCCGCGGCGTGTGCCAGGACTTCGCGCATATGATGATTGCCGGCCTGCGCGGCATGGGCATTCCCGCTGGCTATGTATCGGGGTTCCTGCGCACCAATCCGCCCCCCGGCAAGCCGCGTCTGGAAGGTGCCGACGCCATGCATGCCTGGGTGCGCGCCTGGTGCGGCCAGCATGTGGGCTGGGTGGAATTCGACCCCACCAACAACATGATCGCGGGGCCCGACCACATCTCCATCGGACATGGCCGGGACTATGCCGACATTTCGCCCATTGTCGGGGTATTGCGCACCCATGGCTCGCACGAGACCAGGCAGTCGGTCGACGTGCTCCGCGTCGAGTAATATCGCCACGGAACCATTTTCACATTGTCCCCGTTCTCTTGGCACGCGGGCCGAATGGCTCCGCCAGGAAAGATCCGGCAAACCGGGTCGCAGGAGACATGGAAATGTACACTTCACAGATCAGGCACCATGACCGTCACAGCCGCGCCAAGGCTGCAGTGTGGACCGACCACGCATTCGATCATCACCCTCGTTTTGCTGAAGTGGCCATGGCCCTCCTGCCCGCTTCGCTGATCCTGGCGACTGCCACCGCCCTGCTGGTCGCGCTGGTCTAGGGTCGAACAGCGCACCGGTTTCCCGAGTTCTTAGGAGGGTTTCATGACACTCGGCACTATTCTGATCATCATTCTCATTCTGCTGCTCATCGGCGCGTTGCCGACCTGGGGCTATTCGCGTGGCTTCGGCTACTTCCCCTCGGGCATCCTCGGCGTCGTTCTGGTCGTGGTGCTGATCCTGGTCCTCATGGGACGCTTCTAGCATCAGATCCTATCCCCAAACGGGCACACCAGGTCCCTCTGGTATCCCTTGAAAAGGGAACGTGCCCTTCAGCGGACCGATGGTCGCCCCCCTTTTCGGTCCGCGCCCTTTGTCCCGGCAAGCGCCTGCTTGTCGGGACTTCTTTTTCGCTCACAACCGGTTGCTGGGGAACTCCGGCAGCGGCCAAGGCGTTGTGGCCACATCGAACAAGGAGCGCCCGATGGCAACCACCTCTGACATGGCCCCGAACCGCCGCAAGACTGGCAATGGCGGCCGCAGCACCGCTACCACCAAGACCCCGGCTACCCGCGAAGAGCAGCTCGAAGCCCAGGTGGCCCAGCTGCAGGCCGACCTCATGGCGATCAGCGATACGCTCGCCAAGCTGACCGGAGAAAAGGTCGGCCAGGCCCGGTCCCTGGCCAGCGCGGAAGTGAAACATCTGCAGGCCAAGGGACAGCAGATGCTCAATGAAGCCCAGGACCAAGCCGGTGAAGTGGAAAAGCAACTCAAGGACACGATCCGCGAAAAACCTCTGACCGCGGTGGCAGCGGCCGCCGGCGTCGGGTTCGTACTGGCCCTGCTGACCCGGCACTGACCATGGGCCTGGTTGCGCAGCTCGCCTCGCTGCTCGGTCTCGAGGTCGATAACCTGGTCAACCGCGCCAAGTTCTCGGCGCTGGTCTATGGCCTCATATCGATCTGCGTGTTCGCCGCGGCCGCCTTTCTCGTGGCCGCGGGCTATATTGCGCTGGCCGAACGCCTGGGAGCCATCATCGCCGCGCTGATCATGGCGGGCGGTTTTCTATTCATGGCGCTGGTCGTCTACCTTGTCGCCCTGGTGGTCCGCCGACGCCGGGAGCAGAAGCTGGCAAAGCGCCGCCGGGCCAGCGAGACCGGCGCGCTGATCTCGACGGCCGCCATTACGGCGCTGCCCCTGCTCGCGCGTTCCCCCCTGCTGCTGAAACTGGGCCTTCCTGCCGCTGCCCTGGCCGTCTTTGCCCTGCTGCACGATTCCAAGGACGACGACTGAGGTTGTCGTGCTTCAGCGGTCGGTTCCCAGGACCGGCCGGATGACTGACAGCGCGCCCGGGTGGATTTCGAGCGTCACCTCGGTCTCGAGATCGATCAGCTCGCCATCGACCACCGCGTGGGTCCCGCGCTTGCGCCTGGGGAAGCGAAGCACCAGATCGCGCACTTCGGTTTCGCGCACCGCCGGATTGGCCCGCCACCGCCCCGTCATCACATCCAGCACCAGGCTGAGCAGCTCATTGGTTGTGACACTTCTGGCCACATAGACACCCAGGACGCCTGAATCGAGCGTTTCTGCGATGGGCACCGGGCTCTCGTCGAGCGGGTTGTTCGAAATGGCCACCCCTGTGGCGGTGAGGCGCATTTCCCCCTTTTCGGCATGCAGTTCCACCTCGAAGCGGGGCGGATTGACCGCGGACGCAAAAATGGCGCGCAGACTGGCGAGCATCTTGCCGACCCGGCTGCGATAGACCATGCCATTGCGGATGCGCACCAGACGGGCATGGATGCCCACCCCGAACTGATGCACGAAGGGGCGTCCATTGGCCGTGGCAATATCGACCTTGCTGACCGCCCCTGCCGCGATGGCGGCCAACGCCGTGTCGAGGTCCAGTGGCATGCCGAGGGACCGCGCGAACAGGTTCATTGTGCCCGCAGGCAGCACGCCCAGGGGCTTTCCGCTTCGGAAGGCCGAAGAAGCCGCAGCAGATATCGTCCCGTCGCCACCACCGGCAACAACGGCGTCGATAGCCGGATCGGCGGCCGCTGCATCGAGTTCGGCCTCCACGCTGCTGCCCGCGACCACGCGGCACTCAAGTTCATGACCATGCCGGCCGAACAGGTCCACGGCTCGGGCGCACAGCGCATCCAGGTCCGTGGTGCGCAACGTGCCACCGTCGCGATTGAGAATGGCGCGAACTTTCACAGGGCGACCTCTTCGACACGGATGGCCGGGCTGCCCAATTCCGGCAGCACTACCTTGACCTCGACACCGCCCCCTTCGGGAACCGAATAGATGGGCTCGCCGCCGAACTGCCCTGCCAGCTGCCGAACGATGACCGAGCCCAGCCCAGCCTCGGTCGCCTCGTGCCCGGGGGGCATGCCTACGCCATTGTCGCGCACGCACAGCACGGGCACGCCTTCGCGACTACGATCGAGCTGCACCACAATCCGGCCTTCGCGTCCCTCGGGGAATGCATATTTGAGCGCATTGGTCACCAGCTCGCCCACCAGGATGCCGAGCGTGGTGGCATCGCGCGCGCTGACCTCGATGGGCGCCAGCTCCCCCACCACCACGATGCGTTCGCCATCGGTCTGGGTGGCAGCGATGTCTTCGAGCACGGCAGACAGGAACTCATTGGCGCTGGCCGTCTCCAGGTCATCGCCCAGCCGCAGGCGGCGATGAGCGGAAGCCACGGCGTGCACCCGCAACCGCGCCGCCTCGAGGGCCGCGCGCACCGGTTCGGACTGGCTGCGCATCATCTGCAGCGCCAGCAGCGATGACACGGTGGCCAGGGAATTGCCGATCCGGTGATTGGTATCCTGCAACAGGGCCTCGACCCGCTGGCGCTCCCGGTCGGCATGGGCCCGCGCCTCCTCGATGTCACGTGTCCGCTCGGCGACCTCCGCCTCCAAGGCCTCTTTCTGGCTCAGGAGCCCCCGGTGACGTTGCGCCAGCACGCTCACCTGCCGCTGCGTCCGTCGCAGCAACGAGTAGGCCAGGACCACGGCGGCTGCGAGGGCCGCGATCAGGGCGGCGACCAGCCCGGTGCGGGTCTGGTCGATCGCCAGGTTGCGGCTGGTGAGCTTGGCATCCTCCTCGGCGATGAAGTCTTCGAGCGTGGCACTGACCTCAGCCATCAACCTGGCACCCATGCCCGTTTCGGTCAGCGTCTGCGCTTCCTCGGCGCGCTGGGTCGTCACCAGCTCGACCGTGCGGTTCATCTCCGCCATCTTGCTGGAGATATCGCCGGTAATGCTCGTGACCCGGGCGCTCTGGCCCGGATCATCGGCCGTCATCTCGAGCAGGGCCGCCACCCGGCGGTCGAGACTGGAGACGGCCTCGCGATAGGGCGGTAGGAACTGCGGATCGGCCGTGAGCAGATAGCCACGCTGGCTGGCCTCGGCCTGGCTGAGAGCATGGGTCAATTCGCGCGCCGCATTGCGCACCGCATAGGTCTTGGTGATATCGCCAAGCTGCCGGTCAATGCCCTGCATCAGCAGGAGCGCGGCGAGGGCCGCCAGGCAGATCAGCGCCAGCGACACCCACACGGCCAGTCGCCTGCCTCCCGGCCACCCGGGTCTGGCTGCATCCGCACTGAAGCCCTGATCCGCCACTACGTCCATCTCCTGCACCCACCGGCAACGAGATCGGGAGCGGTTCTAGCATTGACTGTCACCCATGGCAGCATTGAGGCCCGCATCCTAGATGAGCGGCCGGATGCGTTCGACCGTGTTGTCCCAGCCCGCCACGCGCGCCAGTTCGGCAGCATCCAGCACCTGGCAACTCCGGCCCAGCCATCGGATCAGCCCCCTATTGGTGAGCTTGCGCAATGTCTTGTTGGTGTGAACGATGGACAGGCCCAGCGTGTCGGCGACGTGCTGCTGGGTGAGCGGGATGTGCACATTGGTCGTGCCAAGCCCAAGCGACATGGCTCGTTCATGAAGGAAGGCCAGGAGGTAGGCAGCGCGCTCCAGCGCCGTCCGTCGTCCCAGGCTGAGCAGGTGGTCGTCCAGCATGCGCTCTTCCCGCGCCGCCAGCCAGGTCACGTCGAAACCGAGGCCGGGATGGTTGCGGAACAGCTCGTCCAGCCGATCGCGCTGGAAGACGCAGAGCACCAGGGGCGACAGCGCCTCGACCGAATGCTCCATCTCCCCGATCACCGATCCCTGCAGGCCAACCAGGTCACCGGGCAGGAGATAGTTGAGAATCTGCCGCCGCCCGTCATCAAGCATCTTGAAGCGGAAGGCCCAGCCCGAGAGCAGTGTAAAGAGATGGGCGCTGTGAGCGCCCTCCGAGAGAATGACCGCGCCGGCCTCGGCCGTCATTTCGCCGGTCTTGAAGCTCGAGACGAATTTCAACTCGCTGGGGGTGAAGTCCCGAAAGGACGCCAGCGGGCGCAGCGGGCATTGCTCGCAGGGCACGCGGCGCCCGGTTGAGGGAAGAACGAGACTCACGAGATTTCCTGACGCTTGGAAAGTCCGGACCATCAACGCCCCAACGTCCATCTGCGTTCCATATGTCAAAGTTAAATGACAGAGGCATGGGCCCCGGGCGATCAAGTCCGTTCACCGGAGCGTTTCGCGGAAGAGTCGCCACTGTTCTTCCCGATACTGGGCGCGCCAAAACAGGCCGGGCTTGCCCGCTGTCCATATGGACCGGCGCGTTGCTCCGGCAGAAAGCGTGATCATGCTGGCCGGCCGCACGGTTCTCATCGTTGAGACCGAATTCATCATCGCGCTGGGCATCCAGGCCGTTCTCGAACAGCTGGGCGCAGCGACCGTGCTCGCCAACAGCGCCAGCGAAGCGCTGGACAAGGTGGCCAAATGGAACACCGCCGCGCTGGCCATCGTCGAACTGGAATCCAACCGCCCCGAATTGATCGAGTTCGCGCGGCAGCTCTCGCAAAGCGGGATTCCGGTGCTTGGCCTGTCGGCCGATGCGCGACTGTCCTTTGGTGTGCCGGAATTGCCCGGCACACCCGTCATCGTCAAGCCCATCCCCGACCATGACCTCGCTGAGGCGATCGCAAGACGGCTCGATCAGAACCCGTTGCCCGAGGTGACCTGAGCCGAGACTGCGTCCGGACCATAGTCGGATTCACCGCTGATCTTGAGCAGTTCGGTCAGCCGCGTGCGTGCCCGACTGACGCGGCTCTTCATCGTTCCGACCGCGCAATCGCAGATTGCCGCTGCTTCTTCATAAGAAAAACCCGAGGCCCCGATCAGAATGATCGCTTCGCGCTGGTCATCGGGCAGCTTGGACAGCGCCGCCTTGAAATCCTCGAGATCCATCGAGCCATATTGCGAGGGATGCACCGAAAGCCGCTCGGTGAACACACCATCGCTGTCCTGCACCTCGCGGCCGCGCTTGCGCATCTGGCTGTAGAATTCATTGCGCAGGATGGTGAAGAGCCAAGCCTTGATATTGGTGCCCATCTCGAAGCTGGACTGCTTGGCCCAGGCCTTCATGACGGTGTCCTGGACCAGATCGTCTGCCTTGTCGTGCTTGCCGGTCAGCGATACGGCGAAAGCGCGCAGACTGGGCAAGGTCGCAAGCATTTCGCGCTTGAAGGAAGTTCCTTCCGCACCCATGCTGTTACTCCCCGTCCCGATCGGACGACTTGCCGCCCTGGGCCTTCTCGACATTGTCGAGCTTTTCGAGCAGGTCAAGCAACTGCTCGGGGACACCTTCGTCCTGAACGGCACCATAAAGCGCACGCAGACGCGAACCGATGTCAGTCGTTGGACCGAGCCCGTCATCCGCCCGCCCCGCCTGCATGCGCACACGTTGCTGGGTCACCAGATTATCCTTTTTCATGCCTTGTTCGACCGATCAGTCATGGATCCATGTATTTCGCTGCAACAAATGCACACCGAAGCACAAAAGTTCCACCACCCGGGAACTTTTCTTGGAGACCCACGTTTTGGGCCTTCGTGAGGTTCAAGAACCCAAAAGCGTCACTCTGGGAGTTATCGTCTATGTCATTGTCCACGCGGATTGCACCGCACCTGCCCTATCTGCGGCGTTTTTCCAGGGCCGTAACGGGCTCGCAGACGTCTGGCGATGCCTATGTCGCCGCCACCCTTGAAGCCTTGATTGCCGACATTTCCCTGTTCCCAGAAGCTTCGAGCGACAGGATCGCCCTCTACAAGCTGTTTTCGGCGCTCTTTTCCTCCTCGGCCGTATCCGTGCCAGAACCCTCATCGAGCTTTGCGTGGGAACAGCGCGCAGCCGCGAACCTGGCCAATCTCGCCCCCCTGCCCCGCCAGGCTTTCCTGCTGGTGGCTGTGGAAGGGTTCAGCCATTCCCAGGCCGCCGAAATCCTCTCGATCAGTGACGACGAATTCGCCACCCTGCTCGACCAGGCCTCGACCGACATTTCCCGCCAGGTGGCCACTGAGATCATGATCATCGAGGATGAGCCGCTCATCGCCATGGATATCGAGCAGATGGTGGAGAGCCTTGGGCACAAGGTGGTCAGCATCGCCCGCACCCACAAGGAAGCGGTGACCCTGTTCAACCAGACCAACCCGCGCATGATCCTGGCCGACATCCAGCTGGCCGACGGCAGCTCGGGCATCGATGCGGTCAATGACATCCTCAACACTCACTCGGTGCCGGTGATCTTCATCACTGCCTTCCCCGAGCGCCTTCTGACCGGCGAACGACCGGAGCCAACCTTCCTCGTCACCAAGCCCTTCAACCCCGAAATGGTGAAGGCGCTAATCAGCCAGGCGCTGTTCTTCGACGAAGGCTCGAAGGCGGCCGCCTGATCAAGAGCTGAGATTTGAGACTGCGAAAGGCCGGTGCAAACCGGCCTTTTTGCTTTGCTGCGGAACTGGAACACGATCCAGCACGTTGATGAGGCAAGATCAAAACATGGAGTTATCCCCATGCTGTATTATGCACTCGTCTTTCTGGTGATCGCGTTGATCGCCGGCGTTCTTGGTTTTGGCGGTATCGCCGGCGCGTCGGCCGGTATTGCGCAGATCCTGTTCTTCCTGTTTCTGGCCTTCCTGGTCATTTCGCTGGTGATCGGCTTCTTCCGCCGGACCTGACGTCCAGGAATTCGGCCTGAATGGAACAAAACGGTGTCCGCTCGGACGCCGTTTTTTCATGGGCCGGGGAACAGGCTGTCGATCTGCCCGGTCAGTCGATAGACGGCCAGCCCGATCCACTCTCGAATAGCAGTGCTTGCCGTGTCGAAATTCTGGTCTGGATCGGTGAACTCGACCCCAAAGCCCTGGCTGCCACTGCTGCGATAGTCTGTCGGCCAGGGCACGACATCGACGCCGGCAGCGCGAAACAGCCCCACCGAACGCGGCATATGAAAGGCCGAGGTAACGAGAATGATCTTGCCACTGCCCTGGCCCAGAAGGTCCCGTGTAAACTCGGCGTTCTCGGCGGTGTTGCGGGACTCCCCTTCGAGCACCAGCCGGCTTTCGTCGAGGCCCAGCCCCACAAAGAAGCGCCGCGCAGTTTCCGCTTCGCTCTCCCCGCTTTGGACCATCAACCCGCCGCCGCCAGAGAGCACGATCCGCGCGGCCGGGTAGCGGCGTGCCAGCCACAGCGTGGTCGTCAATCGCTCACCCGCCTCGTTCAGCGCCACAGTCTGGCGCGCAGCGCTCGGTCGCGCCGTGGTCGCCCCACCCAGCATGACAATGGCGCTGACCTGGTCGGGCTGCGGATCGGGCACCACAAAACGATTTTCCAGCGGCTGGATGAGCACGTAGCCCAGGCTGGTGAAGGTGAGGAGCGCCAGCAGCAGGATCGCACCCGAATGCAGCACAACGGCACTGCGCCGGCGGCCCATCAACAGCAGCACAAGCCCCGCGATCACCAGCAGCAGCACCAGGCTCAGAGGCTGGGCGATTAGCCAGAACAGTTTGGAGAGCACAAAGAACATAGAGGCCTTTCCCTCGCGCAGGCGCGGGCAAAACCCGCTTTTTCGCTTGCTATCTCACTGGCTTCTGCTTTTCTACCAATCGGTCAAGATTGCCAGCCACAATAAGGCAATCGCCGGTCAGGAAGGCGCCCGAACTGGGCCAACGGTGAGCATGAAGCAGGCTGAACCCGCCATTGCGGGGGCATCGCCGGTCGTTGAACTGCGCGATATTCACAAATCCTTCGGAGCGCTCGAAGTGCTCAAGGGCATTTCCTTTGCCGCCAGCGAAGGGCAGGTGATCTCCCTGATCGGGTCGTCGGGGTCTGGCAAATCCACCCTGTTGCGTTGCATCAACATGCTCGAGGTTCCCGACCGCGGCGACGTGTTGATCGATGGTGAAGCCATTGTCCTCAAGGGCGATGGCGCTGGCCGCCGCATCGGCGACGAAAACCAGATCCGCCGCATCCGCTCGGAGCTGGGCATGGTGTTCCAGTCCTTCAACCTCTGGGCGCACATGACCATTCTGGAAAACGTCATGGAAGCACCCCTGGTGGTGCAGAAGCGCGCCCGGCCCGAAGTCGAGGCCGAGGCCCGCGCCATGCTCGACAAGGTTGGCATCGGCGCCAAGGCCGACGCCTATCCCGCCCAGCTTTCCGGCGGCCAGCAACAGCGCGCCGCCATTGCCAGGGCCCTGTGCATCAATCCGCGGGTAATGCTGTTCGACGAGCCGACATCCGCGCTCGACCCCGAGCTAGAAGTGGAAGTGCTGCGCGTCATCAAGCTGCTCGCCGACGAGGGCCGCACCATGGTGCTGGTGACCCATGACATGGATTTTGCCCGCTCGGTCTCTGACCGGGTGATCTTCCTGCACCAGGGATTGGTGGAGGAAGAGGGAACACCCGACGACGTCTTCGGCGCCACCCGATCGGCCCGTCTCAAGCAATTCCTCAATGCCGCCAACCATGAGTAGCGGCCTTGGGAACCGACCCGACACATCGGGCGCAACAATGAAACAAACAACCAAACGGAGAACGACCATGAAGAAGATGATGCTGGCAGCAGCAGCCATCCTGGCGCTCGGCACCCCGGCCTTTGCCCAGGAAACCGTACGCATCGCTACCGAGGGCGCCTATGCCCCCTGGAACTTCCTCAATGATGCCGGCGAGCCGGCCGGCTTCGAAATCGATCTGGGCAATGCCATCTGCGAGACCGCGGGCCTGAGCTGCGAGTGGATCATCAATGACTGGGATTCGATCATCCCGAACCTGCTCGCGGGCAACTACGACCTGATCATGGCCGGCATGTCGATCACCGAGGAGCGCCTCGAAACCATCGACTTCTCCGACAATTACTTCCCGCCCGATCCGTCGAAATACGTCGCCGCTGCCGGCGCCAATCTCGACTTCTCGGCCCTGTCCGGCGCCCGCGTCGGCGTGCAGGGCGGCACCATTCAGGCTGCCTATGCCGAGGAAACCCTGGGCGGCGCCAATACCATCGTCACCTTCACCACCGCCGACCAGGCCATGGCTGACCTGGCCGCGGGCAATCTCGACACCATCCTGGCCGACGGCGCCTATCTCGAGCCGGTCGTGACCGCTTCGAACGGGGCGATCGAATTCGTGGGCGAAGACGTGATGATCGGCAACGGCGTGGGCGCCGGCATCCGCAAGGAAGACACCGACCTCAAGGCCAAGGTCAACGAGGCCCTGGCCACGCTCAAGGCCGACGGCACCGTGGACAAGCTGATCGCCCAGTGGTTCGAGGGCAAGGGCCCGTACTTCGCCGAATAAGGCCTTTCAATCGCGCCTCTCCCGGTCACCCGGGAGAGGCTGAAACCGCAAGGGGCGGCGGGATGTCCGAAGACCTGACCTTCTGGCTCAGCTACATCACCAATGGCAAGCACCTGACCTGGTACGCCAGTTTCCAGTTCACGGTCTATGCTGCCCTTCTGGGCGGGGCACTCGCCGTCGTCTTCGGCCTGACCGGCGCGACGCTCAAGAATTCCCGCTTCTTTCCGCTGCGCCTGCTCGGGACGACCTATTCGTCCATTGTCCGCGGCGTGCCGGACGTGCTGTTCTTCCTGTTCTTCCCCCTGGCCTTTGAGCAGGGCGTGGAATGGCTGGTTTCCACCCAGGTCTGTTCGCCCGAGGCCATCGCCGCCCAGACGGCGCCCTGGCCCCCCTGCCGCGACGCCAACTGGTTCCTGGGAACCACTGAATATCTGCTGCTCGCCAGCGTGTCGCTGGGCCTCGTCTATGGCGCCTTTGCCACCAATGTCATTCACGGCGCCATGCGCGCCGTCCCTGCCGGGCAGCTGGAGGCAGCGCGGGCCTATGGCATGAGTGCCTCCCAGGTGCTCTGGCGCGTGCATATCCGCCAGATGTGGGTCTATGCCCTGCCCGGCCTCTCCAATGTCTGGATGCTGATCGTCAAGGCCACCTCGCTGCTCTCGCTGCTGCAGATCGCCGATATCGTGCTCTGGGCCGATCGGCTTGGCGCGCCAAATTTCCTGCCCTCCGTGGGCCTGGTGCATGACGACTGGCGCTGGCGCTACTATCTCGTCCTCTTCGTCTTCTACATCCTCGTCACCTGGCTCTCCGAGCGCGCCTTCGAGGCGATCATGCGCCGCACGGGACGCGGCATCCTGACCGGGGTGTCTGCGTGATGGAGGGCTTGCGCAACGATCTCGGCCTCATGGCCCCGGCAGTGGTATTCAACATCTACTTTGCCGCCGCCTCCATCCCCCTGGGCTTCGTGCTGGCGATCTTCCTGGCTTTGGGCAAGGCGTCGTCCAACCCGGTCATCAATGCGCTCTCGCGCGGCTATATCTATGCCTTCCGGGGCTCGCCGCTCTTCATCCAGTTCTTCATGTTCTATTCCCTGGCGCTCTCGCTCAACCTGACGCTGTGGAAGCCATTGGGGATATCGGGCTTCGTGCTCCATCCCCTGTTCATGGGGCCGCTGGTGCTGGTGTTGAACACGGCCGCCTACACGGCCGAGATCTTCTATGGCGCGCTCAGGGCCGTGCCGCGTGGCGCCGTCGAGGCGGCGCGCGCCTATGGCATGAGCCGGTCCCAGCAATTCCGCCGCGTGGTCTGGCCCAACCTCATTCGCCTGGCCTGGCCCGCCTATACCAATGAAGTGGTGTTCCTGTTCCACGCCACCGCCATCGTTTATTTCGCCCTGCCGGTGGTGGGGCCGCAGGCTGACCTGATGATCACCGCGAAAACCCTGTTCGAGCGCGACTACAATGCCTTCCTGCATTTCTCGGTCGCCGCGCTCTATTTCCTGGCCGTGTCGCTGGTGGTCTTCTTCCTGTTCGGCCTCGTCTATCAGCGGCTGATGCGCCACCTTCCCGCGCAGCCCGGCCTGCGCTTTGCCCCCAAATGGTTACGCTAAGACAATGACTTTCCAGCAGCACACCACCGTGCTGGCCGGCGACGCGCCCGGCCAGTCCACCACGCTTTATTGGTACACGGCCGGCCCCGAAGACGCCCCGACAAAGGTGCATCTGCAGGCGGCGATGCATGCCGACGAGCAACCGGGCACCATGGCGCTGCACCATCTGCTGCCCATGCTGCGCGACGCCGACGCCGCAGGACGGCTGAAGGCCCGCTTCGTGGTATTCCCGTCCGTCAATCCGCTGGGCCTGGCAACGCGCGTCCTGCGCCGCCATATCGGCCGCTACGACCTGGAAACCGGCGTCAATTTCAATCGCCGCTGGCCCGATCTCTATCCGCAGATTGCCGAAGCGATTGCCGGCAAGCTGACCGACGATCAGCGAACCAATCTCGGAACCATTCGGACCGCCGTCGGCACCTGGCTGGACCAGCAGCGACCGGCGACGGCGGCCCAGCGGTTGCGCCTTGCCATCCTCAAATCCGCCCATAACGCCGATATCGTGCTCGACCTGCATTGCGACGACGAGAGCCTCAAGCACATCTTCACCTCGCCCGACCTGATGCCGGGCCTGCAGGACCTGGCCGATCGCATGCAGGTGGCCGCGACCTTGACGGCCGAGGACAGCGGCGGCGGCTCCTTCGACGAGGTCCTGCCCAATCTTTATCGCAAGGCCCAGCGCGCCAATCCCGGCTTTCCCATTCCCATGGGCGCGGAAACCGCAACGCTGGAATATCGCGGCCAGGCCGATACCCATGACGCCATGGGTCGCGAGGATGCCCAGGGGCTTCATGACTTCTTCGCCGGGCGCGGGCTGATCGATGCGACCGTGCCGGACGCCACGCCGGCGCCGGGTCCAACGCCATTTGAAGCCACCGAAGTGCTGCGCGCCGACCGGCCCGGCCTGCTCGCCTATCGCGTCGGTCTGGGCGACCGGGTGAAAAAGGGCGATGTCGTCGCCGACATCATCGCCATGGATGGCCCCGATGCCTTTCTCGGCCGCAACCCTTTGCGGGCCGGCACCGATGGCATCATTCTCTCGCGCGCCAGCGCCAAATACGCGGTCGTGGGATCCTCTGTCGCCAAGATCGTGGGCACGGAAATCCTCCCGGCGCGCGCCGGCGGATATCTCCTGGAAGACTGATCAGCCGGCCAGGGCGCGCGGCGCTTCCGGCGGTTGGTCCGTGCGCGGCCTGATGGTGGAGAGCAGATAGGCCGGCAGGTCGGCCGGCGTCAGCGGCCGGGCGAAATAGAAGCCCTGCAATTGGTGGCAGGCGATCTCCGAAAGGAAGCGCGCCTGCTCGGCTGTCTCCACGCCTTCGGCGGTGATCTTGAGCTTGAGCGTCTTGGCCATGGAGGCAATGGCACGCAGGATATCGCGCGCGATCGGATCGCTGGTGGACGCCTCCACGAAGGATCGATCAATCTTGATCTTGTCGAAGGGAAACTTGAGCAGATAGCTCAAGGACGAATAGCCGGTGCCGAAATCGTCCATGGCAATGGTCACGCCCAGCGCGCGGATTTCACCCAGTTTCTCGATGACCTCGTCCGGGTTCTCGATCAGCAGCCCCTCTGTGATCTCGATTTCGAGCCGGCTGGGCGCCAGACCCGAATTGCCGAGCGCACTCTGCACCACCCGACCGATGTCCGAGCGCCGGAAGTGCCGGGCCGACAGGTTCACGGCAACGGTCAGATGCGCCGGCCAGGCCGCCGCCGCCATGCAGGCCGCATTGATGGTCCAGTCGCCGATATCGACGATAAGGTCTGACTGTTCGGCAATGGCAATGAATTCGGCCGGTGGCACCAGCCCGCGGGTGGGATGGTTCCAGCGAACCAGCGCCTCGAATCCGGTGGGCAGCCCGTCGGTGGCGCTCACCAGGGGCTGGTAGTGCAGCACCAGTTCGTTCCTGGCGATGGCGCCGCGCAGATCGGCCTCGATCAGGCGCCGCTCCCTTTGCTCGGAATCCATCTGGCTCTCGAAGAAGCGATGCGTCGAGCGGCCATCGGCCTTGGCACGATAGAGCGCCAGGTCGGCATTGCGCAGCAGATGATCGGGACGGATGCCGTCATCGGGAGCCATGGCGATGCCGATGCTGGCCCCGATCAGGAACATGTCGCCCTCGATGATGAAGGGTTCGCGCATGACCCCGATGAGCCGGCTGGCCAGGTCATCGACCACTTCGACGGATCCGGCATCGGGCAACAGGATGGCGAATTCGTCGCCGCCCAGTCGCGCGGCAACGTCGATGTCGCGCAGCTGCAATTGCAGGCGAGCGGCAACTTCGGCCAGCAGGCGATCGCCCGCCATGTGCCCCTTGCTGTCATTGACGCCCTTGAACTGGTCGAGGTCGAGGAACATCACCGAAAACGGCGTGCCATACCGCTCCAGCCGCGCCACATTCAGCCCCAGCTGCTCGGTGAACTTGGTGCGGTTCAGCAGCCCCGTCAGCGAGTCATGGTGGGCAAGCAGCGTGATCCGGCGCTCGGCGATCTTGCGCTCGCTGATATCGGAGCCCGTGCCGAGATATCCCAGATACTGCCCGGCGTCGTCGAAAGCCGGTTTCCCCGTCAGGCGCCACCAGCATTCCTGCCCGGTGATGACGATCTGCAGTTCAACATCCTGAAAGGTTTCACGGTCCGCAATGGCCCGTTCAACCTGACGCACCAGTGGATCGCCAGGCGCTGTGATATCGCGCAGGAATGCCAGGAAGTCAGCGCCGATCAGCTCGGCCTCGGGCGCGCCGGTGGCCTTGGTAAAGCCACCCGAGATGCGGTTGACAATGCCGAGCTCGTCCACGCCCCAAACCCAATCCGATGACGTCTGCTCGAACTCGCGCAAAAGCAGGCCGATGATCTGGCCCTTCTCCTCGACAAGCATTTCCGAGGCGCGCAGGGCCACGAAGGCCGCCGCATGGTTGAAGACCACGGTGACCATGATGAAGGTGAAACCACCGATCAGGGTCCCCTGCACCAGGATATCGCCAGACTGCCCAAGGCCGGTCAGCCCGCGCAGGGATCCCACTACGATCGGAATGGTGAGGGCCGCCAGGGCCTGCGGATAGTTGATGAGGGCAATCAGCGACACGCAGAGCAGACCCCCTGCCCCCAGCAACGCCACGGTGCGGATGGCCATGTCCTGCTGCACGGGCAGGACGGAGAGCACGACGGCCCAAAGTACGCCCGCAGCCAAGGCCAGGAGAACCACCTGCGTCGCTGCATGTCCGACCGCCTGGCCGGACTTGCTGCGCGAGGCCAGCATGGTGGCGTATAGATGCAGCAGATTGATCGCGCCGATCAGCGCCGCGAGCACCGGAAAGCTCGGCAGACCCCAGGTGACCACGAGGAAGACCGCCGAGACGATCAGCGACGCCGCCATCAGGGCCGGGACCATCAGCGCCAGCGAAGCAAGCTGCTGGCCCAGCAGTTTTTCACGCAAAGCCCCGGACAGGCCGTCCGCACCAATTGCGCGGTCGACAAATCCGTTGATCTGGGAAAAGGCAGCTCCGGGGGCGGACATGCCCGCACAATAGGCATTTCCCATTAATTTTGGGTATGTGCGGAGGTTAGCGCTTCAAATGCGGCAGCGCGGACCGTCAGTTCGACCGCAGACCCCACTCGGCGTGCTCGAGCGCCGTCATAACCCCGCGCAGTTCCGCCAGGCCCTTCATCCGCCCGATCGTGGGATAGCCCGGCTGCGACCGGCGCCCAAGATCGTCCAATATGTCCTGCCCATGGTCGGGACGCATGGGGATTTCCCAGTCCCTGCGGCCCTCGGCCTTGCGCCGACGCTCCTCGGTGAGGATGGCCGCAATCAGTGCCACCATGTCGGTATCGCCGCCCAGATGCTCGGCCTCGAAGAACGACCCGGCGATATCGTCATTGTCGCGCTTGACGTTCCGCAGATGCAGAAAGTGAACCTTGGGGCCGAACCGCTCCATCATGCCGGGCAGATCATTGTCGGGGCGCGCGCCCAGCGAACCCGAACACAGCGTCATGCCATTGGCGGGGCTGTCCACCGCCTCCAGAATATACTTGTAGTCCGCCTCGGTGGACATGATGCGCGGCAGCCCGAGCAAGGAGAATGGCGGATCGTCCGGGTGGCAGCAGAGCCGCAGCCCCAGTTCCTCGGCCACCGGCACCACCTCTTCGAGGAAGTCGACGAAGTGCGCCCGCAACTGCTCGCGGCTGATGGCGCCGTATTCGTCCAGATGCGCCTGCACGTCTTCGAGCGTCATGGATTCGGTCGAGCCCGGAAGGCCCATGGTCACGTTGCGCGCCAGCTGCTTCTTCTGGTCATCGTCCATCGCCTCGAAGCGTCGCGCCGCCTCGTCGGCAATGGCATTGGTGAAGTCGGCCGCGGCGCCCGGGCGCTGGAGAATATGGATGTCGAACGCGGCGAAGTCATTGATGTCGAAACGCATGCAGGAGCCGCCATTGGCGACGGTCCAGCGCAGATCTGTCCGGGTCCAGTCCAGTACGGGCATGAAATTGTAGCAGATCGTCTCGATGCCGCTGGCCGCAAGGTGCTTCATCGACACCTTGTAGTTGTCGATATGCGCGCGCCAATTGCCCTTCTGCTTCTTGATGTCCTCGCTGACCGGAAGGCTTTCCACCACATCCCATGTCAGGCCGGAAGGTGATCCGTCCCGGCGCAGGGCGATTTCCCCGTGGCGCTTGGCAATCTCCTCGGGCGTCCAGACCAGCCCATTGGGCACATGATGCAGGGCGCTGACCACGCCCGCCGCACCGGCCTGGGTGATGTCGTCAATGCTGGTAAGGTCTTTCGGGCCGAACCACCGCCAGGTCTGTCGCAAGTCAAAACTCCAATCTTGTATGGAAGCTAGATGCCATATCCGCCAACGGGCGGGAAGCCTTAATCATTGGCCAGTGTGAGCAGGGTATCGACGTGGCAGGGCGAGCCCTCGCGGCACCAGCAGGCGAGGTTCTTGCCTCGAAGGCTGGCGCGAATTTCGTCCAGGGTCGGACGCGGCCGGTCAGCCTCGATCTCGCCCCGCATCCAGCGCCCGTAGCGCGACACCGCCTCGGCCTGGGCGGCATCCTTGTCGAGGCCCGTCTCGGCCATGACCGTATCGATGGTGAAGGGATTGCCCCACGGCCCGGGTCGCGCCACCGACTGGGCGGGGAGTCCATTGATGGCGTGCGAGATGGCCTGCAGATCAAAGCCCCCGCGTCGCGACAAGACAATCCGCACCGGCCTCATTTACGCATCTCCCGATCGTAGACGAATTTGGGCATTTCCCATTTGAAGGCGATGGCCAACACGCGCAGCGTGAAGCCAATGGCGATGGCAACGATCACCATGAGGTTGATCGGCAACCCGCCCATCAGGCCGAGATAGTAGATTACCCCGGTCACCAGCGACACGGTGGCATAGAGCTCGCCTTGGAAGATCAGCGGAATGTCGTTGCAGAGCACGTCGCGCAATACGCCACCCGCCGTCCCGGTGACCATGCCCGCGACAATGACGATGATCGGATGCACACCCGCCTCTATGCCGATATTGCAGCCGATGACGGTGAAGACAACCAGGCCCAGCGCATCGAGCAGCAGGAACGGCCAACGCAGACGATCCACCAGCCGCGCCAGCGGAATGGTGATCAGCGCCGCACCGCACACCAGCAGCAGCACATAAGGATTTTCCACCCACACGAGCGGATAGTGATCGAGGAAGATGTCGCGCATGGTTCCACCGCCCAGCGCGGTGACGCAGGCGATGAGGCAGACCCCGAACCAGTCCATGTTGCGCCGTCCCGCTGCCAGGGCGGCGGTCATCGCTTCGGCCGCTATGGCGATGTAGAAGGCGATGAGCAGCATGGCAGGCTTCCTCCGCGTCGAAACCGGGTTGCGTGGCGAACGTTACGTCTCCACCATCTGCCTGTCCCCCGACGCGGAAACAAGCCCCATGCGCCAGCCCCGCACTGTCCGAGCCCTTGAAGAGTTCGGTCGCGTTCGTTTGAGCGACAGCTTCTTCATGCGCGACTTTCTCTATTCCGAGATTGCCGCGATCAATGGGTTCGCCAATCTGCCAGACGATCCGGACCTTGCCATTGCAGCCGGCCGGCGCCTGTGCGAGGACCTGCTCGAGCCGCTGCAGGCGCGTTTCGGCCGCATCTCGGTGCGCTCGGCCTATCGCTCGCCCGAGGTCAACGGCTTTGGCAATGCCAATAAGCTCAACTGCGCCACCAACGAAAAGAACTTCGCCGGCCATATCTGGGACCGGCGCGATGCCGAGGGCAGGATGGGCGCCACGGCCTGCGTGATCGTCAATCGCTTCATCCCCTATTACGAGCGCACCGGGGACTGGGAAGCCTTGGCCTGGTGGATACACGATCACTTGCCCTATTCCGATATAGAGTTCTTCCCCAAGTTCGCAGCCTTCAACCTGCAATGGCGGGACGACCCCGTTCGCAGCATCCAAAGCTTCATCCCGCCGCGCCGGGGCAGGCTGACAATGCCGGGAAAACCAAACTGGTCCGGCCGTCACCACGACGCCTATGCCGCCATGCTTGCCGAAATCGACTAGAGAAAATCGGCCCTGTGCGGCGTGAACACATCCACCAGCCGGCCCTTTTCCAGCGCTACGACGCTGTGCACGAAGCCCGAGGGAACGATGAAGCTGCCGCCCTGCCCCACCACTTGGGTCACTCCGTCGATGGTCACTTCGAAACTGCCCTCGGCCACATAGCTGACCTGGATATGCGGGTGGCTGTGCGGCGCGCCGACAGCGCCCTTGTCGAAGCCAAACTCCACCTGCATCAATTCGGGCGTGTGGATCAGTACCCGGCGGGTGTTGCCCGGCCCAAGCGTGGTCCATTCGGTGGCATCAGGCTGCGCGAAATATTGTTGTTCGGTCATATCATCACCTCGCAAGCCAACCGCCATCGACCGGGATGACGGCACCGTGCATGTAGTTGGAAGCGGGCGCGAGCAGGAAGACCGCCGCGTCGCCAATGTCGGACGGCACACCCCAGCGTCCGGCCGGGATGCGCCCGAGAATGGCGGCAGACCGATCGGCATCGTTGCGCAAGGCTTCCGTATTGTTGGTTTCGATATAGCCCGGCGCGACCGCATTCACATTGATACCTTTGGCCGCCCACTCATTGGCGAGCAGCCGCGTAATGCCCAGCACGCCGCTTTTTGACGCCGTATAGCTGGCCACCCGGATACCACCCTGGAAGCTGAGCATCGAGGCAATGTTGACGATCCGCGCAGGACGCTCGGCAGCGATGGCCTTTCGCCCGAGCGACTGGCAGAGAAAGAACATCGTCTTGAGATTGATATCCATCACCGCGTCCCAGTCCGCCTCGGTGAATTCCACCGCATCGACGCGCTTGATAATGCCGGCATTGTTGACCAGGCCATCAATCGGCCCGTGCTCGTTCCATGCCCCGTCAAACATGGCCTGCGCGTCCCTGGTGGACCCGAGGTCGGCACGCAGCTCGACAAAATCGGCACCCTGCCCCGCCATCAGCGCGGCAGTTTCTTCCATCGAGGATCGGCCGACGCCGATGACCTTGCCGCCGGCCCGGCCGATGGAAAGGGCAATGCCCTGCCCGATACCGGTATTAGCACCGGTGACCATGATGGTCCTGCCAGCGAGGGAAAAGGCGCCGAGATCCATCAGCGCAGGTCCTGCATTTCGACCTTCTCGACATCGGTATAGTCGACATTGTCGCCGGCCATCGCCCAGATGAAGGTGTAGGCGCCAGTACCGGCGCCACAATGGATCGACCAGGGCGGGGAGAGGATCGCCTGCTCGTTGCGCACGATCAGGTGCCGGCTTTCGTCCGGCTCCCCCATAAGGTGGACGACAAAGGCATCGGGCTTGAGATCGAAATAGAGATAGGCCTCCATGCGGCGGTCATGGACATGGGCGGGCATGGTGTTCCACACCGAACCAGGCGCGAACTGGGTAAGCCCGACCACCAGTTGGCATGTCTTGACGCTGTCGGCATTCACATACTGGAAGATCGAGCGCTCATTGGCGGTTTCGTTACTGCCCAGGTCCAGCCGCTTGGCATTGGCTTTCTGCAGGAGCGTGGTGGGATAGCTGGCGTGCGCCGGAGCGCTGAGCAGATAGAACTTGGCGCCCTCACCGGCAAAGCGGACATCGCTGGCGCCCATGCCGATATAGAGCATGTCGCGCGGGCCCACCGCATGGTCTGTGCCATCGACCGAGATTGCTCCGGCCTCGCCGATATTGACGGCGATCAGCTCGCGCCGATCAAGGAAGTTGGCGGTGCCGGTGGGCTTGATCGCTTCGAGCGGCAGCGCCCCGCCACCGGGCACCGCGCCCCCAACGGCCATGCGATCATAATGCGTATAGGTCCAGCGCACCTGCCCTGGCACGAACAGATCATCGATCAGGAAGTTGTCGCGCAATTCGTCCGTGCCCATGGCCGCAGCGGTGCTGGGGTCGATGGCGAAGCGAATGTCGAAATCGGTGGTCATGGGCTGGTCCTAGTTCGTCTGGCTCTGTTCAGCCAGGCGGCTGCGATAGCGCTCCTGGCTGCGCGAAAGATGCTCGCGCATCGCCTCGCGCGCGCCGTCCGCGTCGCGGGCCGCGATGGCGGTGAGGATACGGCGATGCTCTTCATGCAGGCCCACCTGGTATTCGTAAGTGAGCACGCTCTCGGTGCCCCAGGGCGAGGCCACGTCGCACGGAATGGTGCGGCTCCCCAAGGCGTCCAGCACTTCGAGATAGAAGGGATTATTGGTGGACGCCGCGATGGCGCGATGAAAGGCAAAATCGGTCTTGCCGGTGGGATTGCCCAGTTTCATCAGGCGCCCGAACTCGTTCCACGCCTCCTGGATCGCGGCGACCTGGCTGGTGCTGTGGCGCTGCGCCGCAAGGCCGGCACTTTCGATCTCGATGCCCATGCGCACCTCGAGCACATTGAGCGCGACCGAAATCTTGTTCGAACGCTCCCCCGCAATGGCGCTGAAGGGAGAACTCGCCTGCGCCATGACAAAGACGCCGGCGCCCTGGCGCGGTTGCACCATGCCATCGGCGGCCAGCGCCGCTATGGCCTCGCGCACCACCGTGCGGCTGACACCAAAATGGGTGGTGAGCTGGCTTTCGGTCGGCAGCTTCTCGCCCGGCCCGAACTCGCCAGCCCCGATGCGCTTGCGCAGCGCATCGACGACCATTTCGGCAAGCTTGGGTTTGCGGGCGGGGGGGAAGTCGTCAATCAGGGCCATGACGTCACCGGAACACGCTCGGAAGCCACAGCGACAGGGCCGGAACATAGGTCACGAGCCCGAGCACGATCAGGCCGGCCAGGTAGAATGGCCAGACGCTGCGCATGGCGGCCCAGATGGAAATCTTGCCCACGGCGGCAGCCACGAACTGCACCGGCCCGAGCGGTGGGGTGTTGAGCCCGATGCCCAGATTGAGGATCATGATGACGCCGAAATGCACCGGATCGACGCCGAAGCTGGTGACCATGGGCAGGAAGATGGGCGTGGTGATGATAATGAGCGGCCCCATGTCCATGAAGGTGCCCAGGATCAGGAGCAGCACATTGATGAGCAGGAGCACCATCAGCGGATCGCTGGTGAGCTGGCCGACGAATTCGGTCAGGATCGGCGCGACCTTGAGATAGGCCATCAGCCAGCCAAACGAAGCCGCCGCGCCGATGATGAACAGCACCATGGCCGTGGTGCGTACCGCGCCTGAGACGCAATGCACGAAAGTGGACCAGTTCATGGTGCGGTAGATCAGAAGCGTCACCAGGAACGCATAGATGACCGCGATGCAGGAACTTTCAGTGGCCGTGAAGATGCCCGAGCGCACGCCGCCAAAGATGATGGCAATGAGCAGCAGGCCCGGAATGGAAATGAGGAAATACTGGATGGCCTTGGAAAAGCCGGGAAAGGGTTCGGTGGGATAACCACGGCGCCGCGCCACGACATAGGCAGTGATCATCAGCGCCAGCGCCAGCAACAGTCCGGGGATGACACCGGCGGTGAACAGATCCGCAATCGAGATGCGCCCGCCACCGGAGAGCGAATAGATGATCATGTTGTGGCTCGGCGGCAGCAGGAGGGCGATCAGGGCCGCCATCGAGGTCACATTGACCGCATAGTCGGCGCCATAACCACGCGCCTTCATTTGAGGGATCATGATGCCGCCCACGGCAGCCGCCTCGGCCACGGCGGAACCGGAAATGCCGCCGAAAAGAGTCGAGGCCAGGACATTGACCTGCCCCAACCCGCCGCGAATGTGACCAACCACGGCACCGGCAAAGGCGATGATCCGCGCGGCAATACCGCCGCGCATCATCAGGTCCCCGGCAAAGATGAAGAACGGAATGGCCAGCAGAGTAAAGGGCGACACGCCCGAGGTCAGTTGCTGGAACACAACCACCGGAGGCCGGCCGATATAGACGATGGTGGCAAAGCTGGCGATGCCGAGCGAGAAGGCAATGGGCGTGCCCACGACCATGAGCAGGCCGAACACGCCAAAGAGAATCCAATATTCCATAGCGATCAGGCCTCGGAAACGGTCGGGTCGGTGGCGTCGGCGTCGACAGGTTCTCCTGCCAGTCGCAGCGCCATGCGCTCAAGAACGAACAGGCAGATCAGGACGCCCGAAACCACGATGGGGAGATAGGTGAAGGTCTGCGGCAAGCCCAGCACCGGAATACGGACGCTGGCGCCACGAATGGCCAATTCACCACCATAAAAGATCATGCCGAAGGCAAAGGCGAAGATGGCGATATCGCTGATGCTGCGCAGCCAGGGTTTGGCCGCCGGAGGCAGGGCATAGAGCAGCACGTCGAAACCCATGTGGAATTTCTCGCGCACGCCAACCGCCGCACCCAGGAAGATGAACCAGCTCATGATCATGATCGATCCGCCTTCCGTCCAGGACGGGGAGGCGTTGACGACGTAGCGCATATAGACCTGGTAGGCGACGATGATGGTCATCGCCACAAGCCCGGTTCCGGCAATCCACAGGGCCAGGGTCGATATCCTGCCCAGCACCCGGCTTGCCGCCAGCAGCCCGTTCTTCATCGTCTCATTCTCCTTGGAAGCAAGACCGGGCCGGCGCGGGGTCGGCCCGGAATGCTGCATCAGCCTTCAGTGGCCTGGATGCGGGCCACCAGGTCCTGGAGCTTGGGATCGGTGACATACTTGTCGTAGACCGGCTTCATCGCATCGATGAAAGGCTGCTTGTCGACTTCGTTGATCTTGACGCCCATGGCTTCGACCTTGGCCTTGGATTCGACTTCCTTGGCGGCCCAGAGCTCGCGCTGATAGGCGACCGATTCCTTGGCCGCGTCGCGCATGGCCTGCTGCACTTCGGGGCTGAGGCCATCCCAGACGATCTTGGAGACCACCAGCACTTCGGGCACCATCAGGTGTTCGTCGAGCGAGTAGAACTGGGCGACTTCCGCGTGACCGGCGGTATCATAGCTGGGATAATTGTTTTCAGCGCCGTCGATAACGCCGGTCTGGATGCTTGAATAGACTTCGCCATAGGGCATCGGGGTGGCGTTGCCGCCCAGGGCGCCAACCATGTCCACGAAGATGTCCGAGCCCATGACGCGGAACTTGAGGCCTTCCATGTCGGCGGGCGAATTGATCGGCTTCTGGCTGTTGTAGAACGAGCGCGCGCCGCCGTCGTAATAGGCCAGCGCAATCACGTCCACGGACTCGAAGGCTGCCAGGATTTCCTCGCCGATCGGGCCATCGAGCACGTTGTGGAAGTGTTCCGCCGAGCGGAAGATGAACGGCAGCTGGGTGACGGTGGCCTCGGGCACCTGAGTGCCGAAGGCACCGATGGAAATGCGGTTGAGATCGATCACGCCGAACTGGGTCTGCTCGATCGTATCGGCTTCCTGGCCAAGCTGGGCCGAGTGGAACACTTCCACCGAATACTGGCCATTGGTCTTTTCGGAGAGCAGCTCGCCGAACTTTTTCACTGCTTCAACAGTGGGATAGCCGTCGGGATGGGTATCGGACGAGCGCAGCACCGTCTGGGCGCTGGCGGCCGAAACCATAAGCGTGGATGCGACGACGGCAGCAGCCGCCATCTTAGGCAGATGAAACATGGTTGTCCTCCCAATGTGACTTCAAGGCCGGGTGTTCTAGGTCCCTACCGGCCCGAACGGCAGGAATCCTGCCGCCAGCCCGTCTTTTCGTTTGCCGATCGGCGAGCCTTGCGCAAAACTGGTATGGAAGTTCAAGTGACAAGTCAACATACAATAACTCGTATGTTGTATGATGAATTTTGGCGGATAAGCTAAGACCTTCGGCCGCAATGACAAACCCCGGGCCATGGCCCGGGGTTCGCTGTGGATTATTCTGGCAGGGTCCTGGACCCCGTTGATGAACGGGTTCTGAACCTAAATGTGAATGGCTCCGTCGCCGAGCGACAGCGCGGCCTCGCGAATGGCTTCGCTGAGGGTCGGATGGGCGTGGGTCGTGCGGGCGAGATCTTCCGAGGCACCCGAGAACTCCATCAGCGTCACCAGCTCATGGATCATCTCGCCGGCATTCTTGCCCACGATATGCGCGCCCAGCACGCGATCGGTATCGACATCAGCCAGGATCTTCACGAAGCCCTGGGTGGCCAGCATGGCCTTGGCGCGACCATTGGCGGTGAAGGGGAACTTGCCGATCTTGTAGTTGACGCCTTCGGCCTTGAGCTCGTCCTCGGTCTTGCCGACGGAGGCGACTTCCGGGTTGGTGTAGACCACGGCCGGAATGGCGGAATAGTTCACATGGCCGGCCTGGCCGGCGAGGATTTCGGCGACAGCAATGCCCTCGTCCTCGGCCTTGTGGGCCAGCATCGGGCCGGCAATGACGTCGCCGATGGCATAGATGCCATCGACCGAGCTCTTGAAGTGGCCATCGACGCGCACGCGGCCGCGCTCGTCCAGCGCCACGCCGGCGAGGTCGAGGCCAAGGCCCTCGGTGAAGGGCTTGCGGCCAATGGCGACCAGCGCCACATCGGCGTCCAGCACCTCGGCCTCGCCGCCCTTGGCGGGCTCCACGCGAACCTTGAGCGAGCCGTCTTCCTGCTTGTCGACACCAGCGACCTTGCTCGAGAGCTTGAATTCCATGCCCTGCTTCTGCAGCATGCGCTGGAACTGGCGGGCCACTTCGCTATCCATGCCCGGAAGGATGCGGTCGAGATATTCGACCACGGTGACCTGGGCGCCCAGGCGCATCCAGACCGAACCGAGCTCAAGGCCGATGACGCCGGCGCCGATGACGACCAGGCGGTTGGGGACCTTTTCCAGCGTCAGCGCGCCGGTGGAGGTCACCACCTGCTTCTCGTCGATCTCGATGCCCGGCAGATTGGCCGAGACCGAACCGGTGGCGATGACGATGTTCTTGGTGGCGATCTCGGTCTGGGCGCCGGTCTGCGGCGTCACCAGCACCTTGCCGGCTGAGGGGATCGAGCCGATGCCGCGGAAGACGGTGATCTTGTTCTTCTTGAAGAGGTAATCGACACCGCCGACATTGGAGGCCACGGTCTCGGAGCGATGGTTCTGCATCTGCTTGAGATTGAGCTGCGGCGCCGGGATATCGATGCCCAGCGCCTTGAAGCCATGGCCGGCTTCCTCGAACAGTTCGGAGGCATGCAGCAGCGCCTTGGAGGGGATGCAGCCGATATTGAGGCAGGTGCCGCCAAGGGTCGCCCATTTCTCCACCACGGCAACCTTCATGCCCAGCTGTGCCGCGCGAATTGCGCAGACATAGCCGCCGGGGCCCGAGCCGATGATGGTAAGGTCGAATTGGTCTGCCATTGTTCTTGCCTCAGAGAGTGTCAGCGCTGCTGGGCGAGTGCGACACGCACAGCCAGCGCCAGGAATGTAATGCCGGTGACCCGATTAAACCACCGGCCGACGCGGAAAAAGCCCTGCCGCACCGAAGGGGTCGTAAAGAAAACCGACACCAATGCGAACCAGGCAAAAAGCATGAGGGACATGCTGCCCACATAGATCACCTTGACCTGCCCCGCCGTATGCATCGACACCAGCGAGGTAAAGAGCGCCAGGAAGAACAGCACGGCCTTGGGATTGAGCAGATTGGTGAGGAAGCCGAGCGCGAAGGCTGCCATGTCGCCCTTGCGCGCCACGGCGCCCTCGGCCACCACGGGCGGCTGTGGCGGCGGGCTGCGCAGGGCCGCAATGGCAAGCCAGACCAGATAGGCCGCGCCAGCCCATTTGAGGATGTTGAACAGCAGCAGCGACTGCCCGACGATCACGCCGACGCCGAGCAGCGTATAGGTGCCGTGCACCAGAATGGATGTGGCAATGCCCGCCGAGGTCAGCAGCGCCTCGCGGCGGCCATGGACCACCGACTGGCGCAGCACCATGGCGAAATCGGCACCGGGAATGACGGCATTGATGCCGAAAGCCAGCATCAGGCCGAGAAATTCGAACCAGGGGAAGTCCATAGGTCGCCACCGCCGCGAAATATCGGGCTAACGGTTACACCAGCCGGGGCCACTGGGCAACGCAGGGCAGCTTATGTCCCCCTGCCCTATGGGCATGGGGGTGTGCTGTGGTCAAGATAACCTTGGAGAAGGCTGGGCAAGCCCCCCACCCTAGCTTTGCTACGGCCTTCGGCCTAGCGACGCTACCCTCCCCACAAGGGGGAGGGAGACGATGAACACAGCCGCTTCGATCTTTTGCATCCCTCCCCTTGATGGGGAGGGACCGAGGGTGGGGTGGGCGGCAAACGTCGAACCTGGAATGATTCCGGGCCTAAAACGCCACGCCGAAAAACATCAGCACCAGTCCCAGAAACGAGATCGTCCAGATCAGCGAGCGCATCTGGTTGATGTCGATGAAATAGGCCGGCAGATAGGCCCAGCGCGCCCAGAACCAGATATGGGCGCCCCATTGGGTGAGACCATCGGAGCGGCCCGACATTTCGGTCGCGACAGCCAGGGCGATGAAGATGCCATAGGTTTCGAGAAAATTGGCGAGCGCTCTTTGCCCGCGCATTGTCCATTTGTTGGGCGGACGCTCATGGTCGCGCTGGCTATTGGCGTGCTCGACGCCGTAGTCGATGCGATAAAGCGTCAACTGGACGCCCAGATAGGCGAAGGCCAGCACGGTGCTCCAGATAAGCAGGGTCAGTTCAACGCTCATGGGCAACTCCTTTGCCCCGAACAACGTGGCGCCCTGCCCTTCGGATCAACAAAAACTGCGATGTGGCAAGGCCTTGCCGTAAGCGGCCCGCATCAGGAGGCGGAAATGTCCTGCGCGCGCTTGAGCACGCCGGGCAATTGCTGGTCGATATCCAGCGCGCCGCTTTCCACCTGTTCGAGAAAGGCGCGGCAGAATACGTTCTTGTCCGAGGCCTGGTTATAGGCGGTCATGATCTGGCTGCCGCCATAGGTCTCGGCCGCCTTGCGCTCTTCGCCCGAACCGCCGCCGAGCCGCGCGATGACCCGGTCCGCGAGATCAAGATAGCTGACATTGCGCAGATACCAATTGGCCGCCGCATCCTTGTAGGCGGTATCGAGCCCGGTGGTCTCGTAGCAATGGGTGGTCATCACATCGACGATGGCCTTGGAGCCATGAAAGGCCATGAGTTCGCCCACGAGCGCTTTGTCCGTGGTGTCCTGTGCCACCGCCGGCAGGGCCAGCATCGACAGGACCGCACCCGCAACCAACTTTGCTCGAAACACCAAATTCTCCAGAGCCAGAATGAAACGGCGCCCACGCTGCATGCGTATCAAGGCCAAATGCTAACGGAACCTTACCGGCGGACCATGCTCCACACACCAATTGGTGAGGCATGAAAAAGGCCCGCCGAAGCGGGCCTTTCAAGCGCAGAACTGTGGCGACTTTTAGAGGTCGAGCACCAGGCGCTCCGGCGCCTCCAGGCTTTCCTTGACGCGGACGAGGAAGGTCACGGCTTCCTTGCCATCGACAATGCGGTGATCGTAGCTCAGCGCCAGATACATCATCGGGCGGATGACGATCTGACCGCCGACCACAACCGGACGCTCCTGGATCTTGTGCATGCCCAGAATGCCCGATTGCGGGGCATTGAGGATCGGCGTCGACATCAGCGAGCCATAGACGCCACCATTGGAGATGGTGAAGGTGCCGCCCTGCATGTCGGCCATGGAGAGCTGGCCGTCGCGGGCCTTCTTGCCCAGATTGCCGATTTCCTTCTCGATCTCGGCAATGCTCATCTGGTCGGCATTGCGCACCACCGGCACCACCAGGCCCTTGTCGGTGCCCACGGCCACGCCGATATGGGCGTATTGCTTGTAGATCAGGTCATCGCCATCGATCTCGGCATTGACCGCCGGGATTTCCTTGAGGGCGTGGACGACGGCCTTGGTGAAGAAGCCCATGAAGCCCAGCTTGACGCCGTGCTTCTTCTCGAACAGCTCCTTGTACTGATTGCGCAGGTCCATCACCGGCTTCATGTCCACCTCGTTGAAGGTGGTCAGCATGGCGGCGGTGTTCTGCGCATCCTTCAGGCGGCGGGCGATGGTCTGGCGCAGGCGGGTCATCTTGACCCGCTCCTCACGCTCGGCATCGTCGGCGGCCACCGGAGCACGCGGTGCAGCGGGCTTGGCGGCCGGAGCCGCAGCAGGAGCGACCTGTGCCACTGCAGGCGCGGCGGCCTGTGCGGGACGCGCCAGGGTGGCCAGCACATCTTCCTTGAGCACCTGGCCGGCCTTGCCCGAGCCGGCGATATTGCCGGCGTCGAGGCCCTTTTCATTGATCAGCTTCTGCGCCGAGGGGGCCGGCGCCCGATCGGTGGCCGTGGTCGGCTGGGGCGCCGGCTCGGTCTGGATCACCTCAGGGCCCGCCGCATTGTTGGCGGGGGTCTCTACCTTGGGCTCGGACGGAGCCGCAGCCGGCGCGGCGGCGGCAGCGCCCGCCCCGGCGGCAATCGCGCCGAGCAGCGCACCGACATCGACGGTCTCGCCCGGCTGGGCCGCGATGGCCTCGAGCACGCCGGCAGCAGGGGCCGGCACTTCGATGGTCACCTTGTCGGTCTCGAGCTCGACAATGGGTTCATCGGCGGCGACGCTGTCGCCCACCTTCTTGAACCACTGGCCGATGGTTGCTTCGGTAACGCTTTCACCCAGGGTCGGGACGCGGATTTCTGTCGACATTGAAAATTGTCCTTCTTGGTCGGGTTACTGCGCGAACGCGTCGTCGAGGAATGCCTGGAGCTGCGCCAGATGCGTGCGCATCAGGCCAGTCGCCGGGGAAGCAGCTGCCGGACGGCCGACATAGCGCACCCGTTCGCCACCGCGGCCCATCTGGTCGAACACCCATTCCACATAGGGCTGGATGAAGGCCCAGGCGCCCATATTGCGCGGCTCTTCCTGACACCAGACCACGTCCGCATTGGGGAAGCGGCCCAGCTCGTCGAGCACCGCCTTGGCCGGGAACGGGTAGAGCTGTTCGACGCGCAGCAGATAGACATCATTGATGCCCTTCTTCTCGCGGTCTTCCAGAAGGTCGTAATAGACCTTGCCGGTACACAACACGACGCGGCGGATCTTGTCGTCCGAAGCCAGCTTGATCGTGGTCTTGGGCAGGCCCGGCGCCTCGGCATCGTCCCAGAGCAGGCGATGGAAGCAGGAATCAGGGCCCATCTCGACCAGGCCCGAGACCGCCCGCTTGTGGCGCAACAGGCTCTTGGGGGTCATCAGGATCAGCGGCTTGCGGAAGTCGCGCTTGAGCTGCCGGCGCAGCACATGGAAATAATTGGCCGGCGTGGTGCAATTGGCGACCTGCATATTGTCTTCGGCGCATAGCTGCAGGAAGCGCTCGGGACGCGCCGAGGAGTGCTCGGGGCCCTGCCCTTCATAGCCATGCGGCAGGAGCATCACCAGGCCCGACATGCGGAACCACTTGCGCTCGCCCGAGGAGATGAACTGGTCGATGACGACCTGAGCACCATTCACGAAGTCGCCGAACTGGGCTTCCCACAGGGTCAGCGCCTTGGGCTCGGCCAGGCTGTAGCCATATTCGAAACCGAGCACGGCTTCTTCCGAGAGCATCGAATTGATGACCTCGTAGCGGGCCTGGTCTGGATCGAGATTGTTGAGCGGCGTATAGGTCTTGGCCTCGACCTGCTGGTCGTTGAGCACCGAATGGCGCTGGCTGAACGTGCCGCGTTCGCAATCCTGGCCGGAGAGGCGCACCGGGTGACCCTCGGTCACCAGAGTGCCGAAGGCCAGCGCCTCGGCCGTGGCCCAGTCGATGCCCTCGCCCGATTCGATGGCGCTCAGACGATTGTCCATGAACCGCTTGACGGTCTTGTGGACGTTGAAGTCCTCCGGGACCCTGGTCAGCTTGGTGCCGATCTCGACCAGCTTGTCGAGGGCAACGCCGGTCTCGCCGCGGCGCGGACCTTCGTCCTCGGCAGGCTTGAAGCTCTTCCACTGCCCGTCGAGCCAGTCGGCCTTGTTGGGGCGATAGTCCTGGCCGGATTCGAACTCGCCTTCCAGATGCGCCTTCCAGTCAGCCTTGAGCTTGTCGACATCGGCCTGGGTGACCAGACCCTCGCCGATCAGCTTCTCCGAATAGAGTTCCAGGGTCGTCTTGTGACCGCGGATCTTGGCGTACATCGTGGGCTGGGTGAAGCTGGGCTCGTCGCCCTCATTGTGCCCGAAGCGGCGATAGCAGAACATGTCGATGACGACCGGCCGGCCGAACTTCTGCCGGTATTCGACAGCGACCTTGGCCGCGAACACCACCGCCTCCGGATCGTCGCCATTCACATGCAGCACCGGCGCCTCGATCATCTTGGCGACATCGGTGGGATAGGGCGAAGAGCGCGAATACATCGGCGAAGTGGTGAAGCCGATCTGGTTATTGATCACGAAATGGATCGACCCGCCGGTCCGGTGCCCCTTGAGGCCCGACAGACCCAGGCATTCGGCAATCACGCCCTGCCCGGCAAAGGCGGCGTCGCCATGGATCAGCAGCGGCAGCACCATGGACCGGTCCGGCTTGCCATCGGTGGCGATGTTGACGAGCTTGCCATCGGGCGCGATGTGCTGGTCCTGCTTGGCGCGGGACTTGCCCAGCACCACCGGATCGACGATCTCGAGATGCGACGGGTTGGCGGTCAGCGACAGGTGCACCTTGTTGCCGTCGAAATCGCGGTCGGAAGAAGCACCCAGATGGTACTTCACGTCACCCGAACCCTCGACATCGTCGGGATAGAAGGCGCCGCCCTTGAATTCGTGGAACAGGGCGCGATGCGGCTTCTGCATCACCTGGGTGAGCACGTTGAGGCGACCACGATGGGCCATGCCCAGGACGATGTCCTTGATGCCCAGCGCGCCGCCGCGCTTGATGATCTGCTCGAGCGCCGGAATGGTGGCTTCGCCGCCATCAAGACCAAAGCGCTTGGTGCCGGTATATTTGACATCGAGGAACTTCTCGAAGCCTTCCGCCTCGACCAGCTTGGAAAGGATCGCCTTCTTGCCCTCGGGGGTGAAGGTGATTTCCTTGTCCGGCCCCTCGATGCGCTCCTGGATCCACTGCTTGGCCTCGGGATCGGAGATGTGCATGAACTCGATGCCCAGCGTACCGCAATAGGTCCGCGTCAGGATCGCCAGCATCTCGGGAATGGTGGCGTATTCGAGCCCCAGATAGTTGTCGATGAAGATCTTGCGGCCATAATCGGCGTCGGTGAAGCCATAGCTCTTGGGATCGAGCTCAGGCGCCGGTTCGTCGGTCTTGAGCTTCAATGGATCGAGATCGGCATGCAAATGGCCGCGCATGCGATAGGCGCGGATCATCATGATGGCACGGATCGAATCGCGCGTGGCCTGCAGCACATCGGTGGCGCTCGGCGCCGGCTTGCCTTCCGCGGCGGCCTTCTTGCTCACGGCCTTCTCGACCTTGAGTGCGGCCTGACCCCAATCGCCGTCGAGCGCGCTGACCAGATCGCCGCCTTCAGCAGGCGGCCAGTCCTTGCGGCCCCAGCTCGGGCCCTCGGCATTCTTCTGGGCCTCGGCCTGGCTGTCATCGAGCCGGGAGAAGAAGCTCGACCAGGTCGGATCGACGCTGGAAGGATCGGTTTTGAAGCGGGAGTAGAGTTGTTCGATGTAGTCGGCGTTCCCCCCATAGAGGAACGAGGTCAGCAAGAACGTGTCGTTCTTTTCCTGTCGTGTCATCGCTTTGTGTCGCAGGACCTTGCGCCCTGCCATCCTTCTCAACGAACCGGCCAGGCCGGTTTCATGCGGTCCCTGATTTTGAGCGGATACTGACCGCTTATCCTTAGTATCCTGTTAAGTGTAACGGCCCCTGAGCAGGGCCGCGGCTCGATTGAAGTCCTGCCCGGTTCCGGCGTCACTGCCATATACCGTACAGTCTCCCAACAATTGGGTCCCGGTTAACACCGAACCGTGACCGAAGCGCGACCGACATTGGCCGCAATATCGGGGATTAAATCCCCCAGACACTCCATGCCGCCCTCGGGCCAGACCCGAGGGCCAATCTCCATCTCGTACCCTGTCACAGCAGGTCCTCGGGTCAAGCCCGAGGACGGCACCGTGGGTGGGGCCGCGATCAGCCGCGGAGCACTTCCGCCAGCGTCGCGCCGATGCGCGCCGGGGAAGCCGAAACCTTGATCCCGGCCGCTTCCATGGCCGCGATCTTTTCTTCCGCGCCACCCTTGCCACCGGAAATCACGGCGCCGGCATGGCCCATGGTGCGGCCAGGAGGGGCGGTGCGGCCTGCGATGAAGCCGGCCATCGGCTTCTTGCGGCCGCGCTTGGCCTCGTCGATGAGGAACTGGGCCGCTTCTTCCTCGGCCGAACCGCCGATCTCGCCGATCATGATGATCGACTTGGTGGCCTCGTCGGCCAGGAACATCTCGAGCACGTCGATGAACTCGGTGCCCTTGACCGGGTCGCCGCCAATGCCGACAGCGGTGGTCTGGCCGAGGCCCTCATTGGTGGTCTGGAACACGGCTTCATAGGTAAGCGTGCCGGAGCGCGAAACAATACCGACCGAACCCTTGGAGAAGATGGAGCCCGGCATGATGCCGATCTTGCATTCTTCGGGGGTCAGCACACCGGGGCAGTTCGGCCCGATCAGGCGCGACTTGCTCTTTTCCAGCTTGGCCTTGACACGGACCATGTCCATGACCGGCACGCCTTCGGTGATGCAGACGATCAGCGGGATTTCCGCATCGATGGCTTCCTCGATGGCAGCGGCGGCACCCGGAGGCGGCACATAGATGACCGAGGCATTGGCACCGGTCTTCTCCTTGCCCTCGGCAACCGAGGCAAAGATCGGCAATTCGGTGCCGTCGACACCCGAGGACCAGACCTCGCCACCCTTCTTGGGGTGCGTGCCGCCGACCATCTTGGTGCCGAAATAGGCCAGGGCCTGCTCGGTGTGGAAAGTACCGGTCTTGCCGGTCAGCCCCTGCACAAGAACCTTGGTGTCTTTGTTGACGAGAATGGACATCTGTTTCTCTTCCGTCTTGGGCGCTAGGGCCCACATTCATGCCCGCTGCAAAGCGGGAGGTTTACTGTCCGCCCGAAGCGGCTTTCGGCGTGATGATGGTGAGCTGGATGACAAAGCCGACCTCATCCCAATGGGTGATCAGCAGGGTATTGTCGTCGTCCGTGCCCATGAGGCTGGCGTAGGTGCCGCCGCTCTCGCTGGTGACATCGCCCCGGTAGCGGTCGAGACCGGCCAGGGCCTCGATGGCAGCTGCCCCCTTCCCCCTGGGTTCGGCCACGTCGAGCCGGCAATAGCCAAGGGTGGTTTCGGGATAGCTTTCGACCAGGACGAACAGGTCGCCCCAGCCGATGCCGGGAATGTCACGGCTGGCGGAATAGGAGCGAATGAACGGGCTCTCGGAGTCCTGCTCATAGGCATCCCAACCCGCCTCGATCGCGGCATCAACTGCCAGGACGTCGCCTTGCGCAAAGGTCTCGCACACTTCCAGAGCCGCCACGGCCTCATCGGCCGGGGACGACTTGGTCTTTCCCTGAGCCAGGGCGGGCTGGACAGCCAGCGCCAGACCCAGGAGAAGGGCGAGAGCCTTGCGCATCGGCCTAGCCCTGCACCGCCTTGACGATCTTCTGGGCCGCGTCGTCCAGATCATCGGCGGAAATGACGTCGAGGCCGGAATTGTCGAGGATTTCCTTGCCTTCCTTGACGCGGGTGCCTTCGAGACGAACCACCAGCGGCACCTTGAGGCCGACTTCCTTGACCGCGGCAATCACGCCTTCGGCAATGACGTCGCAGCGCATGATGCCGCCGAAGATATTGACCAGGATACCCTTCACGGCCGGATCGGCGGTGATGATCTTGAAGGCCGCAGTCACCTTCTCCTTGGAGGCACCGCCGCCAACGTCGAGGAAGTTGGCCGGCTCGGCGCCATAGAGCTTGATAATGTCCATGGTGGACATGGCCAGGCCCGCACCATTGACCATGCAGCCGATATTGCCGTCGAGCGCCACATAAGCGAGGTCGTACTTGGACGCTTCGATTTCCTTGGCGTCTTCCTCGGTCAGGTCGCGGAGCGGCTTGAGCTCTTCGTGGCGGAAGGACGCGTTATTGTCGAACGAGACCTTGGCATCGAGCACGCGCAGATGGCCATTGGTCATGACGATCAGCGGGTTCACTTCGAGCAGGCTCATGTCCTTTTCGGTGAAGGCCTTGTAGAGGATCGGGAACAGGCTCTTGCCGTCCTCGGCTGCCGCGCCATCGAGCCCCAGGGCAGAATTGATCTTTGCCACATCGGCATCGGTGACGCCGGCCATCGGGTCGATGGCGACGGTGATGATCTTTTCAGGCGTGTGCTCGGCCACGGCCTCGATATCCATGCCGCCTTCGGTGGAGACCACGAAGGAGACGCGCGAGGTGGCGCGATCGACCAGCAGCGAACAGTAGAGCTCGCGGGCGATATCGGCACCATCCTCGATATAGAGGCGGTTGACCTGCTTGCCGGCGGGGCCGGTCTGCTTGGTCACCAGCGTATTGCCGAGCATTTCGCGGGCATTGGCGATGACGTCTTCGACCGACTTGGCGAGGCGCACGCCGCCCTTGGCATCGGGACCCAGTTCCTTGAACTTGCCCTTGCCGCGGCCGCCGGCATGGATCTGGCTCTTGACCACATAGAGCGGGCCGGGCAGCGCCTTGGCAGCGGCCTCCGCTTCGTCAGCCGAGAAAATGGCAACGCCCTGGGCAACCGGCGCGCCATATTCCTTCAGCAGCGCCTTGGCCTGGTGTTCATGGATATTCATCGTTTTCCCCTTGGGTGGGCAGACATTCATCCGGCATTTCTGGAGCCGGAAAGCCAAAAGCCGCTGGCGGCGCCAGCGGCTTGTCTTGTTACGCCAGCTTCGGCGCGATCTTCTTGCACGCCTCGATCAGGCCTTCCACGGCACCGACCGACTTGTCGAACGCCTTTTGCTCGGCAGAGTTGAGCGCGATCTCGACGACCTTTTCCGCGCCACCGGCGCCGATGACGACCGGCACGCCGACATAGGTGCCCTTGACGCCATATTCGCCATTGAGCTGCACTGCGGAGGGCAGCACGCGCTTCTTGTCCTTGAGATAGCTCTCGGCCATGGCAATGGCGGACGCTGCGGGGGCATAGAAGGCCGAACCGGTCTTCAAGAGACCCACAATCTCGGCGCCGCCGTCACGGGTGCGCTGGATGATCTCGTCGAGCTTTTCCTTGCTCATCCAGCCCATCTTGACGATGTCGGTGAGCGGAATGCCGGCCACGGTCGAGTAGCGGGCCAGCGGCACCATGGTATCGCCATGGCCGCCCAGCACGAAGGCATTGACGTCCTCGATCGAAACACCCAGCTCATCGGCGATGAAGTGGCAGAAGCGCGAGCTATCGAGCACGCCGGCCATGCCAATCACCTTATTGGCGGGCAGGCCGGAGAACTTCTGCAGCGCCCAGACCATGGCATCGAGCGGGTTGGTGATGCAGATGACGAAGGCATTGGGGGCATATTTGGAAATGCCCGCGCCCACCTGCTCCATCACCTTGAGGTTGATTTCGAGCAGGTCGTCGCGGCTCATGCCCGGCTTGCGCGGCACGCCGGCAGTGACGATCACCACATCGGCACCCTCGATGTCCTTGTATTCGGACGTGCCCTTCATCTTGACGTCGAAGGACTGGGTGACCGCCGACTGGGCGATGTCGAGCGCCTTGCCGGGGCCGACACCATCGACCACGTCGAACAGCACGACGTCACCGAGTTCCTTCTGGGCCGACAGCAGGGCCAGCGTCCCGCCGATCTGACCTGCACCGATAAGGGCAATCTTCTTGCGCGCCATAAATCCTCATCCCGGACTGCGTTGAATTGGCGCACGTCTTAACCCTGTCAGGACATACGGGCAAGTGAACCCTTCGTCGTAAACGGAGAAACGGCCTTGCTCATGGGCGATAGGGGTATGCCTTTTAGGCATTGGCCAAACGATTACTCAGCGTCGGACGGGGCCGCATCGCGCAGGCCCTTGGCCAGATACTCCTCCGACTGCATCTCGGTGAGGCGCGACAGGGTCCGCTGGAACTCGAACGCGGTCTTGTCGTCGGCGCCCAGCTGTTCGAGCGGCACGGCGAAGCTTGCGGCCAGCTTCACCCCGCGGTCGTAAAGCGAGTCGATGAGCAGGATGAAGCGCTTGGCCGCATCGGACTTCGTCCGGTCCATTTGCGGCACGCCATCGATCACCAGAGAGTCGAATTGATGGGCGATCCGCACGAAATCGCGCGTGCCCAAAGGCTTCTCGCAGAGGTCCGAAAAACCGAAACGCGCCGCGCCCATTGATGCCAGCGGCACATGGATCTTGCGCCCGATGCTCTCGACCACGGCGGGCGCCCCCGGCTCCCCGCCGGTGATGCGCAGCCACATCTGGTCCATGGCGTCCCGCACCTCGGGTCCCGTACCGAACGCGAAGACATGCTGTCCGGCAAATTTCAGGCGTCGATAGTCCTGCTCCGAGGGCAGGCCCGCCACCACGGTCTTTTCCTTGAGGAGTGCGATGAACGGCAGGAACAACTGCCGGTTGAGCCCGTCCTTGTAGAGCCCGTCCGGCACCACATTTGACGTGGCCACGAGCGTCACTCCACCCGCAAACAGCTTGGAGAACAGCCGGTCGAGCAGCATGGCATTGGTGATGTCATGCACGTGGAATTCATCAAGGCAGAGCAGTCGCAGACCGGATTTGAGAATGGGCTTGACCACCGCCTCGATCGGATCGGCATCGTCATCCTTGCCGCGGGGAGATTTCCGGAATGCGGAAATATCGGCATGCACCTCGTCCATGAATTCATGGAAATGCACCCGCCGCTTCGCCGCGAACGGCACGGCGGCAAAGAACAGGTCCATCAGCATGGTCTTGCCGCGCCCTACCTCGCCATGGAGATAGAGCCCGCGCGCGCCATGGGCCGGCTTTTCAAAAAAGCCGAAGACCCGTTTGGGCTTGCGGGCGACCAGATCGTGAAGGACCCGGTCGAGTTGCCCGGCCGCTTCCACCTGTGCCGGGTCGGGCGTCAGCGCGCCGCGGGCGACGAGGTCGTGATAAGCGGCCAGGACGGGACCGTTTCGTGCGGAGGTACTTGAAGACATGAACTGATCCGGAGCCGCCCTCGGGCCTGACCCGAGGGCCAGTCGCCACACCCATTGCGTCGAGAGCGGCCCCCGGGTCAAGCAACTGTCGATTGTTTGACGATGGCACTGAGGATTGTGATGAACTTTCTCATTGCGGCGTTGATGGCGACCTTGAAGGGTTTGCCGTTGGCCCTGAGGCGGTCATAGAAGGTTCGGAGTGCAGGACTGCGGGCCTTCAGGGCGCTCAGGGTTGCCATATAGAGGACGTTTCTGACACTGGCGCGTCCGCCGCTGCATCGGCCGGGACGTGCCGTTCGCCCCGATTGCCTTGCATGCGGGGCCACCCCGACCAGGCTGGCGAGCTGTTTGGGCGTGGCATGGCCCAGCTCGGGCAGATCGCAGAGCAAGGTAGCGGCCAGAACCGGGCCGACACCCGCCACAGCGAGCAGGATCTCATAGCGCGCCTTGAGGTGGGTTGCGCGGATATGGCTGGCGATCTCGGCATCGAGCCGGGCAATGTGGCCCCCGACCATGGTGTGCATGCGGGCCAGCATGCGTCGCACCATCGTGTCGGTAGCGATATCGAGCCGGGAAACGAGCTTGTTGCGTTCGGCAATCAATTGCCGGCGCAGGCCGGCCAGCTCGTCCAGCCGCTGGCGCGCCGGGTCGCGTTGATAGTCGTGCTGGCCGGGCGCCAGTTGCACATAACAGGCGATCATCCTGGCATCGATTGGATCGGTCTTGGCATGGCGACCCAGGGCGTGGGCCAGAGCCCGCACGCGGGCGGGTGGAACCAGACAGACCGCAAACCCGGCTTGTGCGAGCACGTCCAGTGCCGCGCGCTCATAACCGCCCGAGGCTTCCAACCCGATCCGCTGCACGCCCAGACGGCGCAGCAGCCCGACCAGCCGTGCCAGCCCTTTGGGGGCATGGTCCACACTCAGCACCTGGGCGCCGGGCAGGACATGCACGTCCAGCCGATCCTTGGAAACGTCGATGCCCGCGACGATGGCTTCTGATATCATCTCTCTCGCCTCTCCCTGGCTTGTGATGCGGGCAACTGCCCTCACAACTGTTCGGGTTTAGGGAAGAGCCGACAGGACCCTGCTTAACCTCGGCCGATAAGGCCTGTCCGAGGACGGTCGCTGTCAACCCGGGAGTGCGGCTGCGACCGCCTCCCGGGACAACTTAATCAGATATCGTCGATACAAGCCCGAGGGCGGAATTGTGGATGAGGCAGCCGTCCGTGGAAGGAAAAAGCCGGCCCAATCGGACCGGCCTTCAAAGACTTTAGCGGGCCATCGAGACGGCCTGGCCGCCGCCCATGGTGCCGATATAGCGGCCGCCCGAGGGGGCGAGGAAAGCGGCGATATTGCCGTTTTCATCATAGAGCTGGAGCTGGCTACCCACCTGCTGCCAGCCAGTGACCGAAGCGATCTGCGGCACGGTGCAGCCCGGCGCCGAGGCGCGGTAGTAATTGGTGCCGGTCTTGGCGGTGAGCGGCAGGTTGAGGCGACAGGTCTGGCCCGCAGCCACCACGTTCCAGGCACCTTCCGGGCCGGTCGACACCCCGGTCGTCAGCGGTGCGCCCACAGTGGTGATCGAGCCGGCACCCGTGCCCGCCACGGGGGTGGTGGCGCTGGCAGTGGTCGTGGTCTGGCCGCCCAGGACCGGCTGGCCGCTGAGGCCTGGCGCCGGCGTGCCGGTGGCACCAATGGCCGGCAGCGTCGTCTGCTGCACGGTGGAATTCTGCACCGGCTGCAACTGCTGGGGCTGGCCCACGACATTGAGATTGGCGGTGTTGGTCCGGCTTGACGGGGAACAGGCCGCCGCCAGAAGGGCGAGGGCCGCAAGGCCGATAACGGATGAAGCGCCGCGCTTCCAATCCTGCATTGATCACTCCTGCCGCGTTGGCTTAATGCATATTAACACTTGTGGCGGCTTATACCCAAAGCCTCCACCCGGTTCAATTGCCCGACCCGCATCAATCCGCCTCTCACACCAATGTGGCCGATTTAGGCAATCTCGCGCAATCAGGCGATTGCGCGCCTGGCGACACCTGGTGATCAGGGCGTCGATCCCTCCATGTCCCGCAGCAGGTCTTCGGCCAACGCAGTGGCATCGGCCACTTCGTCCTCTGGCACCTCCACGACAAATCCCTCCGGACCGAACAGGTTGGGTACGCCGGGCAAGCCGCCCTCGCGCGGATCCAGCGGATGAAAGCCATGCGCCCTGAGCGCCACGATCAGCACGCGGGCAACGGACTGGTTCTTGACCTGGATGATGGGGGCGAATTTCATTTTGGGCTCCGTGTTGGGCCCATGGTGGCCGAGTGCGCCAAGCCGGGCAAGGGCCTGCGGCGACCGCACCTCGCGGCCGCTGGGGTCGCACGGCTTGCCAAGGCGTCATCGAAATGTTGCATTGGGAGAAATCCGTCACTGCATGGTGATTTGCCCGAGCGTCGGCGCTGGTCACCATGGGGACCGGTCTTTCATGTCGCCGGAGCAGGAATGGGCGCCTATATCCTTCGCCGCCTCTTGCTGATGATCCCGACCGTGTTCGGTATCATGGCCGTGTCGTTTCTCATCACCCAGTTTGCGCCGGGCGGCCCGGTGGAGCAGGCGCTGGCCAACCTTTCGGGCCAGAATGCCAGCATCACCGAGCGCATCACCGGCAGCCAGGCGGGCGACTTTTCCGGCCAGCCCGGACAGGGCGGCAAGCAAGGTTCGGGCTATCGCGGCAGCCAGGGCCTGCCGCCCGAACTGGTGGCGCGGATCGAAAAGCAGTTCGGCTTCGACAAGCCCCCGCTCGAGCGCTTCTTCTCGATGCTGGGCAATTATCTGCGCTTCGACTTTGGCGAAAGCTATTACCGCGATGCCTCGGTCATCGACCTGGTGCTCGAAAAAATGCCGGTTTCGATCTCGCTGGGCCTCTGGATGACGCTGATCTCCTATGGCGTCTGCATCCCCCTGGGCATTGCCAAGGCGATCCGCGACGGGTCGCGCTTCGACGTCTGGACCTCGACGGTGATCATCGTCGGCTATGCCGTGCCCGGCTTTCTCGTCGCCATTGCACTGGTCGTCCTGTTTGCCGGCGGCTCATTCTGGTCGATCTTCCCGCTGCGCGGCCTCACCTCGACGGGCTGGTCGACCTTTCCGTGGTGGCAGCAGATTTTGGACTATTTCTGGCACCTGGTCCTGCCCATCACCGCCATGAGCCTGGGGGCCTTTGCCACGGGAACCCTGCTGACCAAGAACTCCTTCCTCGACGAGATCGGCAAGCAATATGTCGTCACCGCCCGCGCCAAGGGCCTGACCGAGCATCAGGTGCTCTATGGTCACGTCTTCCGCAACGCCATGATGCTGATCATTGCCGGCTTCCCCGGCGCCTTTCTCGGCGTGTTCTTCGGGGGCTCGCTGCTGATCGAAACGATCTTTGCGCTCGATGGGCTGGGGCTTCTCTCTTATGAATCGGCCGTCAATCGCGACTATCCGGTGGTCTTTGCCACGCTCTATATCTTTTCCCTGCTTGGCCTGGTCATCGGGCTGATCTCGGATCTCGCTTACATGTGGGTCGATCCGCGCCTCGACTTCGAGGGCCGCAAGGCATGAGCGAGACCAAACTGGCCGAACCGATGTCCAGGCCTTCGCGCCTCTCCCCGCTCAACCAGCGGCGCCTCGCCAATTTTCGCTCCAATCGCCGCGGCTGGTGGAGCTTCTGGATATTTCTGGTGCTGTTCGTGGTGACGCTGGGCGCCGAGTTCGTCGCCAATGACCGGCCGATCCTGGTCATGTACCAGGGCGAGCTGATGGTCCCGGCCTTTGTCGACTATCCCGAGGCCAGGTTCGGCGGCTTTCTCGCCACCACCAATTTCCGCGACCCCTTCATCGCCGACGAAATCGAGGCCCATGGCTGGATGCTGTGGCCGCCCGTGCGCTTCAACCACAACACGGTCGACACCTATATCGCCTTTCCCGGCGCCAACCCGCCCAGCTGGCTGCTGACCCGTGACCAGATCTGCCAGCGCTATCCCCAGGGCGTGGACGACCCCAACTGCAACTGGGGCAATTATCACTGGTTGGGCAGCGACGCCGGCGGCCGCGACGTGCTGGCCCGCCTGATCCACGGTTTCCGCATTTCCATCTTGTTCGGCCTGGCCCTGACCATCCTCTCCTCGATCATCGGCGTGGGCGCCGGCGCCATTCAGGGCTATTTCGGCGGCTGGATCGACCTTGTCGGCCAGCGGCTCATCGAAATCTGGACTTCGGTTCCCTCGCTCTACCTGCTGCTGATCATCTCCTCGGTCATTGCCCCCAGCTTCTGGGTGCTGCTGGGCATCCTCCTGCTGTTCTCCTGGGTGACCCTCGTTGGCATCGTGCGGGCCGAATTCCTGCGCGCCCGCAATCTCGAATATGTCAACGCCGCCCGCGCCCTCGGCGTCTCCAACCGCATCATCATGTGGCGGCACCTCCTGCCCAATGCCATGGTCGCGACGCTGACCTTCATGCCCTTCATTCTCTCGGGCTCGGTGGCGACCCTGACCTCATTGGATTTCCTCGGCTTCGGCCTACCGGTAACTGCACCCTCGCTGGGGCGCCTGCTCGCCGAGGGCAAATCGAGCCTGGAGGCTCCCTGGCTGGCCCTGACCGGCTTCTTCACCGTCGCCATCATGATGACGCTGCTCGTCTTCATCGGCGAAGCCATCCGCGACGCTTTCGATCCCAGAAAGACGTTCCGATGATGTGTGATATGGTGACGGCCGAAGGAGGCGAACGATGAACAAGATCGTGCGTGAGCATTACCCGGTCGAAAAGCTACCCGAGGACTTGCGACGGCTGGTCCCGGAGGCCGCCGAAGTCACCGTCGAAATAACCGTTGCCGAACCTGAAAAGCGGGCTGGCACAGGACTGCCATCCGGCACCGAAACGGCCGCAGCCATCCGGAAGCTGCGGGCCCAACATCCGAACCAGAAGCGGACGATGGAGGACATCGTTTCCGACGTCAGGGCATTGCGCGACGAGTGGGACGACTGACTTGCCCTTCAGCCGCATCTACCTGGACAGCAATATTCTCATCGCGGCGCTGGGCGGCGACACTGATCCCCGCATTGCCATGCCACTTCTGGAGATGATCGGCCTGGTCGGCGTCGAGACCGAGCCGCCTTTCGTGACCAGCGAGCTCACTCTCGCCGAAAGCCTGGTTCACCCTATCCGCAACGGCGACGTACGGCAGGAACAGGGCTATGAGAACGCGCTCACCACAAGTGGCTGGCTTTCGGTGATCCCAGTTTCCCGTGGCATCCTGTGGGCGGCGGCGAGCTTGCGCGCCACCTATACGCGATTGAAGCTGCCCGACGCCATTCACGTGGCGACCGCACTTGGCGCGGACTGCCCGCACCTCCTGACAGCAGATGCGGGGCTGGTCGACAGCTACCGCGCCGGGGCTTTCCGCGAAGGTGTCTGGCAACATGGCAAGACATCGACCCAGATCGTCCGGCCAGACGACGCAACCCTGAAGACTATCCAACACTGGCTATCGACTTGACCGCGCCCCTGCTCTCGGTACGCGACCTGACCATCAGCTTTGGCGCCTTCGAGGCGGCGCGGGATGTGTCGTTCGACATTGCGCCGGGCGAAACGCTGGCGCTGGTGGGCGAGAGCGGTTCCGGCAAATCGATGACGGCCCTGTCGACGCTGCGCCTCCTGCCGCCCAGTGCCCATCTCGATGGCGAAATCCTGTTCGAGGGGGACAACCTGGCCGGCGCCGACGATGCAACCCTGCGCGCCATACGCGGCAATCGCGTCGGCATGATCTTCCAGGAGCCGATGAGTTCGCTCAACCCGGTCCACACCATCGGCCGCCAGATCGCCGAAGTACTGGTCCTGCACCAGGGTCTCAGGCGCAACGCCGCCCGCGCCCGTACCCTGGAACTGCTCGATGCGGTCGGCATCCCCGACCCGGCTTCGCGTCTCGAGGATTATCCGCACCAGCTCTCAGGCGGGCAGCGCCAGCGCGTGATGATCGCCATGGCGATCGCCAACGATCCGAAGCTGCTCATTGCCGACGAGCCGACCACAGCGCTGGACGTGACGGTGCAGGCGCAGATCCTCGACCTGCTCAAGTCCCTGCAGCGCCAGCATGGCATGGCCATGCTGTTCATTACTCACGACCTCTCGATTGTCCGCCGCATTGCCGACCGCGTCTGCGTCATGACCCAGGGCGAAATCGTGGAGAGCGGACCGGTGGAAACCATCTTCGCCGCGCCTCGCCACGCCTATACGAAACATCTGCTTGCCGCCGCCCCGCGCGGTGAACCGCTTCTGCCCGCCCCCGATGCGCCCACGATCGTCGAAACCAGGGACCTCAAGGTCTGGTTTCCGATCAGGCGCGGCCTGCTCCGCCGCACCGTCGGGTACATCCGCGCGGTAGACGGGGTCGACCTGGCCGTCCGCAAGGGCGAAACCCTCGGGGTGGTGGGCGAAAGCGGCTCGGGCAAGTCGTCTCTGGGCTATGCCGTGCTGCGGCTCATTCCGTCCAGGGGACGTATTGTCGTGCTGGGCAACGAGGTGCAATCGCGCTCCTGGCGCGCCCTGCGGCCCCTGCGCAAGCACATGCAGATCGTTTTCCAGGACCCCTTCGGGTCACTCAGCCCGCGCATGTCGGTCGGCGAGATCGTCGAGGAGGGGCTGCGCGTGCACATGCCTCGCCTCACCCCGCCCGAGCGCACCGAAAAGGTCGCTGCCGCCCTGCGCGAAGTCGGCCTCGATGTTGAAACGGCCGGCCGCTATCCACACGAGTTCTCCGGCGGCCAGCGGCAGCGGATCGCCATTGCCCGCGCGCTGGTGCTCGAACCCGATTTCCTGGTGCTGGACGAACCGACCTCGGCGCTGGACGTCTCCATCCAGGCGCAGGTGATCGACCTGTTGCGAGCCATCCAGCAGCGCCGGCAATTGAGCTATCTGTTCATCAGCCATGACCTGCGCGTGGTGCGGGCACTGGCCCATCGCCTCATCGTCATGCGCAACGGGCAGGTGGTCGAGCATGGTCTCGCCGCCGACATCTTCGCCGCGCCGCGCGAAGACTACACGCGGCAATTGCTGTCGGCCGCCTTCGACCTGGCACCACCCGGGAGTGTGAACGCCGATGCATTGCCGTTCCGCCCCGGAACCGAATAACCTCATGCCCGAACACCTTCGTGGAGCCGCACAATGACGCTTCCCTTCAAGCTTTCCGCGCTGCTGCTGGCGGGCCTCACGGCCATCAGCCTGGCGCCGCCGGCCATGGCGCAGACGCCGACCGACACCTGGAGCAATTCCTTCCAGCTCGAAGGCGAGCCAAAATATGGCCCCGACTACACCCATTTCGACTATGTCAATGTCGATGCGCCCAAGGGTGGCACGGTGCGCCTGGGCGACCTGGGCGGCTTCGATACGTTCAACCCCATCCTGCCCAAGGGCGAGACGGCGGGCGGCATCGGCCTGCTCTACGAGACGCTGCTGACCCCGTCGGCCGACGAGATCGGCACCTATTACGGTCACCTGGCCGAGGCGCTGAAGATTGCCCCGGACTACAGCGCCGTCACCTTCCGCATGGACCCGGATGCCCGCTGGCACGATGGCGAGCCGGTGACGGCCGAGGACGTGGTCTGGACCTTCGAAAAGCTAATCGAGGTCAATCCGGACCGGGCCCAATACTATGCCAACATCACCTCGGCCGAAGTGACGGCGCCCGGCGAAGTCACCTTCACCTTCGACCAAAGCGACAATCGCGAACTGCCGCTGATCCTGGGACAATTGCTGGTGCTGCCGCAGCACTGGTGGGAGGGCACGGATGCCGAGGGCAAGCCCCGCGACATCGCCGCGTCGACGCTGGAGCCGCCGCTCGGCTCGGGCCCCTATCGCCTCGCCAACTTCGAGGCGGGCCGCTCCATCACCTATGAGCGCGTGCCCGACTATTGGGGCCTCGATCACCCCACCCAGGTCGGCCAGAACAATTTCGATGAGTATCGCATCGAATATTTCCTCGACCTCACCGTGATGTTCGAGGCCTTCAAGGGCGACCAGTTCGACTGGTGGAGCGAGAACCAGGCCCGCCGCTGGGCCACCGCCTACGACTTCCCCGCCGTCACCGACGGACGGGTGATCAAGGAGCTGTTCCCGCAGGACTATGCCGATAGCGGCGTGATGGTCGGCTTCATCATGAACCTGCGGCGCGACAAGTTCGCCGACCCGCTGGTGCGCCAGGCGCTCAACTATGCCTTCGACTTCGAGGAACTGAGCAACACCCTGTTCTATGGCCAGTACGAGCGCATCGACAGCTTCTTCTTCGGCCTGCCCTTCAAGTCCTCGGGCCTGCCTGCGGGGGAAGAACTCGAAGTGCTTGAAAGCGTGCGCGACCTGGTGCCGCCCGAGGTCTTCGATACGCCCTATACCAACCCGGTCAGCGGCGATCCGGGCAAGCTGCGGGCCAATCTGCGCACCGCGCTCGACCTGTTCACCCAGGCCGGCTACCACCTCGAAGGCACCCAGATGATCGGCCCGGACGGCCAGCCCTTCACCTTCGAAATCCTGCTCAATGGCCCGACCATCGAGCCGGTAGCGCAGAACCTCACGACAAACCTCGCGCAAATCGGCATCAATGCCACCATCCGCACCGTGGACAGCCCGCAATTCATCAACCGCGCCCGCAGCTTCGACTATGACATGATCTATTCGGGCTGGGCCCAGTCCTATTCGCCCGGCAACGAACAACGCTTCTTCTTCGGCTCTTCGACGGCCAATGCGGAGGGCGCGCAGAACTATGCCGGCATTGCCGACCCGGCCGTGGATGCACTGATCGAAAAACTGATCGCGGCCGACGACCGCGAAACACAGGAAGCGGTGACCAAGGCATTGGACCGGGTCTTGCTGGCCAAACACTTCGTGATCCCCAGCTATACGCTGCGCACCACCCGCTCGGCTCGCTGGGACCGCTTCAGCCGCCCGGAAAACCTGCCGGCCTTCTCCTCGGGCTTTCCCACGCTCTGGTGGTGGGACGAGGCCAAGGCGGAAAAGACCGGCGGGGCGGTGCAGTAGCAGTTCGGTAGGCCCAACCTCGCCGGAAGGGACAATGCTCCCGTTTGCGGGAGAATGTCCGGCCATGACATGACGCGGGCCAGACAGGAACGAGGTACAAGTGGCTGCCGGGAGTAATGCACACTTACTGGCCCGAGCGGACAGCACCGAGGATCATCAATTGCCCGCCCACCTCCGACGCACTCTGAAACTGGTCCTAGGAACTATCGCTGCTCTGATTGGGACCACCACTGTGTTCTCCCAAGATTTGCCAGCGGAAATCGCATTGCTTCAGCGCTGCGGAGCCATGTTCGGGCTAATGGAAGAAGTGGCCAAGGCGGCGGGAAATCCATACGCTGCAATTATATACGGTACGAAATTTAACAACATAGCGAGCAAAGTAGAAGAATTCTACGGAATTTCACCCAAAGGGAAAGAATTGGCCGAGGCTGCCGTTCAAAAGCAGGTTGATGTACTAATAGTCATCTCACTATTCTCGTCGCGCAGGGATGAGGCCAGTCATTTGTTGAGTGATGTTCTGCATGCGTGCGATGCAAGTCCTCTGATCCCAAGTGCGATCCCAACCGACTAGCCAATCTGGTCGCCTGGTGCCCCGCACGGACGACGGTGGCCCCCTCAATAATCCTTTTCGTAGAACACGCCGACGCTCGAATTGCCGTCCTGGCCGGCAGCGCCCTTGATGGTCAGGTCCTCGGTCACGTCGAGATTGATCGTCACCTTGGACTGCCCGTTCGCACCGGCAGTGACGCCGAGATAGACATTGTCCTGGAGATAGGTGCCGGCCTGGACGCCGACATTGCCCTGGTCGTCGGTGACCACGTCGAGATCAGCCAGGCCCGCGGCGCCGCGCAGGCTGTCGACCAGCCCGCCGCCACCACCACCGCCCACCAGTTCGGCCGCTGCGGCCGCCAGTTGCGCCAGCTGGATTGGCGAGAGTTCGCCCATCGAACGGTTGAAGATCAACCGGCTCAGGACTTCATCCTGCGGCAGGGTCGGGTTGGAGCTGAAGCTGATATCGGGCGCCGAGGCGCGGCCGCTGAGGGTCACGAACACGGTAATGCCGTCGCCCTCGGTGCGGGCGACAAAATTCAGTTGCGGGTCGAGATCGCCCACCAGCGTGACCGTCCCGGTCTCGAAGACCACACGCTGCCCGAGGATCGACAGACGTCCGCGAATAAGGGTGAAGGCGCCGACCGGCTGGATGGCCGTGATCGGCCCGGTCAGCCGTACCGACCCGCCGACCTCGGCATCGAGCCCCCGCCCGCGGATGAAGATCTGATTGGGCGCATTGACGGTGACGTCGAGCTGCAATTGCGGCCCGCCCGCGCCTGCGGACACACCGGTGCGCTCATCGATGCGGGCACGATCCAGCGTGCGCTGCACATCGGCCGGGGTGCGCTGGTGTTCGACATCGATCAGTTGCGCGCCACCGCCCAGGCTTTCCGGCACGGTGATATTGGCCTGTTCGACAAACACATTGCCCGAGAGCAGCGGCGCGCCGGCCAGGTTGCCGGTGAGGTTGAGGCCGCCCGAGAGGGTCGCGACGAAAAGGTCACCATCGGCATAGCGGGCCGAATTGACCTGCATGACAAGATTGGCCGGCAGGTCACCACTGAGGCCAATCGTGCCTGAAGCCGAGACGCTGCCGCCCGTGGCCAGGCTTGCCGAGAGGCTTTCGATGGTGGCGGTGTCGCCATTGAGGGCGGCCCGGCCGGCAATGCCGGTCAGGCGCAGATTGAGGGTCGGATCGACATAACCTGCGCCGCTGGTGGTCACCGCGCCGCTGAACTGCGGATTTGTGAGGCTGCCGCCAATGCGCGCGTCAAAGCTGGCAGTGCCGGACAATTGCGCGCCGCGATCCGCCACGAAGCGGTTGGCGAGGGCCAGCGGCGCCGAGCCTTTGAGCGCCAGCGAGAGGCCATTGCCGGCAAGCGGGACCTGGCCCGAGCCGCTGACGGAGAGGCCGCCATTGCCATTGGCTGTCAGGCGCTGCAGCGTCACCACCTGATCGGCATAGCTGCCGGATGCCGACAGCGTCAGCGGCGCAATGCCAAAGGGTGCGATGGCGGCCGCGCCGATCCCGTTCGCCTGCGCCTCGAAGCGCACCTGCGGGTCCGACGCCTGGCCGGATATGGTCGCACGACCATTGACCGTGCCGGACAGCCCAAGGTCTGGTGCCACGGCGTTGGCAATGGAGAGGGGAAGCTCGGAAATATCGACAACCATGTCGAGCGCCGTCCCGGCAGTGCCGGTTGCGGTGATGCTGCCCGAACCGACATTGAACCGCATTGCATCGAGCGCCACGCTCTCCCCGCGCACGACCAGCGCCGTGGGGCTGGCGAGGCGCGCCGACAGGTTGCCCTGTTCGAGATTGGCGCGGTCGAGCGCCAGGCGATAGCCACCGTCGATGGGGCTGAGGGCACCCGCCAGATCGATATCCGTGCCGGTGGCCAGGCTCGCCTGCGCGTCAAAACTGGTCGCATCGCCATTCTGCGTGGCGCGGGCCTGGAGCGTGTCGATCTCAACCCCGCCTGCCGCGATGGCGCTGGCATTGGCCGTGCCGTTGACCACCGGGACGCCGAACAGATCGGCAATGCCGGCCGAAATATCGGCGCGACCAACCAGGATGTCATTGAAGCGCAGGCTCGCCACATTGGCGGTGATGCCGGCGCCCTGCTGCCCTTCCTGCGGAGACAGTTCGATGGCGGCATTGACCGCACCCGCGGCATCGGCCAGCAGCAGCGCGGCGGCCAGCGACACATCATTGGCCGAGACATCCAGGCGCCCGTCGAGCAGGCCCGTCTCGACCATGCGGGTGAGATTGCCCGAGATGCTGGTGCCGGCTATCTCGAAGCCGATCCCGGACAGGACCTGCGTTTCCGCATTGGTCTCGAAATGCGTGGCAAGGGTTGCGCGATGCCCGTCCAGCATCGCCGCGCCGGTGACGTCACCGTCGATGGTCCCATCCCTGAGGGTGGCGGCCACCCCGACCTTGGCGTCGCGCAAGGTGTAGCGGCCCAGGGTCCCGCTCGGCACCTGCCCGTCCAGCATCAACACCAGCGGCGCCTCCGCATCGGTGGACCGCGCCGAGCCACGAACGCTCAATGCTCCGCTGGCATCATCGGCAACCAGACCCAGATCGCTGAGGTCGAGCGCGATGTTGAAGTCGGCGACATCGCTGGCATAGCGGCCATCGGCATTGAACTGCACCTGGGGATTGGCAATCCGGAAATTGTCAGCCGTGATCCCCGCACTGGTACGGGCCAGTTGCCCGGACAGCCGCACCGTGCCGGCAAGCAGCGCATCGGCTGTGGGGTCGTCAATGGACATATCCGTGCCAGTCCCGTCGAACACCAGATCGAAGCCGCCGGTCAGAGGCATGATCCGGCCCGTGGCGGTGAGGTTCAGCGCGCCCGACAGGGACCGGTCGGCCAGACCCGAGAACGGCGCGATGCTGCCGGTCTGGACCTGGATATCGCCGTCGAAATCGGTGCCATCGATCTGGCCGGTCAGGCTTGCCACCAGCGCCGCGCCAACCACGCGCAGTTCGGCCAGCTGGATCGGCTCGCCGGCATTCCACAGCCCGGCAAGCCCCAGCCCAACGCGGTCGCCCAGCGCCGCCTCGACACCCGGATCGGCGTCGATGCCGGAAAGGGACCCTTCGCCATTGAAGGTCACCATGCGGCTTGATGGGTCCTCAAGATTGCGGGCGACCCCGCTGAGCCCGAAGGTGAATGTCTGCGCGGCAAAGCCGTCCGTGTCCAGCCCTTCGATGTCGGCGCGGGCCTGCCATTCCTGGCTGGCATCAGTGCCGAAGCCCACCTGCAATTGTGCACCCTGAACCGTGGTGGCAGCGCCGGGGACCGGAAGGGTTACCCTGCCGCCATCGGCATCGGCCACCGTCGCCGACAGATCGAGCAGGCTGAGGAAATTGTCAGCCGTCGTCTGGGCCCGCGCCGTCAGGCCCAATTGCCCGCCGCTCAGGGTCAGGTTGGAGATGTCGATCCCGCCAGCGCTCTTGACCAGTGCGTCGGCGGTCAGCCGGGTCTGGGCACCGAAAAAGTCGCGGTAAGGCTCCGCCACCAGGGTCGAAAGCGGTCCACCCAGCCTGGCGGCAACGGCAAATCCGTCGGCCTGCTGCCCGATGGTTGCCGTTCCGCTGAGCGCTTCCTGGTCATTGGCCAGAAGCCGCATCTGCGTCGTCAGGTCCGACACCGGCCCCTCGCCCTCCAACGTCAGGGTCATGGCCGGGCGGTCCTGGATATTGAGCAGGTTCGCCAGCACGCCATTGGGTGGCTCGACCAGGGACAGGCCGAGGTCAATGGTGTTGCCGTCGCGGCGATAGACAGCGTCGAGATTGAGCGAACCGCCGGGGCCATCCAGCCGCTCGATGTCGAGCGCGGCATCGAGATTGCCGCTTTCGAGCGTCATCGACCCCGCAAGCGAGATTTCTGACCCCAGCCCGAACACGCCTTCCCCGAAGGTGACGCTGGGCACGGCCAGCTCCCCGATCTGGATGGCGACCGGAAACTCCGGAATTTCCAGCGAGCCGGCCTCGGGCGGCGGCAGGTCGACGGCCCCCTCGACGGGAATGGGATTGCGGACATAGTCGATGGAATCGGCACGGAGCGAATTGACTTCCAGCCGACCGCCGAACAAGGCCGCCTGGTTCCAGTTGAGGCTGGCATTGTTGACGCGCAGCCAGACCCCTTCGGCGTCGGAAATGGTGATCTCGCGGATCGAGACATCCGAGCCGAGCACGCCGTCGATATTGGAGAGCCGGATCTGGCGTTCCGGGGTCGAGAGCCGGTCCTGGACAAAGCTGGTCAGCCAGTCCTTCTGCTCCTCATTGCTCATGTCCTGGGCCACCAGCGCCACGGGCACCGCGGCCGGAGCCAGCAGCAGCGCGGCGATGAACAGGCGGCGACGATTTTTGACGAACAGTCCCGCCATCAGAACGCCTGCCCGATGCCGGCATAGATGGCGTAGTCCGGATCGCTGGCCCGCTTGTTGAGCGGCACCGCGACATCGAGCCTGAGGGGCCCGAGCCCGGTATAATAGCGCAGCCCCACGCCCGCCCCCAGCCGCAGGTCGTCGAGCCCGGGGAACACGTCCGCCGCCACATAGCCGCCATCGAGGAAGCCAACGACGCCAATATCGTTCGTGACCTTGGCGCGCGCCTCGAGCGAGGCTTCCAGCAGATAGCGCCCGCCTGTGATCGTGCCGCTGCCATCATCGACACCGATGGACTTGAAGGCATAGCCGCGCACCGAGCCGCCGCCGCCGGCAAAGAACAGCTTGTCGGGCGGAATGTCGACCAGGGCCGGACCGAATACGGCGCCACCCTTGAGCCGACCGGCCAGCACGAAGGGATCGTTCTCGCCAAAGCCGAAATAGGTGCGCCCCTCGACCACCAGCCGCGCCCCGGGCGTGCCGCCCAGAAGATCGAAATAGGGTTCGACATTGGCGGCCGCGTACCAGCCCTCGGTCGGGTCGACACTGCTGTCGCGGCCATCATAGACGAGGCCGGCATAGAGCCCGACGGTCTGGAAATCGCGGGTGCCGAAATCGTCGTCGAACCGTGCGACCTCGAAGCTGGCACCGCCCTCGAAGGTCAGCTGGTCCGAGTAGAACCAGCTCAACCCGACGCGCCCCCCGGCCGAGGTCTCGGTATATTCGGGATAGATGGTGCGCTCGGCTGAAACGGTCGCCACCAGGTCCACATCGGGATGGTAAAAGCCCGGCTTGGTGAAGGTGCCGCCCACGAAATAGTCGAACTGGGCCGTGTCCACCGGCCAGCCGATGCTGGCAATACGGGCATCGAGCCGCAGCCGCTCGGCCTGGCCGAACAGATTGCGCCAGAGGTGATAGCCCTCCAGCCCCAGCCCATCGATGGTCGAATAGGTCGCGCCCACGCCGAAGCGCCGCCCGGGCAGTTCTTCCACGATCAGGTCATAGGGCAGGAGCCCATCGCTGCCGATATCCTCGGCCGCCTGCAGGCGGGCCGAACGGAACACTTCCAGGCGGTCGAGACGCTTCTGGGCCCTCTCCAGCTCGTCCGGGTCGTATTCCTCGCCAACGGCGAGACCGGTCTGCTGGGCGACGAATTCGGGGTTCATGCGGGTGGTGCCGGTGACCCGCACCGGGCCGAAGGCGGCCAGGCGCCCCGGATTGACGGTGATGGTGGCGTCAACCGTATTGGTCGCGTGGTCGGCAACGACATCGCGCGAGACGATCTCGGCCTTGGCATAGCCCTGCTGCCGCCAGGCCTCCAGCGCCAATTGCTCGGCGCGCAGGATGACCGCGGAACGCGCAACCTCGCCGACGCCAAAGCCCCGCAGGACCGGCAGGTCGACCTGGTCGGCAGGATCGGCCGTCGGAGGGGCCTGATTGACGATCGAGACATTGGCAAAGGTGAATTCGGGACCCGCCGTGACCGCTATGGTGACATCGACCGGGTCGGGCAGATCGCTGTCCGGCGGCAAATTGGCCGCTTCCACCCCGCCGATGCGGATGCTGACCGCACCGCCATAGCGCCCTTCGCCATAGAGCGCCGCCAGGAGGCGCCGATAGTCTCCGCGCGCCTTAGCAATCAGCCCGGCGGCACCGGAGGCCGGCTCGGCCTCATCGGCGAGCAGGGCCGAAGCATTGCGCAGCGCCGCCTCGACCGCTCCGCCCTCGCTTGAGGTGAAGGTCACGAAATAGGGTTGCGGATCGACGATGACCGCGTCGGCATCGACTTCCGACTGGTCTTCGAAAAATTTCATGCCGAACAGTTCAAAGCCGGCAGCAGGCATCACCAGCCCGGCCGATACGGCCAGAGCGATGCTCAAGGCGCCAATACTCGTTACCAAACGCGCGCTTTGCAGTGGTCTATCCCGCCCTTTTACGCATTCAACCAAACCGGGCTGAACACGATATTGCCGCATGGGCAGAAAGATTCCGTTAATCCTTCCGGCCACCCCGCCCAAAGGGCGAAGATTTCATGGCGAGTTTAGGGCGGCCAGACGAGACAGGCCACCCTTTGCGTTGAAGGAATTGGATTTTGATCGGCGAGGCGTGGCCGATGGGTCACGCCTCTCTTCCTTCTCCCTTTGTGGGAGAAGGTGCCCCGGAGGGGCGGATGAGGGGTATGAGGCCACCTACAAGTACCTGACACGCGGATAGCTCCGAACCCCTCACCCGTCTCGGCCTATGGCCGATCCACCCTCTCCCACAAGGGGAGAGGGATAAGAGAGTTTGCCCCTATTCCCGCGCCAAGGCATCCACCGGGTCCATCCGCGCCGCCGAGCGGGCCGGCATGAAACCGAACACCACGCCGATCAGGCTGGCCGACAGGATGGCGATGACGATGGATTCGGTGGAATAGGCGAGCCGCGCCCCGGACACGATCGCCGTCAGCCCCTGCCCCAGCGCAAAGCTGAGGGCCACGCCGGCGGCGCCGCCGGCAAAGCAGACCAGGATCGCCTCGATCAGGAATTGCCGCATGATGTCGGAGCGCCGCGCACCCACCGCCATGCGGATGCCGATTTCCTTGGTCCGTTCGGACACGGACACCAGCATGATGTTCATGACCCCGATGCCCCCCACCACCAGCGAGATAACGGCAATGGTTGAAATCAGAATGGTCAGGGTCGCCGTCGTCGACTGAATGGTCTCGCGAATGGTGTCGGTGTTCTGGAGGAAGAAATCCTCGGTGCCGCCATGCAGCCGCGTCATCAGCTCGGTGATTTCCGCCTCGGCCTGGTCCGTGTCGTAGTCATCGGCCACGCGCACAGCGATCGAGTTGAGCCAGCTCTGGCCCAGTATGCGGCTCATTGCCGAGGTATAGGGCACGTAGACATTGGCATTGTTGCCACCCGGCCCGAAGCCGGTGGAGGCCGCCACGACGCCAATGACCCGCACCGGCACCCGGCCGAGCATGAGCACCTGGCCCACCGGATCCTCGCCATTGGTGAAGATGGCATCGACTGCCGTCTGGTCGATCACCGCTTCCTGCGCCATGTCCCTGATGCTGTCGGCGCCAAAGCCGGAGCCGGAAGTGAAACTGCGGCCATTGACCTGGAAATAGTCGGCGCCGACCCCGGTAATCGAGGCACTGGTGGCGGTATTGCGGTAGAGCACAGTGGCATTGGCGCTGACCTGCGGGGTGACGCTGTCGGCATAGGGCTGGCTCGCCAGGGCCTCCGCATCGGTCGCCCTGAGGGTTCGCACCCGTCCCGAGCGCATGTCGCCAAAGCCGGACCCCGGATAGACATTGATCGTATTGGTGCCGATCGAGGAGATGTTCTCCAGCACCGCCTGCTGACTGCCCTGCCCCAGCGCCACCACGGCCACCACCGAGGCGATGCCGATGATGATGCCGAGCATGGTCAGGAAGGTCCTGAGCTTGTGCGCACCCATGGCCCGGAGCGCCATGCGCAGTGCTTCACCGGTGCGATCGAGGCCCCGCCGCCAGCTCGCGGCAGCCCTGATCTCGGTCTGGGTCGTTTCGACCCGGCGCGGCTCGACATTGTGCCTGTCGGCAATGATCTCGCCATCGGCGATCTCGATCACCCGCTCGGCCTGGGCCGCGATCTGCGGATCGTGGGTAACGATGATGATGGTGTGCCCGTCGGCGTGCAGTTCCTTGAGCAGCGCCATCAATTCCTTGCCCGAATGCGAATCGAGCGCGCCCGTCGGCTCGTCGGCAAGGATCACCTCGCCGCCATTCATCAGTGCCCGCGCCACGCTGACGCGCTGCTGCTGGCCGCCCGAAAGGGCATTGGGCCGATGGTCGAGCCGGTCGCCCAGGCCCAGCCGGGTGAGGAGGGCGATCGCCCGCTCCCGGCGCCTGGTGGCGTCGGCACCGGCATAGACGGCGGGCACTTCCACGTTTTCGACGGCATCAAGGTCGGGCAGCAATTGGTAGCGCTGGAAGATGAAGCCGAAATGCTCGCGCCGGAGCGCGGCCAGCGCATCGGCATCGAGCTTGCCGACATCCTTGCCCGCAAAGCGATAGGTGCCCTCGCTGGCGCGGTCGAGGCACCCCAGGATATTCATGAGGGTGGACTTGCCGGAGCCGGACTGGCCGATGATCGCCACCATCTCGCCGCGATGGATATCGAGATCAACGCCCCGGAGCACCGCCACGGCCTCGCCGCCCGCCTGGAAGCGGCGCCACAGGCCCGTAATCGAGATAATGGGGGCCTCCGCTCCGATCGGCTGAGCGCCAAGGCGGTCATTCTGGCTGAGATGGCGGTTCATCGGCCGGGCCTAGCCCCCGCGCCGCATCATCATCGGGCCGCCGAACCCGCCGGCTCCCCCGCGGCCCGATGTCGTGGTCAGGCGCGCGCCCGTGGCATTGACGACCTGGTCGCCCTCGGCGAGGCCGGAGACAATCTCGGCGGAGATATTGTTGTTGAGGCCAACCTTGACCTCGGCCGGGCGGGTCTCCTCGGTCTGTGGGTCATAGACCATGACCATGGCTCCGCCGTCCGGCCCACGACGGGTGACCAGGCTCGACGGCAGGGTCAGCACATTGCGCGCCTCGGCCAGGACGATGGTCACCGAGGCGGTCATCGAGATGCGCAGGCGATGGTCGGGATTGGGCACTTCGAAGAGGCCATTGTAATAGACCGCACTGCCCGCGGCGCTCGTGTCATCGGCAATGGAGGTCGGTGCCGGCTCGATCTCGCGCAGGGTCGCCTCGATGCGGGTATCGGGTTCGCCCAGAATGGTGAAATAGACCTTCTGCCCGGCCTTGACCTTGACCACATCGGCCTCGGAGATTTCCGCCTTGATGACCATGGTGTCCAGATTGGCGATCTTGGCAATGGTCGGCGTGGACGAATTGGCATTGAGGGTCTGCCCCTCTTCCACCAGCAGCGCCACCACCGTGCCATCGGCGGGCGCAACGATCTGGGTGCGGGCCAAGTCCAGTTCGGCCGATTCCACGGTCAGCTCGGCCTGGGCGATCTGCGCGTCGAGCTGGTCGATCTGCGCCTTGGACTGGGCCACTGCCGCCTCGGCCGTTTCGAGCTCGGTCTGCGAGACCAGGCTATTGGCACTGAGCTGGGTCTGGCGGGCCAGCGCCGCCTCGGCCTTGGCCAGGGTTGCCTCCTGGTTGCGCCGCTGCGCCTGGATGCCCGCCAGGGCCGCCTCTGCGGACTTGACCGCGTTCTCCTGGTTGAGGCTGTCGATCTCGGCGATCAAATCGCCCTTCTGAACCGCCTGGCCCAGCGTCACATGAACGGCCTTGATGCTGCCCGACACTTCCGCGCCGACGCTCACCAGCGAACTGGCCTGCAACACGCCCGACGCCAGCACCGTGGATTCGATATCGCCGCGCGCGACCGTCACCGTGTCTGGCGCCGTCTTGGCCTGGGTCGGGGCGAGGAAGTACCACCAGCCCGCCGCAGCGCCGCCACCCAGTACCAGCAGTACGATCAATATCCTGGCCAAACGCTTCATGGGCCGTGCAATGCCTCAAAAGAAAAATCCGTGATGAACCCATACGCCCCAGCTGCGGCCATTTCACGTTAGCTCTGGGCAAGGCGCATTAAACTTTGGCAATGTTGACGCCGCGCGCCCTTAGGGTACACCCTGCACGAACCCTCCGGCCAGTCATCCTCCAGGAATTGTTATGTACCAGCTGCTTGATCCCAGCCGCTTCGTCGTCTTCATCACCGGCGCCACCTCGGGCTTCGGGGCTGCCGCAGCCCGTCGCTATGTCGCCGCCGGGGGAAAGGTGATCGCCACAGGTCGCCGCGAAGACCGGCTATTGGCGCTGCGCGATGAACTTGGCCACGACCGCTGCCACATCATTCCGCTCGATGTGCGCGACCGTGCCGCCATGGAAGCGGCGGTGGCGGCCATTCCCGCGCCGTTCGACGCCATCAACATCGTCCTGGCCAATGCCGGTCTGGCGCTGGGCCTGCAGCCGGCGGCCGAAGCCGATCTGGGTGACTGGGAAACCATGATCGACACCAATATCAAGGGGCTGGTCTATACCGTGCGGCTGCTGCTGCCCGGCCTTATCGCCCGCGGCGGCGGCCATGTGGTGACATTGGGCTCGGTGGCCGGCGAATATGCCTATCCCGGTGGCTCGGTCTATGCAGCGTCAAAGGCCTTCGTGAAGCACTTTGCCCTGGCCATCCGGTCCGACCTGCAGGGCAAGAATGTGCGGGTCACCGATATCGAGCCCGGGCTGACCGAAACCGAGTTCTCAGTGGTCCGCTTCAAGGGCGATGAGCAGAAGGCCGGCAATGTCTATGCCGGCACCAAGGCGATGAATGCCGAGGATATCGCCGAGTCCATCTTCTGGGCGACCTCGCTGCCCGAGCATGTGAACGTCAACAAGATCCAGCTCATGGCCACCACCCAGGCCATTGGCGCCTTCGACATATATCGCGAGCAATGAGCTAGAGCCCGAGGAAACGGATGGTGTCGGGATCGAGCGGAATGCCCTCGGCCCGCCGCCGCTCGAGCACGTCCCACTCGCGGTCACCGGGCGCCATGACCTTGCCGCCGGCGCGCACCGCCGATGCGCGCAGGCTGGCGAGATAGCCGGTGATGGCGGCCGCAAACACCGCGCGGCCGGCAAACTTGTCAGGGTCGATCACCAGCACGAAGTGACCCATATTGCGCGGGCTGGAGATGTCCTCGCCGCCATACATGGGGATGAACTCGGGATCGAGCGTCGTCCCGGTCAGAAGCGCCGAGAACAGCGTTGCCACCCCGGCTAGGCCAGCGCCCTTGTAGCCATAGTCGACGCCGCCGAGCGGCAATAGCATGTCGGCGGCGAAGGGATCCCGGGTGGGCTCGCCCTCGGGGGTCGCCGCCACGCCCTGCGGGAGTTCCTTGTCGAGCGAACGGTGCAGCAGGACGCGATTGAGGGGGATCGAGCTGGTCGCCATGTCGAGGAGCCAGGGCTGGCTATCGGGCACCGGCGCCGCAAAGGCCAGCGGATTGGTGCCGTGGAATTTCTCGGCCCCGTCGAAGAGGGCCACCATGGAATCGGTATTGGTGGTGGCGAAGGTGACAAATCCCTGCTCGGCACCCGCCAGCGCATAGGCACCCGCGGCGCCATAGTGGGAAGAGCGCCGGACACCGACCGCCCCGACACCGGCCTCCCGCGCCAGCTCCATCCCAACGTCCACCGCCCGATAGGCAGCGTAGTGGCCCAGACCGTCGTCGCCATCGACCATGGCGCTGCCGGCGCCACGCTTGTCCACACCAAGCTGCGGTGCCTTGTTGAGCCGCCCGCCTCCGAGCATGCGACAGTAGTGTTCGGTCAGCCGCACGCCGTGACTGTCGATGCCGAGCCGGGAGGCATGCAGCATGGCGCGCACCGCGGCCGACCGCGACTCGGCGCTCGCCCCCGCTTCGGCCAGCCGCGCCTCGACGCGCTCGGCCAACAGCGTTTCATCAAATCGGGGGGCTTCACTTTCCACGGCTCATCTCTCTCATGGTCGTCATCCGGGCCAGCCGGCATGCCACCATGAAGTCTGCAAGAGGGCAGTGTCCACCGTCATGTCCCCGGTGCAGCTCGCCATCCGCAACTTTATGCTGGCACTCCCCGCATGCCGGTTTATGCTTGGGCGAACCGTTGAGACTGCCCATGCCCAATGCACCCGATCCCATTACCCGCAATCTCTGGCATGTCGTTGCCGCCACCGACGAATTGCCCATCGGCACCGTCGAAACCACGCTGCTGCTCGATACGCGCCTGGCGCTGACGCGTGGCAATGATGGCGAGCCGGTGGTGTGGCTGCGCACCACAGAAGAGGATGGCGACGAGATCGACGCCGACACCATTCTCGAGCGCCTGCCGGTGCGGACGGCCTATGGTTATACATGGACCTGCCTTGGCACCCCTTCTGGTGACCTCTTCCCCATTCCCGAATTTGCCGAGCCGGACCGCAAGAACATGAGCTGCGGCTCCATCGGCATCCATGTGTCTGCCCCCCGCGCCGTCGAGAACTTCCTCGACATGGGCCACTTCCCCTATGTCCACACCGATATCCTCGGCGCCGAGCCGCATACCGAGGTCAAGGAATATGACGTGGAAGTGTCCGAGGAGCGCGACGAGGTGCTGGCCACCAAATGCCGGTTCATGCAGCCCCGCGCCGCCAAATCGGCGACCCAGGCGATGGAAGTGGAATATGTCTATCGCGTCCCCCACCCCTTCTGCTCGGTGCTCTACAAGTCCTGCCCCGAAGACGAGAGCCGCCGCGACGTCATCGGCATTTTCCTCCAGCCCATGACCGAAGAGCGCTGCCGCGCCCACCTGTTGCAGTCGATGATCGATTCGACCTCGACCATCACCGACCTCCGGCGCTTCCAGCAGACGATCTTCGGGCAGGACAAGCCGATCCTGGAAAACCAGTATCCCAAGAAACTGCCGCTCGATCCGCGCGCCGAGACCCCGATCCGCGCCGACAAGAGCGCCATCGCCTATCGCCGCTGGCTGAGCCAGAAGGGCATCACCTACGGGGTCATCCCTCAAGCGAGTTGAACCTTCTTCACCTCTCCCTTGGGGGAGAGGTCGGCGCGAAGCGACGGGTGAGGGGGCCTTCCTCATTTCCGGCGCGTGCCAGAAGGCCCCCTCACCCCGGCCCTCTCCCCCAAGGGAGAGGGAGTCACAGTCCCGTACGCCAGGACTGCGACCCAACCGAAGCCTTGATCGTGGCGCGATCATTCGAAGCGTTTCCAGCGAAAGTGGCTGCCGGTTTTGCGGTTCGGAAACGCGGTTAACAAGAATTCGGATGAACCATGCCCCTCTCCCTTTCCGACCCCAATTGGTATCCCATCGCCTCGAGCGAGGACCTGCCATTTCGCCACGTCTATCAGGGCCAGTTGCTTGGCCGCGAGCTCGCCGTCTGGCGGGCCGATGATGGCAATGTCAATGTCTGGGAAAACCGGTGCCTGCACCGTGGCGTGCGGCTCTCCATCGGCATCAATGAGGGCCAGGAACTCAAGTGCCAGTACCATGGCTGGCGCTACGCCAATCAATCCGCCGGCTGCACCTATATCCCCGCCCATCCGGCCGACGCGCCGGCGCGCCGCATCGAGAACCGCAAATATCCGGTTCGCGAGGCTTACGGCCTGATCTGGTCGGCGGCCAATGACGACAAGGCCTTCGCACCCTTTCCCGGCGCTGAAGAGCACGACTGGTTTGCCCTGAGGCCGATGCCGGTCAATGCGATGCCGGAAGATGTCGTGGCCGCCCTGGCGCGGCTGGCGCCTGACGACCAGCCGGCCGACCTGTTGCCGGGCATGGCCGTGCGGCTCGATGGCGTCACCTATTTCGTGCAGCCCGTCGATGCGGGCCGCGCCGTCATTCGTGGCCTGCTGGCGGAGCGCCCCGCCGACGCGATCTTGGCCCTGCACCACTATAACGAGGTGCTGACCCGTCTGCGCGACCGCCTCGAACGCGCCGCGGCGCGCAAACCGGCACCTGAACCACTGCAGCCGCTCTTCGAGAAAGTATCGGTCGACCTGGCGACCATGCCCGACATTGCCGTGCCGCGCGGCAATACGCTCAATGTCGTGGTCAAGCGCAAATGGCGGACCGCCGACGGCGTCATCGGCTTCGAACTGGCTGATCGCGACGGCAGGCATCTGCCCACCTTCCAGCCCGGCGCCCATATCGACCTGCACCTGCCCAATGGCCTCGTGCGGCAATATTCGATCACCAACGGGCCGGGCGACCTTTCGAGCTATGTGATCGGCGTCAAGCAGGAGAGCGCCTCAAAGGGCGGCTCGAAAGTGCTGGTGGACAGCGTGCGCGAGGGCGACGTGCTGGCCATTTCCGAACCGCGCAACAACTTCCCGCTGCGCCGCGACGCCACCCGCACGGTCCTGATCGCCGGCGGCATCGGCATCACGCCCCTGCTCTCCATGGCCCGCTTCCTCGACAAGTCGAGCCTGCCCTACGAATTGCACTACTTCACCCGCACCGGCGAAAGCGTCGCTTTCCGGAGCGAACTGGAAGTGTTGCATGGACAGGTCGAGACCCATAGCGGCCTGGGCCGCGACGCCATCAAGGTCAAGGTCGCCGATGTGCTCGGTCCGCACGCCTTCGCCAATCATGTCTATATCTGCGGCCCCGGCGCCATGCTGGAAATGGTGCAGGAGACTGCAGCCGGCCTGGGCTGGCCCGACGAAGCCATCCATTTCGAATATTTCCAGAATGACAAGGTCATCGACAGCTCGAGCGCCTTCGACATCGAGCTGGCACGATCAGCCATGACGCTGCATGTCCCGGCGGGCAAGACGATCCTCGAGGTGATGCGCGATGCCGGGCTCACCGTGCCTTCTTCGTGCGAACAGGGCGCTTGCGGCACCTGCCTCACCGGCGTGATCGAAGGCGAGGTGGACCACCAGGACGTCTATCTCAACAGAAGCGAGAAGGCCTCCAACACCTGCATGATGACCTGCGTGAGCCGCGCGAAGTCGGCGCGCCTGGTGCTGGATATCTGACCCATGACCATAACCCTTTACGACTTCGAGCTCTCCGGGAACTGCTACAAGCTGCGTCTCCTGATGGGCATCCTCAACGTCCCCTATGACATCGTGCCGGTGGATTTCTTCCCCGGCCGCGAGCACAAGGCCGACTGGTTCCTGCGGCTCAATCCTTTCGGGCAATTGCCGGTGCTCAAGGACGATGACCTGGTGCTTTCCGATAGCGGCGCCATCCTCGCCTACCTGGCGAAAAAATATGACGCCTCCGGCCAGTGGTTTCCCGATGACCCCGCCATCACCGCTCAAATCCTGCGCTGGCACGCGGTGGCCGACGACATCACGGCGACCAGTTCGGCCGCCCGGCTGGCCCTGGGCTATGACTACGATTTCGACATCGAAAAATGCCAGAAAGGCGCGCATCGCATCTTCCGGCTGCTCGATGAGCATCTCTGGTTCGGCGAACGCGAAGGCCGCGACTGGCTCTGTTCGCCCGCCCACCCGACCACGGCCGATATCGCCTGTTTTCCTTACGTGATGCTGTCCGAAGAAGGCGGCATTTCACGCCAGGACTATCCCGCGCTGCGGCGCTGGACCGACCGGGTTCGCCGCGTTGACGGCTTCTCGGTCATGTCAGGGATATTTCCCGCTGGTCCCGCCAAGGCGGAGTGACGGTCTTGCGGGCTGGGGGTACTCCCAAGCCGCCCCTAGCCCTCCGGCCGCATCCGGGCTATTGCCTTGAACAAATCGAGGAGAAAATCCCATGATCATCGAACCCAAGATCCGCGGTTTCATCTGCACCACCGCCCATCCCACTGGCTGCGCCGTCAATGTGCAGCGCCAGATCGACCATGTCGTGATCAAGGGCCCCATCCCGTCCGACCGCAAGCGCGTGCTGGTGCTGGGCTGCTCCACGGGCTATGGCCTCGCCTCGCGCATCGTCACCACTTTCGGCAGCGGCGCTGACACGGTGGGCGTCTCCTTTGAGCGCGAACCCGGGGAAACCAAGCCCGCCTCCGCAGGCTGGTACAATAACCGCGCCTTCGAGAACCGTGCCCGCGCCGCCGGCGCCAAGGCGATCACCATCGAGGGCGATGCTTTCTCCGATGCGGTCAAGGCCGAGACCATCGAAGCCATCAAGGCCAATCTGGGCCAGGTGGACCTGGTGGTCTATTCGCTGGCCTCGCCGGTCCGCACCGACCCCAAGGACGGCGTCACCTATCGCTCGGCCATCAAGCCCTATGGCAGCCAGGTGACCTCCAAGACCCTCAACACCGGCACCGGCGAAGTCTCCGAAGTCACCGTCGAGCCCGCGACCGAGGAAGAGGCCGCCGCCACCGTCAAGGTGATGGGCGGCGAGGATTGGGAACTCTGGATCGCGGCACTTGCCGAAGCCGGCGTGCTGGCCGAAGGCTTCACCACGCTCAATTATACCTATCTGGGCAGCGAGCTGACCTGGCCGATCTATCACAAGGGCACGCTGGGCAAGGCCAAGGGCGATCTCGACCGCGCAGCAGCCGCTATCCGTGCCGCCCATGGCGAAAACGCCGCCCATGTCGTCGCCCTCAAGGCTGTCGTCACCCAGGCCAGCTCGGCCATTCCGGTCGTGCCGCTCTATGGCACCCTGCTCATCAAGGTCGAGGACGAAATGGGCCTGGGCGAAGGGCCAATCCAGCAGATCGACCGCCTGTTCCGCGACAAGCTGGTTCACCTCCAGCTCGACGAGGACAAGCGCATCCGCGTCGACGATTGGGAACTGTCCGAGCCCATGCAGGCCGAGCTCAAGAAGCGCTGGGCGGTTCTCGATACGGAGAACCTGGCCGAGCTCGCGGACCTGCCGAAATACCGCGAAGAATTCATGAAGCTCTTCGGTTTTGCCGTGGGCGGAGTGGACTATTCCAAGGATGTCGACCCGCGCGTGGTGGACTGACCGGTTCGGGGCGCCTCAAGCGCCCCGACGATTGCTGGCACCGCCCTCGACCGCGACCAACCCTGCAGCGATGCGAAACCTCTTGCCCTCCTGGCAGTTGATCCAGCGTCAACGTCGTGAGGGAACTCTGCATGCCACAATTGGATCGTGCCGCCGCAACCTTTTTCAGCTGGTTGCCCGAATGGCTGATCAGTCTGGTCCTGTTCGGCCTGGCCATTGGTCTTGCGCTCTATGGCGGCCAGATGCTGCACGGTTTCCTGACCCGTCTTGCAGCTGAGCGCGACCTGTTCTGGCGCTCGCTGGTCAAGCGCCTGGAACTGCCTCTGAAGCTGGGTCTGGCAATCGTCCTCTGCTGGATCGTCGCCGTGGTGGCACCATTGACCATCGCCCAGTCGGCCTGGGTTCGACATGCCCTGCTGATCGGCATCATCGTGCTGGGTGTGATGGCCGCGCGCACTGCCATTCATATCTGGCTCACGCTCTATCTGCGGCGGTTCAAGCTGGACAGCGAGGACAATCTGCTGGCGCGCAAGCACGTGACCCAGTCGCGCATCCTTGAGCGCGTTGCGGTGACCCTGCTGGTCATCATCGGCATCGCGGCCATTCTCATGACCTTTGAGGGTGTGGCCCAATATGGCGTCAGCCTCCTGGCTTCGGCCGGCGCCGCTGGCCTCGTGCTCGGCCTGGCGCTGCAACCAGTACTGAAGAATCTCTTTGCAGGCATCCAGCTGGCCATCACCCAGCCCATTCGGATCGACGATGCCCTTCTGGTCGAAGGCGAGTGGGGGACGGTGGAAGAGATTACCTCCACCTATGTGGTGGTCAAAATCTGGGACTGGCGACGCCTGATCGTGCCGCTGAGCTATTTCATGGAGAAGCCGTTTCAGAACTGGACACGCGAGGGCGCTGCGCTGATCGGCACCGTCATGCTCTATCTCGACTATTCGGTGCCCGTGGACGTCATCCGCCAGCAGTTGGGCAAGATCGTCGAGGGGTCACCAAACTGGGACGGGAACATTGCCCATGTGCAGGTCACCGATCTGCGCGAAGCCAATCTGGAGGTGCGGATATTGGTGACCGCCCGCAATGCCCCCAAGGCCTTCGACCTGCGTTGCGAGGTGCGTGAGAAGATGATCGCCTTCCTCCAGGAGAACTATCCCCAGACGCTGCCGCGCGTTCGCACCCTGCCCGCCGAGACCAGCCCGGAAGACGACCAGGGTGCGCGAACGGCGGCGGTAGAGGCCGTGGATGCCGGCTTCGATGGCTAGTCCGGCGCCTTCGGTGGATAGGCGTGCTCGCCACCCTGCCAGTCGCGCACGGTGAAGCACCCGTCCGAGCCGACAATACTTGTGGCGCCGATGTCCGCCTTGCCGTATCCGCCCGGAATGTCGAGCACATAGGTCGGCTGGCAGAGGCCGGAAATGCGCCCGCGCAGGGCCGCGACCAAGGCCTGCCCCTCTGCAATGCTCACCCGGAAATGTCCCGTGCCCGGGGCCAGGTCAGGGTGATGCAGGTAATAGGGCCGGATGCGGTTTTCGACGAAGCCGCGCATGAGCTCGGCGAGCGTTTCGACGCTGTCATTGACGCCCCTGAGCAGGACCGTCTGGCTGATCAGCGCAATTCCCCCCGCCAGCAGCAGGTCGAACCCAGCTCTGGCCGCCGGCGTCAGCTCACGCGGGTGATTGGCGTGCACGGCCAGATATGTCGTCTTGCCACTCGCCTTGAGCGCATCGACCATCGCCGCATCGATCCGTTCCGGCTCCACCACCGGCACGCGGGTATGGAAGCGCACGATCCTGACATGTTCGATCTCGGCCAGCCGCTCCATAAGGTCGCGCAGCCGCCGCGGCGACAGCACCAGCGGGTCGCCGCCGGTGAGGATGACTTCCCAGATTTCGGTATGGGCCGCGATATAGGCGATTGCGGCGTCGAGCTCGTCGCCGGTCAGCGTTCCCAGCCCCTGCGGCCCCACCATTTCACGGCGGAAACAGAAGCGGCAATAGACCGGGCAGACATGCACCGCCTTGAGCAGCACCCGGTCGGGATAGCGGTGCACGATGCCAGTGACCGGCGAATGCGCAAGATCGCCGATGGGATCGACGCGCTCGTCGGGCGTTGTCACGAGCTCGGCGCGCGTCGGCACGAACTGGCGCGCCATGGGGTCGGTGGGGTCGGACCGATCGATGAGATCGAGTACGGCGGGTGTTATGCCGATGGCGTATTTCTTGGCCACTGCGTCGAGGCCGGAATGAGCTGGCGCGAGGCCGCTGGCCTCGAGATCACCGACCGTTTTGAGCGCGTCGCTCATTCCGCGACCGGCGCCCAGAGCACCACCTCGATCCGTTGCGCGCCGGTCGCCAGCATGACCAGCCGGTCAAAACCCAGCGCCACTCCGCTGGCCGCGGGCATGAAATCGAGCGCCGCCAGGAAGTCCTCGTCAATGGGATAGCGCTCACCATAGAGGCGGTGCTTTTCGGCCATCTCCGCCTCGAAGCGCAGGCGCTGCTCTGCCGCGTCGGTCAATTCACCGAAGCCATTGGCCAGTTCGACACCCGAGGCATAGACCTCGAACCGCTCGGAGACCCGCGCATCGCCCGGCACGCGCCGGGCCAGCGCCGCTTCGCAGGCGGGATAGCGATCGAGCACGGTCACGCGCCCATTGCCCAGTTGCGGCTCGACCTTTTCGACCAGAACCTGGGTGAACAAATAGCTCCAGCTTTGGTCGTCCGGCAAGGCCATGCCAGTGCGCACCATTTGCGCCGCCAGCGCCGCACTATCGGGCACGCCATCGGCATCCATGGTGGCCAGGAGATCGATGCCGGCAAAGCGCTGGAATGCCTCGGCCACGCTGATCCGCTCGGCTTCGGCATGTGGATCGCAGCGCCGCCCGCGGAACGTGAATTGATCGATCCCGGTCACCTCGGCCGCCAGCCGGATGATGGCCAGCGTATCGGCAATGATCGCCTCATAAGGCGCATTGGCGCGATACCATTCGAGCATGGTGAATTCGGGGTGGTGCAGCGCCGAGCGCTCGCGGTTGCGCCACACATGCTGCAGGCTCGCAATGCGGGTTTCCCCGGCCGCCAGCAGCTTCTTCATGGTGAATTCTGGCGAGGTATGGAGATACATCGCCTGCCCCAGGCCGTCATTGCCGGTCATGGTCGTGCCGAAGGCATGCAGATGCGTCTCATTGCCCGGGGAGCGTTGCAGCCCCGGCGGGTCCACCACCAGAAAATCGCGCTCCGCCAGCCACATCCGCACCGCCGCGTCGATCCGCGCCCGCGCCCTCAGGGCCGGCTGCCGATCGGCATGGCGTTCGGGATGCCACCAGGGCGATATGTCGGATGCCGTCATTCTCTGGTTTCTTGCCGTCCGGTCTGGCGAAAGGGCGCGGAATATTGTATCGGGCGCACCACGCACGCGAATTCCGGCGCCCGGACGGCCCTGCCTCTAGACCGCGCCAACGAAACGAACAAGGAAGAAATATGGTCAAGGTCATCGCCTCGTCCCTGCGCAAAGGCAATGTCGTCGAGCAGGACGGCAACCTCCACGTCATTCTCACGGCCGAAAACGTCCACCCCGGCAAGGGCAATTCGGTGACCAACGTCACCATGCGCCGCATCTCCGACGGCGTGAAGGTCATCGGCCGCTGGCGCACCGTGGAAATGGTCGAGAAGGCCGACGTGGACGACCGCGAATATGACTACCTCTATTCGGACGGCGAAGGGCACCACTTCATGGAGCCCTCGACCTATGAACAGATCACCGTCTCGGACGACGTGATCGGCGATCAGAAGGCCTATCTTGCGGACGGCATGAAGGTGCACCTGATGACCCATGAAGGCATCGCGCTCTCCATGGAACTGCCCCAGCGAATGACCTTCGAGATCGTCGAGACCGAGCCGGTCGTGAAGGGCCAGACGGCTTCCTCCTCCTACAAGCCTGCCGTGCTGAACAACGGCCTGCGCGTCATGGTGCCCCCGCATATCGACGCCGGCACCCGCATCGTCATCCTGACCGAAGACAATTCCTACGTCGAACGCGCCAAGGACTGACCTGCGGCCGCGCCTCGCGCGGTCAAAACGCTCCGGTGGAGCGTTTTGAGCAGGTCAGGCCTGGAGAGCTATGCTCGCAGGGCGGCAGGCGGCGATCAGGCCACGAGACCTATGGTCGAGTGGCCCACCCCCTCCACTGGCACAATCCAAAAATAGAAACGGGCCCTTTCGGGCCCGTTCTCATTTGTCCAGAATTTCGCGCTCCGCCTCGACCCAGTGCAGGTCCGAGCGATCCGGCGGCGTGCCTTCTGCCAGCCACCGGTCATAGGCCAGCTGCCGGATCAGTGCCTGCTTGGCACGCAGCCAATAGGCCATGGCCTGCCCCTCCGGCCGGCCGTCCTGTTCCCAGAGGAAATAGGCGGTCCGCCGGATCTGCTCGGCCATGGCGGTGCTCTTGTGCACCGGCCCGGCGCCGGGTCAGGCCGCAGCCTTGAGGTTGACAGCAGACTTGGCCAGCTTGGTCAGCTTCTGGTCAGTAGCTTCTTCTTCCTTCAGGGTCTCGAGGAACAGGTTGAGCGCCTCGGTGTGACCGAGCTGCTTGGCCCAGGTCGCCAGAGTGCCGTAGCGGGCAATCTCGTAGTGCTCGACGGCCTGGGCGGCCGAGACCAGGCCCGCATCGAGCGCCTGCGTCCCCTTGAACTCGTCCATGATCTCCTTGCCTTCCTCGATGATCCCGAGAATGGCATCGCAGGTCTTGCCGCGCGGGCTCTTGCCCAACAGCTCGAACACCTTTTCGAGCCGTTCCACATGGACTTCGGTCTCGGCGCGGTGCTGTTCGAACCCGGCCTTGAGGTCTTCCGACGTCGCGGCCTTGGCCATCTTCGGCAGGGCCTTGAGGATATGCCGTTCGGCGAAATAGATGTCCTTGAGGGTGTCGAGGAACAGATCGTCCAGTTGCTTGTCGGCCATTTGTCTCAGCTCCAGATTTGAATGGGTGACGACGCTGGCCGAGCAACGGCGCACCGCGAGCCGAAGTTCCGGCTCGTCCCGATCACATCTGGTTCGACGGGCTAGAAGAAGCGCTGGGTCAGCCAGGCCATCTGCTGGCGGTCCTGGAAGGGTCCGCCGCCTTCGTGGTTGTTGAACTCGTATTCCACGATGGTCTTGTCGCTGCCGCCAAAGGCCTTGAAGGCACCATAGACGGTCGAGGGCGGGCAGATGTCGTCCATCAGGGCGACCGAGAACAGCGCCGCGGCCTTGCTCTGGCGGGCAAAATTGACGCCGTCGAAATAGCGCAGCGTCTCGAACACGACGTCCTTCTTGTCGCGGTGCTGGGCCAGGAAGCGCGCGATTTCGCCGTAAGGGTCGCGCCCTGCCACGCGCACGGCGCGGGGAAAGTCGCAGAGGAACGGCACATCCGGCATGACCGCCTTGACGCGATCGTCGATGCCGGCAACGGCCAGCGCAATGCCGCCGCCCTGCGATCCGCCGCAGACGGCCACCCGGTCGGGGTCCACATAGTCCTCGCCGATCAGTGCGTCGATGGCCCGGACCCCGTCGATGAACAGGCGGCGATAGTAATAGTCGTTCTTGTCCAGAATGCCCTTGGTCATGACACCCGGAAGCTGGCTGGTCGACCCCACCGGATCGGGTGTTGCGCCCGTGCTCCACCCCGAACCCTGGCCCCTTGTATCCATGCGGAAATAGGCAAAGCCCGACGCCGCCCAATGCAGCAGCTCGTGCGGAAAGCCCCGACCGCCGCCATAGCCGACATATTGGACCAGGAGTGGCAGGCGCCCCTGGCGCGCCTTGGGAAGAACCAGCCAGCCCTTGACCGGATGGCCGCCAAAACCGGGAAAGGTGACGTCAAACACCTCAAGCAGCTTCAATGTGGTATCCGCGGGCGCCATGTTCACGGCACCACCCGTCGCTCGCGTCTCAGCCAGCGTTTCGCGCCAGAATGCCGCAAAATCGGCAGGCATGGTGACGGCACTCTCATAGGTGTCGAGAGCGGGATGGACGATATCGGGAAAGGGCATGTCGAATAACCGGACTTGAATGGAAGCAGCGGTAATCTGCGCCTCGCGCCAGCATTATTCCAGTCGCCAGCGCAGGTTGCGCACGACTCATTGCGCGCGGAAGAGGCTCCGGTGATAGGCGATCATTGACCTTTCGGGCCAGAGGGCGATGTCCTCCGGCAGCGATAGCGGCCGCCCGCATCGGTCTGCGGGCTGACCCGCCGCCGCCCCTGTGATCTCGGGATAGGGCGCATAGGCATGATAGTCATCGCTGATCCAGACAAGACCCTTGCCCAGGAGACTGGCAACCGCCGCCTCCACCACGAGGGCATTGCCCGGCCGCATCACGCCGCCATGCCCCAGAGGCTGGAACAGGAACACCTCAAGGGTGTCGGAGCCCTCACCCGAAGCCGGGCTCTGCCCCGTCACGGCACAGCGGCACTGATAGAGGTCCAGCATGAGGCGCCGGAAGGCGACGGCATCATCCAGCGCGAAACCACGCTGCATGCCTTCGCCAAATCCACCATAGCGCCTGAAGCTGCCCACGCCCCGCTCCTCCCTACTGGGAAAAGACACTACGGGGTTTCCGCTATTGCGCAATCACCCGCATGGGGAATGCGCATGGCGATCTGGCAGGGGCCGAGCCTAACGGCCCACGGTCTCACGGAAATGCGCCAGAACTTTTTCTGCATCGACACGCGTACAGATCGTCTGTGCCGGGCGGGCCGCCCAATCGGGATGACCGCCTTTGCGCGTTTCGGGCATCTGGATGGTCTGACCGACGGCCACGCCATCGCGGACGACCAGGACAGGACCACGCCGCGTTTCGAACCATTCGGGCCGCAATGCATAGGTCACTGCCAGCAGATCATGGCCCACCACGCCGGACAGGCCCATGATCTCCTTGTAGAACCGCGCATAGTGGTCGCACATCTGGCGCAGCAGCTCGCCATTTTCGCCCACTTCGTTTGAGAGCGCAGCGAGGTAATCGGTATCGAGAATGATATCGTGGGTGACGTCTAGCCCCACCACCGCGACCGGCCAGTCGGCGGCGAAGATTTCGTCGGCCGCGACCGGATCGCCATGGATATTGGCTTCGGCCGCCGGGGTGATGTTGCCACTGCGGCCTTCATAGCCGAAGGCCCCACCCATGATGATGACCTGCTTGGCCAATTGCGCGACCGCCGGTTCGGCCCGCAGCGCCAGGGCCAGATTGGTCATGCGGCCCACCGCGATAATGGTCACCTCTCCCGGATGCGCCCTGACCATGTCGATGATGAACTGGCTGGCCTCGTCGGCATGAAGACCCGCCTCGTCGACGTCCGGGATCTCGATCTCGCCCAGCCCATTGACGCCATGCACGATGACCGGCTCGGCCTTGTCCACGCCATCCAGCGTCTTGCCGGCGCCCCTCACGACGGGCGCGGACAGGCCGAACTGTTGGCGCAGAAACAGCGCATTGCGCGTTGTCGTGGCGATATCGGCATTGCCGACAACGGTGGTGATGCCCAACAGGTCGATTTCCGGCAGCTTGCTGAGATAGAGCAGCGCCATGGCATCGTCGATGCCGGGATCGGTATCAAAAATGACTTTCATCGTCTCATTCGTCTCGTGTTCCGGCCCCATGCCGGGAAGAATCGGAATAGGCTCTCGCCCGAGTGGTATTTCGTCGTCACCGCGCTTTATCACGAAGCGGCTTGACTATCGACCTTTTTTGACCAAACGATCAAAAATCGAACGCGGCAGTCTGGAGGGACGACCATGCGCTTTGGCTACAAGGCTTCGGCGGAGCAGTTCGCACCCAATGACCTGCTGCGCTTCGCCGTTGAGGCCGAACAGGCTGGCTTTGACTCGGTCTTCGTATCCGACCATTTCCAGCCCTGGAAGCATACCGATGGCCATGCCCCTTTCGCGCCGGGCTGGATGTCGGCCGTGCTGGCCCGGACCGAAAAGATCATCCTTGGCACCTCGGTGCTGACACCGACCTTCCGCCTGCACCCCACGGTCGTGGCCCATGCCTTCGGCACCATGGGCGCCATGTTCCCCGGACGCGTCATCCTCGGCGTCGGCACCGGCGAGGGGCTCAATGAGGTCCCGGCGACCGGCATCGAATGGCCTGAACTAAAGGAACGCTCGGCGCGCCTCCGCGAAGCGGTACGCCTCATTCGCCAGCTCTGGAGCGAGGACCGCGTCAGCTTCGAGGGCGAATATTACAAGACCGTCAGCGCCACCATCTATGACAAGCCGGCCGAACCCGTGCCGATCTACATTGCCGCCGGTGGGCCGCTCAATGCCAAATATGCCGGGCGCGCGGGCGATGGCTTCATCTGCACCTCCGGCAAGGGCGCCGAACTCTATCTCGATCAGCTGCTGCCCAATGTCGAGGCCGGCCGCGCCGAAAGCGAGCTCAAGGACAAGCCGTTCGAGCGCATGATCGAGGTCAAGGTTTCCTTCGATACCGATCCCGACCGGGCACTGAACGACACCCGCAACTGGGCGGCGCTCTCGCTATCCGCGGAAGAAAAGCATTCGGTCAAGGACCCCGAAGAGATGGAACGCCTGGCCGACGCCCTGCCCATCGAGCGCGTCGCCAAGCGCTGGATCGTCTCGTCCGATCCCGATGAGCATGTGGCAGCGATCAAGACCTACATGGACTACGGCTTTGACCACCTGGTGTTCCACGCGCCGGGTACCGACCAGAGCCGGTTCCTGGATCTCTACACCAGGCAGATCCTGCCGCGGCTGCGGAGGCTGGCGACGTGACCCCCCGTTTCTCCGTCTGGGGTATTCCCGGCATTCCCGAGATTGAAAAGGGCGACGACCTCGTTGCCCTGATTGCCGCGGCCATCGCGGCACAGGCTGCGGCTGACCCTGACCTGGCGCTGGAAACGGGCGACATTCTCGTCGTCACCTCCAAGATCGTTTCCAAGGCCGAAGGCATGCAGGTGCCCGCAGCTGAACGCGAACAGGCCATCGCCGCCGACACGGTGCGCGTGGTGGCCGAACGCGTGCATCCCGGCGGCACTTTCCGGATTGTCGAGACGCGGCAGGGCCTCGTCATGGCCGCCGCCGGCATCGACATGTCCAATGTACCCGAAGGCCTGGCGCTGCGGCTGCCGGCCGATCCCGACGCCTCGGCCCGGGCGCTCTGCGCGGGGCTGCGCGAGAGGTTCGGTGTCGAGTTGGGACTGGTCATCACCGATACGATCGGCCGCGCCTGGCGCATCGGCCAGACCGACATGGCGATCGGCGCGGCTGGCCTGCAATTGACCGACGACCTGCGCGGCGCGGCCGATGCCAATGGCCGCCCGCTGCACGTGACCCAGGCCGTGATCGCCGACGAGATTGCCGGGGCCGCCGACCTCGTCAAGGGCAAGACCACCGGCATTCCGGTGGCCGTGGTGCGCGGGCTTGGGCGCTTTGTGCTCGACCTCGACACACCCGGCGCCCGCAGCCTCACCCGCACCGGCGACGACGATATGTTCCGCTTCGGCTCGGCCGAGGCCTATCGCCTTGGCTATGAGGCGGCCATGGCCGAACTGAAGACCAAGAAAAAGCAGCGTCAGGACTAATTCCCATGCGTCTCCTCCTTATCGCACTCTCGGGCCTGGGGCTTCTGACCGCCCCCACGCAGGCCTTTGCGGCAACCAGCTATCCCCTCAGCCTCGACAATTGCGGGCAGACGGTGACGCTCGACGCCGCGCCCGAACGGGTCGTCGCCATAAAGTCCACCGCCACCGAATTGCTGCTCTCGCTGGGGCTGGGTGACCGCATTGTCGGTGTCGGCTTCCAGGATGGACCGCTGCCGCCACACCTGGTGCTGGCCGGTTCCGGGCTACCGGTGCTATCCGAAAAACTGCCCAGCCAGGAAGTGGTGCTCGAGACCGAGCCGGACTTCATTTATGGCGGCTGGGAAAGCAATTTTGCTGCCGATGGCGCGGGCGAACGGCCGACGCTGGCCCAACTCGGCGTCGCCACTTATGTGGCGCCCGCCGCCTGTCGCTCGATCAAGCCGGTGAAACTCACCTTTGACCAGCTCTTTGCGGAAATCACCGAGATGGGCGCCATTTTCGACTTTGAGGACGCAGCGGCCGGGCTGGTGACCGAGCAGCGAGCCATCCTGGCGGCAATTGCCCCCGACACACGCGGCCTGACGGCGCTCTGGTACTCCTCCGGTACCAAGACCCCCTATGTTGGCGCCGGTAGCAATGCCCCGGCCATGATTTTGGAAGCGCTGGGTCTCGCCAATATCTTCGCTGATGTCGACGAGGGCTGGACCTCGGCCTCCTGGGAAGCCATCGTCGATGCCGATCCCGACGTGATCGTGCTGGTCGATGCCGCCTGGAACTCGGCCGAGCAGAAAAAGCAGCTGCTGGCCGAGAACCCCATTACCAGCCAGTTGGACGCCGTCATCAACCAGCGCTACCTGGTCATTCCCTTCCCCGCATCCGAGGCCGGGGTGCGCAATGTGCCAGCCACGGCCGACATGGCGGCGCAATTGGCCCGGCTGACTTTCGGGGAATGAGACACGGCACGCGGACCCTCGGCCCCATCGCATCCCTCCCCCCTGAGGGGAGGGACCGAGGGTGGGGGTCCGTCGGCATCTCACTGAACCACCCCCCTCCCCAACCCTCCCCCTCAAGGGGGGAGGGAGCAAAAGAGCGTGCCGCCGGTGGGCTTGAGGAGGGGGTGCCGGCGCACGCAATACCAGCATGACCCGCCTCTCCCTCGCCGCCCTTTTCGCCCTCACCCTCGTCACCGGCATCATTGCCGTCACCTTCGGGCCGGCCGATATCAGCGCCGGAGAGGCCTGGTCGATCATCATTCACCACCTGGGCGCGATCCCCGAAAGCCCGGTCTCGCGCCTGCGCGATGCCATCGTCTGGGAATTGCGCCTGCCGCGCGTGTTGACCGCGCTTTGCGTCGGCGCCGGTCTTGCCCTCTCGGGCGCGGTGATGCAGGCCCTGACCCGCAATCCGCTGGCCGATCCCTACCTGCTCGGCCTGTCCTCGGGGGCGGCACTGGGCGCAGTGCTGTTCCTGCTGCTCGGCCTCGGCCTGCTGATGCCCGTCGGCGCCTTTTTCGGTAGCCTCGGCGCCCTGTCCCTGGCCCTGCTCATCGCGCAGCTGCTTGGCGGCGCAACGCCAAGCCGCGCCATCCTCGCGGGCATCTGCATCTCGGCGCTGGCCGCCGCCGCGACATCCTTCCTGATCTTCTGGTCGGCCACCGGCGACAGCTACCGGGAAATCCTGAGCTGGCTCATGGGTTCCCTCTCCGGCTCGCTCTGGTCCGATGCCGCCCTGGTCACGGCCGCGCTTGTTCTCTGCGCTCCGGTCATTCTGCTCTCGGGGCGGGCACTCGACGCCTTCGCCTTCGGCGACACGGCCGCCGCGACATTGGGCATAGACGTTCCGCGCCTGCGCTGGACCTTGCTGGCCACCACCGCCCTGCTCACCGGCATCATGGTTGCCATTGGCGGCGCCATCGGCTTTGTCGGTCTCGTCGTGCCCCATGCGGTGCGCCTGGCCGTGGGGTCGCGCCATCGCGTCCTGCTGCCACATGTCATGCTGGCCGGCGGCCTGTTCATGGTCCTCACCGACACCGCCGCCCGCACCCTGTTCGACCCGCGCGAACTGCCCGTGGGCATCATCACCGCCCTGGTCGGTGCGCCGGTCTTCCTCATTGTGCTGCTGCGCTATCGGGGGGTGACATGAGCGCACTCAGCGTCAGAGACCTCTCGGTCAGCCGCGGCGGCCATGCCATTGTCGATGGAGTGGGGTTCACGGCGCCCAGCGGCCGGATCACCGGCTTGATCGGCCCCAATGGCGCTGGCAAGTCCACCCTTTTGGCAGCCATTCTCGGCCTCACGCCCGCGACGGGCGCGGCGCATTTCGACGGCCTCGACCTGCCGAGAATGGCGCGCCGGGACCGCGCCCGACAGGTCGCTTTCGTCGAGCAGTCGGCCACCACCGACGACCGCCTGAGCGTCGAGGAGGTTGTGGCGCTGGGACGCATTCCCTTCGAGGCCGCGTGGCAATCCGGCCCCAGCCCCGAAGACCAGGCGATTATCGCCAGGGCGCTCGCGGAAACCGGCATGGCCTCATTTGGCCCGCGCCGTTTCGATACGCTCTCGGGCGGTGAACAGCAGCGCGTGCACCTCGCCCGCGCGCTGGCCCAGCAGCCGCGCCTGCTGCTGCTCGACGAACCCACCAGCCATCTCGATATTCGCGCACAATTGCAGTTGCTGGCGCTGCTGCAAGGCAAGGCCGCAACTGGCATGACCATCATGCTGGCGCTGCACGATCTCAATCTTGCTGCCCGCTTCTGCGATCATCTCGTCGTGCTGGCTGGCGGCAGGCTGGTGGCCGAGGGCCGGCCGAACGACGTCCTCACCCCGTCCCTGCTGCGCGAAGTCTATGGTGTGAGCGCCCGCCTGGTTGCCGACCCAGCCGCCGGCGACGCCCTCATCGTCTATGATCAGGCGGTCGAATAGGACGCGCCGACAAATACCCGATTGACAATCGCGCCCCGCCCGCCCAAAAATTTGATCGACTGGTCAAATTTCGGCGGCATGGCCCGGACGATTGATCCTCAGCGATCCGATGAGGTCATGCGCCACTGATACGCGTGGGAGCGCAGAGGGCACATTATGGAATTCGGCATTACCTTCAAGGGCTTTATCGAGCATGAGCGCGCCCGCTATCTGGTGCGCGCCGCCGAATATGCCGGCTTTTCCTATTGCTGGTTCTATGACAGCCACATCCTCTGGCGCGACTGCTACGCGGCCATCGCCATGTGCATGGAACACACCACCGACATGCGCTTCGGACCGCTGGTGACCAATCCGGATGTGCGCGACTGGTCGGTGGCTGCCTCAATTTTCGGCTCGCTCTCCAAGCAGTCCGGCGGCCGTTTCGACCTCGCCGTCGGCCGCGGCGACTCTTCCATGCGCGTCATGGGCAAAAAGCCCGCCACTTTGAAGCGCGTTGCCGAATTCATCGACAAGGCCAAGGCCATGGTGCGCGGCGAGGAAGTGACCTATGGCGAAATCCCCGCCTCGGTGAAATTCCCCTGGGCGGTGGGCCACGAGATGCCGAGCTGGATCGCCGCCTATGGTCCGCTCGCGCTCAAAACCGCGGGCGAGCACGCCGATGGCGTCGTGCTGCAGATCGCCGATCCGGGCCTCTGCAAATGGTTCACCGACCAGTGCATCGACGCGGGCAAGGCCGCCGGCAAGGACATGTCGGGTTTCCGCTCCATGGCCGCTGCCCCCGCCTATTTCGGCGACAAGAAGCGCGCCATCGAGCATGTGAAGTGGTTCCCGGCCATGGTCGGCAATCACGTGGCCGACATTGTCGAGAAGTATGGCGCCGACAGCGACAAGGTGCCCTCGAGCCTGACCAGCTATATCGAAAAGCGCCGTGGCTACGACTATTCCAAGCACGGCCAGGCCGATAACCCCTATCTCGACTTCATCACCGACGACGTGGTGGAGAGCTTCTGCGTGCTGGGCGAGCCCGAGGATCACATCAAGAAGCTCCACGAGCTTGAGGCGGCGGGCGTTACCCAGTTCAACATCTATCTCGACAGCGGCGACGAGGAAGAAATCATCGCCAATTACGGTCGGCACGTTATCCCGGCCTTCCGCTGATCCTCCGAAGGCGCGCCCCCGGGCGCGCTTTTTTCTTGAGCGCGACGCCCCGACTCTGGCCATTGTTCCGGCGAATGTCTGGCCATCCGGTTTGGCACAGGGGGAACGCGACCATGTTTGACCTCAAGCTGACCAATGCCACCCTGCCCGACGGCAGGACCGGCATGGATATCGGCATCCGGCAGGGGCGCATCGCGGCGGTCGAGGTTGGGCTGGCCGGAGAGGCCGGCCAGGTAATCGATGCCGCGGGACAATTGGTGAGCCCGCCTTTCGTCGACTGCCACTTCCACATGGACGCCACGCTTTCGCTCGGCCATCCGCGCTACAATGAAAGCGGCCGCCTACTCGAAGGCATCCAGATTTGGGGCGAGCTCAAACCGCTCCTGACCCAGGACGCCGTCATCCAGCGGGCGCTGGACTATTGTGACCTGGCCGTGTCGCAGGGCCTCCTCGCCATCCGCACGCATGTCGACATCTGCGATACCCGCCTGCTCGGCGTCGAAGCCCTGCTCGCGGTCAAGAAACAGGTCGCCCCCTATATCGACCTGCAACTGGTCGCCTTCCCGCAGGATGGCTATTACCGCTACCCACGCGCGGTGGACTTGCTCGACCGTGCGCTTGACATGGGTGTCGACGTGGTTGGGGGCATCCCGCATTTCGAGCGCACCATGGCCGATGGTGCAGCCAGCGTGAAAGCCCTGTGCGAAATCGCCGCCCGGCGCGGCCTGTTGGTCGACCTGCATTGCGACGAGACCGACGATCCGCTTTCGCGTCACATCGAGACCCTGACCTATGAGACGCAGCGCCTCGGCCTCAATGGCCGCGTCAATGGCTCGCACCTGACATCCATGCATTCCATGGACAATTACTATGTCTCAAAGCTCCTGCCGCTGATGGCCGAGGCCGGAGTCAGCGCGACGGCCAATCCGCTGATCAATATCGGCATCCAGGGCCGGCACGACACCTATCCCAAGCGCCGCGGCATGACCCGCATCCCCGAGATGCTGACCCAGGGCATCACCTGCGCCTTCGGCCACGACTGCGTCATGGACCCCTGGTATTCGCTGGGCCAGGCCGACATGCTGGAAGTCGCTTCCATGGGCCTGCATGTCGGCCATATGACCAGCCGCGACGCGATGCGCCAGTGCTTCGAACTCGTCACCACCGGCCCGGCGAAGATCATGCATCTCGATGGCTACGGGCTCGATATCGGCTGCAAGGCAGACCTGGTGCTGCTCCAGGCCGCCGATCCGATCGAGGCCATTCGTCTCAAGGCCACCCGCCTCGCGGTCATCAAGTCCGGCAAGGTCATCGCCTCCGCGCCGCCGCGCGGGAGCGCCCTCAACCTGCCCGGCCGCCCCGCCTCCATCGATGCCTCAAGGATTGGACCACGCTGATGCAACTTTCCGCCTGTATCGAATGGCTCTATGCCGACGAAGCCGAGGACATTGGCGACCGCATTCGCCTTGCCAAGGCCGCCGGGCTCGACGCCGTTGAATTCTGGCTGTGGAGCAACAAGGACCTCGACGCCATCGAGGCGGCGCTGGCAGAGACCGGGATTGCCCTCTCCGGTTTCGTCGCCGAACCGATGATTGCCCTCACCGATCGGGCCAATCAGGCCGCCTTCCTCGAGGGCCTGAAACGCTCCGTGGAGATCGCCAATCGCCTCGGCGCGAAAGTGCTGATTGCCCAGGCGGGCAATGACCTGCCCGGAAAGTCCCGCCATGAGCAACGGGCCGCCCTCACCGCCTGCCTTGCCGCTGCTGCCGATGTGCTGGAGGGCTCCGGCGTGCGCCTCGGCGTCGAACCACTCAACACGCTGATCGATCACCAGGGCTATTTCCTGCCCTCGACCGTCGAGGCGCTCGATATTGTCGACGACGTCGGCCGGCCCGAAATCGGCGTGGTCTATGACCTCTATCACTCGCTCGTCATGGGCGAGGTGCCGCAGGCGGTGGTCGCCGGCCGCGTCGATCGCATCATCCACGTTCACGTCGCCGATCACCCCGGCCGTCAGGACCCCGGCACCGTCGGGCTCGACCTCAGGACGTCTCTCGCCTGGCTCTTTGCCAATGGCTATGCGGGCAGGGTCGGCCTCGAATATCGCCCGGCAACACCCACCAGCCGGGGGCTGAAAAGCGTGCGGCGGCACTTGGAGTAGCGCCGCCGCCGGGGGCTTCGTGCGGACCGAGGGAGACTTCCGCCTGTCACGAGCCCGATGCCGGTCAGTCGTCCTCGACAAACACCTCCGCGCGTTTCTTGCGGATGGCCGGAAGCACTGCCACCAGAACCGCACTTAGCGCCAGCGCCAGCAGGGTTGCGGAAATCGGCCGATGCAGGAAGATCATCGGATCGCCGCGCGAGATGATCATCGCCCGCCGCAAATGTTCCTCCAGAAGCGGCCCAAGCACGAAGCCGAGCAGCAGCGGCGCCGGTTCGCAACCGAAGCGGATGAGCAGGTAACCGACGATGCCGAAGAAGGCGATGGCATAGATGTCGTAAATGTTCTGGTTGATCGAAAAAGTGCCAATACAGGCGAACAGCACGATCGCCGGGAACAGCACCCGGTAGGGGATCGAGAGCATCTTCACCCACAGGCCAACCAGCGGCAGGTTGAGGATGACCAGCAGGAGATTGCCGATCCACATCGAGGCGATGATGCCCCAGAACAGCGCGGGCTGCTCGTTGATGACATTGGGCCCCGGCGCGATGCCCTGGAGAATGAACGCCCCGATCATCAGCGCCATAACGGGGTGGGCGGGAATGCCCAAGGTCATGAGCGGAATGAAGGACGTCTGAGCCGCGGCATTGTTGGCCGATTCCGGCCCGGCCACCCCCTCGATGGCGCCCTTGCCAAACTCCTGCGGATGCCTGGAAAGCCGCTTTTCCGCAGAATAGGAAGCAAAGGACGACAGGATATGCCCACCGCCCGGCAACACGCCGAGGATCGACCCGATCCCCGTGCCGCGCAGCACCGGCATGATGATGCGCCTGAGATCGTCGCGGGTGAGCCAGAGGTTCTTGACGGCTTTGACGCCCACCTCGCGCTCATGCTCGTTTTCGAGATTGCGTAGGATTTCGGCCACGCCGAACACGCCCACCGCCACGGCAACGAAATTGAGCCCGCCGAACAATTCCCTGAGCCCGAAGGTGAAACGTGGCGTGCCGGTATAAATGTCCTGCCCCACCATGCCCAAAAGCAGGCCCAGCACAATCATGCCGAGCGCCTTGAGGATGGAGCCATGCGCCAGGGCGATGGAGACCAGAAGGCCCAGCACGATCAGAGAGAAATATTCGGGTGCGCCGAAATTGAGCGCGGCTCGGGCCAGCGGCGGCGCGAAGGCGGCGAGGAGGAAGGTCGCCACCGAACCGGCAAAGAAGGAACCGATTGCGGCCGCCGCCAGCGCCGGGCCGGCACGGCCCTTGCGGGCCATCTGGTAGCCGTCGATCGCGGTGACGGCTGCCGAGGATTCCCCCGGCAGGTTGATGAGGATGGCGGTGGTCGAGCCGCCATATTGCGCGCCATAGTAGATGCCCGCCAGCATGATCAGCGCCGTCTCGGCATTGAGCGAGAAGGTGATCGGCAGCAGCATGGCGATGGTCGCCGTCGGCCCGATGCCCGGCAGCACGCCGACCAGCGTGCCCAGCAGCACGCCCACGAAGCAGTAAAGGATGTTGAACGGATCGAGCGCGACCGAAAAGCCGAGGCCGAGCGAAGAGAAAAGGTCCATCATGGCGCTCCTAGAACCGAAGCCACGGGCCGACGAGCGGGACGATCATCCCAAGCCCCACAACAAAGATGAGCAGGCACAGCACGCACAACCCGGCCGCGATCACCAATGCCGAAAGCACGGTGTTGCGACTGGACGACATGGCGGTGGCAAAGCCGGCAATCAGCACCACCGGAATAAACCCCAGGCCTCGAATGGTGGCTGCAAAGAAGATGACCGTGCCCAGCACCAGCAGCGTTCCACGCCAGGGCCAGGGTGGTGGCGCCTCCTCGTCCGGCTTGCCTATGCCCTTGGCCGCGACGGCGATGCCCAGCGCTATCAGAATGCCGCCCAGCACGATGGGCATGAAGCCCGGCCCCATGCGGAACGGCGTGCCAAATTCGTAGCGCATTGCCTCAAGGGCAAAATAGGCGCCAAAGGCGACGAAGATCGCGCCGGCCGCCAGGTCGTTTCGAGAAGCGTTGAGTGCCATGTCTCCCCCGGATCATGCAAATAAGGCCTCACACGCGCTGTCCCGCCCCATAGGGCTGGAACAAGCAATCCAACTGGTTCACCCGTGCCCGTCTCCCCTTGACCGGTGGAGTCGAGAGCAGGTCGGGACCAGGCGTGTCGGCCTCGACGATGGCCCGCGGCAACGACGCCGCGAGCCATCATTGCTCAATTACTGCGCGGACACGCCGGCAGCAGCGATCACCTCGGCCCAGAGACCGATCTGGCCTTCCAGCTTCTCGGCCAGGGCGTCCGGCGTCGCCTGGCTGGCGGGAACCGGATAGGTGCCCAGTTCGGCAAAGCTGTTACCCACCGTTTCGTCGGCCAATGCGGCCTGCAGCGCCTTGCTCAGCCGCTCAACGATGGCGGGATCGGTGCCAGCCGGGGCGTAAAGGCCGTGCCAGATCGAGAGATTGAAATTGTCCAGCCCACCCTCGGACAGGGTCGGAACCTCGGGCAGAACGGCAATGCGTTCCGGCGTGGTGACGGCATAGGCCTTGATTTCGCCGGCCTGGATCTGGCTCGTGGTGTTGGTAGTCTGGTCGCACATCATGTCGATCTGGCCACCGAGCAGGTCGGTCATGGCCGGGCCGGTCCCCTGATAGGGCACTTCCGTCATCTTGGTGTCGATCGCATCCATGAACAGCAGGCCGCAGAGCTGGCTGGCGGCACCGATGCCGGCATTGGCATAGGTAACGTTTTCACCATTCTCTTTCACATAGGCGATCAGGTCTTCCAGCGTCGCGGGTTCGAAGTCCTTGCGCGCCACGATGGTCATGGGCACTTCGGTGACCAGGCCGATGGGCGCGAAATCGGTCATCGGATCGTAGGGCAGGCTGGCATAGAGCGCCGGGGCGGTGGACATGCCGATATGGTGCAGCAGCAGGGTATATCCATCGTTTGGCGCTGCCGCGACCTGTCCAGCGCCCAGTGTGCCGCCGGCGCCACCCACATTCTGCACCACCACCTGCTGGCCCAGATCCTCGCTCATCGCCGCCGCGACAAGACGGGTCACCGTGTCGGTCGGGCCGCCGGCCGAGAACGGCACCACGATGGTGACGGGCTGGGTCGGATAGTCCTGCGCCACAACGGAAATGGCGCTGAGTGCTGAACCCACGGCCAGGCCTGCGGCAAGAATCTTCACGATGGTCTTCATGTTTTGTGGTCCTCCCAAATTGCGTTCACCCGGAGTTGCTCCCCCGGAACGCTCCCAGCCTTGCAAGCAGCGTGCCACGTAAAAAATGCAAGGCAGATATGCAATTTCGCCGCCGCATGTTAACTCATCTGGCAAGAACTTGCCGCGACTTCCGCAGAAGGCTGGCAAGTTCTTGCCAAAAAGGAAGGGAAAGGCGTGCCAATCGGCCCGGTCCATCGCAATTGGCTGTCCCGTCGCCACCTCTGGGCAATCGCCGCGGCGCTGGCCTTGATTGTTCTCGTCTTCTGGGTGGCGTTCGAGGTGACCCTTGGCACCGCCGTGCGCGGGTCAGGCGAACAGGCCCAGCGCCGCCTGGCCCTGTTCGACAGGACGCTCGAAGCCATTGTCGAGCGCTTCCACTATCTGCCGGTTGCCATATCCCAGGCTCGGGAGACCCGTGCGGCCCTCGACAACCCGGATGATCCGGCCGCCATCGAGGCGGCAAACGGCTTTCTCAGCAAGCTCAACGAAACGGCCGGCGCCAGCGAAATCTTCCTCATGGCGGACAGTGGCAGCGTTGTGGCTGCGAGCAATTGGTGGACACTGACCAGCCTGGTGGGCACGAACTATTCCTTCCGCCCCTATTTCGCCGATGCCATGGCACGCGGCCGGGCCGAATATTACGCCTTCGGCATCTCCACCAATGTGCCGGGCCTGTTTCTGTCCCAGCGCGTGGATGGCCCCGATGGACCGCTGGGGGTCGCCGTCATCAAGGTCAATCTGGGAGAGATCGAAGCCACCTGGTGGCGCTCGGGCGAACTGCTCGGGATCGTCGATGTCAACGACGTCACCATTCTCTCGACCCGGCCGGATTGGCGCTATCGCCCGCTCCAGACCATTCCGCGATCGCAGATTGATGCCATAGCCGGCCAGCAGCGCTATGGCGAAAACGGCATCGAGAATGTCGGGATCATCACCGATCGCTGGTTTTCACGCGGCAGCGAATTCGCGCTGCTAGACGGGTCGGACCCGGAGACGGCGGGCTATTTCATGCTGCAGGAATTGCGGCTGCCCAAGCATGGCTGGCGTATCCTGAGCTTCACCCCGCTCGCCCCCATCTATGCCAGTGCCCTGACCATGGCGAGCGCCGCGGCACTCGCCTGCGCCGCGCTCATCCTCATCATCGTGCTGCTCGAGCAGCGACGGCGGCTGGTGGCCCATCGACTGGCCGACCACAACCGGCTCGAACAGCGGGTCGCCGAGCGCACCGAAGACCTGCATGCCATGAACGAGCAATTGCGCGCCGAGATTGCCGAACGCGTTCGTGCGGAGAAGGCGGAACGCGACGCCCAGCAGGGCCTGGTGCAGGCTGCCAAGCTCGCGAGCCTTGGCCAGGCGCTGGCGGGTGTGGCCCATGAGGTGAGCCAGCCGGTGGCCGCACTGACGACGCATCTGGCCAGCGCACGCCTGCTCGAGCAGCGTCGTGGGGGCAGCGAGCTCGGCCCCATACTGGGCGCCATGGACAAGGTGGTCGAGCGTCTCGCCACCCTCACGGGGCACCTCAAGACCTTTGCCCGCAAGGAAACCCAGGTCGCCATGACGGCCGATATCGGCACGGCCATCGCCAATGCGCTCGACCTGACGGACCACAGACTGCGCCAGGTCGGCATCGACGTCGAATATCGCCGCCCCCGCCCGCCCGTAGGGGTCTCGGCCAATCCGGTGCATCTCGAACAGGTGCTGATCAACCTCATCGCCAATGCCGCGGACGCCATGCAGGACGCTTCCATGCGCGTGCTCTCCATCGGCGTCTCCAGCGATGGCCAACTGGCCCGCATTACAATCGCGGACACCGGCACCGGCATTGCCGAGGCCGATATGGGCACATTGTTCGACCCGTTCTTTACCACCAAGCCGGCAGGAAAGGGCCTGGGTCTCGGCCTGGCGATCTCCTATGGGCTCATCCGCGACAGCGGGGGGACCATCGCCGTCCGCTCCATTCCCGGCCAGGGCAGCACCTTCACTATCACCCTGCCGGCGCTCGCCGTCGGTGCCAATCGGGCATCAGCATGACAGAACCCATCGTTCTCATTGTCGACGACGAAGACATGGTGCGCACCGCACTCGAGCAATGGCTGCGCCTGTCCGGTTTCCAGACGGCGACGGCCGCCAATGCCGAAGACGCGCTGGCCGGCATTGACGACCACCATCCCCATGTCGTCCTGACCGATGTGCGCATGCCCGGCCTGTCCGGCCTTGACCTGCTGCGCTCCATCGCCGATCGCGGCCTGCCCACCGAGGTCATCCTGATCACCGGCCATGGCGATGTTCCCATGGCGGTGGATGCCATGCGCGCCGGCGCCTTCGATTTCCTGCAAAAACCCTATGTTCCGGACCAACTGGTCAATTCGATCGCGCGCGCCGCCGAACAGGCCCGCCTCAAGCGCGAACTGGCCGATCTGCGCCGTCGACTGGACGGAGGCGAGGCCGAGCTCGAAACCCGCCTTGTGGGCGCCTCGCGCAGCATGGTCGAACTGCGCCGCTCGGTGCGCGAACTGGCCAGCATCCCCGCCGACATCATCCTCCTGGGCGAGACCGGCACCGGCAAGGAAGTGGTGGCGCGATGCCTTCATGACTTCTCGCCGCGCGCCAAGGGCCCTTTCGTGGCCGTCAACTGCGCCGCCATCCCGGCCGAACTGATCGAGAGCGAATTATTCGGCCATGAATCGGGCGCCTTTACCGGCGCCGCCGGGCAGCGCATCGGCAAGTTCGAATACGCCCATGGTGGCACTCTGTTGCTCGACGAAATCGAATCCATGCCCCTCCTGGCCCAGGCCAAGGTCTTGCGGGTCATCCAGGAAAGAGAGGTCGAGCGGCTCGGCTCCAACCGGCAGATCCCGCTGGACATCAGGATCATCGCCGCCTCCAAGGTCGATCTCGCCGCGGAGAGCCAGGCCGGACGGTTCCGCGCCGATCTTTACTACCGGCTGAACATGGCGACCCTGGACCTGCCGCCACTGCGTGACCGCGGAGACGATTGCGTCATTCTCTTCCATCATTTCCTGGCCGAGGCCGCGCGCCGCTTCGGCCGGCCGGCCCCGGGCCTTCACCCGGCGGACATCAACGCCCTGCTCTCCCATGCCTGGCCCGGCAATGTGCGAGAACTCAAAGCCGCCGCCGACCGGTTTGCCTTGGGCCTGGACGCCACCGGGCGTTCGCTCGGCGACATTTTGGGCCAGCGCGAGACGGTCGCTGCCGGCGCCAGCCTGGCCGAACGGCTTGCGGCCTATGAACGTCACCTCATCGAGGCCGAACTTGACCGCCACGACGATTCCATCGCTGCCGTCGCAGAGGCCCTGCAGGTGCCGCGCCGGACCTTGAGCGAGAAGATGAACCGCCTCGGCGTCCGCCGTTGACGCCGCCGCTCCGATGCGCCACTCGGTGGTCATGGACCAATCAAGGGCAAGCACATGATCCCGATCATCGATACGCATCTGCACCTGATCTATCCGGATTGCTTCACCTATCCCTGGATATCGCAGGGTCACCCGCTCAACCGGCCCTGGTCGATCGAGAGCTATCTCGATGAGGCCCGCCCCCTGGGCATCGAAGCCGCGCTGCACATGGAGGTCGATGTCGATGAGGCGGACATCGAAGCGGAATCCCGCTTTGTCCTCGGACTGGACGGCATTGCCGGCGCCATCGCCGCCTGTCGCCCCGAGAACCCCGACTTCCCAAGGCAGCTCGAGTCCCTGGCTGCCATTCCCGGCATTCGCGGTCTGCGCCGCATTCTTCACGAGATCCCGGACAGCGTTGGCCAGACGCCGCATTTCGCCGAGAGCCTGCGCCGGCTTCCTGCCCACGGCCTGACCTTCGATCTCTGCCTCCGCCCCGACCAATTGCCGCTGGGGCACGCCCTGGTCGCCAGGTGCCCGGACACGACCTTCATCCTCGATCATTGCGGCGCCCAGGACATTGTCATCGGCGATCTCGATCCCTGGCGCGCAAACATCAGGGCCCTTGCAGAGCTACCGAACCTCAATGCCAAGATTTCCGGCATCATGGCCTATGCCGGCAAGAATTGGACGCTGGAGGCCCTGCGCCCCTATGTCGAACATGTCATCGAGAGCTTCGGCTGGGACCGGGTCGTGTGGGGATCGGATCATCCCGTGGTCACGCTGGGCGGCAGCCTGACCGATTGGGTCACGGTCACGCGCGAGATCATCAGCGGCGCCAGCACGGAGGAGCAGGCAAAGCTCCTCCACGCCAATGCCCGGAGGATCTATCGGCTCTAGCCCCTCCGGTGGGGAATGCAGATCGGACGCTGATGCACCGGATCGATGATGATCTCGGCGGTGACATTGAACACTTCGGCGATCAGATCGGCCCGCATCATGACCTCGGGCGCGCCGCGTTCGCGCACCTTGCCGCCGGCGACGAAGACCAGCTGGTCCGCATAGCGCGCTGCCAGGTTGAGGTCATGCAGCACCAGCACGATCGTGCGCCCCTCCTCCCGGTTCAGCCGCGTCACCAGTTCGAGGCAGTCGAGCTGGTGGGCCATGTCGAGATGGTTCACGGGTTCATCGAGGCAGATGACGTCTGTTTCCTGGGCCAGCACCATGGCGATCCAGGCGCGCTGCAACTGCCCGCCCGAGAGCGACCCGATGCGGCGAGCGCGCAGATGCGCGACCCCCGTTCCGTCCATGGCTGCGACGACCGCCGCGTCGTCCCGCGCGCTCCAGGGCTGCAACATGGCCTGGTGCGGATAGCGGCCCAGGCGCACCAACTCTTCCACGCTCATGTCCAGCGGCGCACTGGGGCTTTGTGCAAGCAGGCCAATCCGCCGACCCAACGCCTTGCCGCCAAGGCGCGAAATATCCTCGGCGTCGAGCAGCACCTGCCCCGATTGTGGCGCATGCAGGCGCCGGATCGCCCGCAACAGGGTCGACTTGCCGCAGCCATTGGGCCCGGCGAGCACCGTGATCTGCCCGCGCGGAATGGGCAGGCTCAGCGCGTCGAGCACCACATCGTCCCCATAGCCCAGGGTCAGGTTCTTCACCTCGATCCGGTTGGCCAGCGGCTCATCCATTGGTGTTGTCCTTGCGCATGAGGAGAAACAGGAAATAGGGTGCGCCGATAATGGCCGTCACCGTGCCCGCCGGTACTTCGAGCGGGGCGAACGCCACACGGGCCAATAGGTCCGCGCCAACCAGCATGATGGCCCCGAGCAGGATGGAGGTAACGATACCGGCAGCGCGGGCCCGCCCGACCAGCATGCGGGCCAGATGCGGGGCGATCAATCCGACAAAACTGACACCCCCCGCAAAGGCCACGGCGCCTGCCGTGAGCAGGGCCGCGAGCAGGAAGATGAAAAGCCGATAGAGCGGCAGGTTGAGACCGATACTGCGCGAGGAGATGTCATCGAGATCGGCGGGCGGCAATTGACGTGCCGCCACGGCCGCGACGAAGGCCGTCGGCACCAGCACCGCTGTCATCAGCTGCACCTCGGTCCAGTTGATGGTGTTGACGGCGCCGGCCAGCCAGCGCGCGGCCTGCGCCGCCTGATAGATCGGCCCCACCAGCATGAAGATGGTGGTCAGCGCCTTGGCCCCGGCCGCGACCGCAATGCCAAACAGCAGCAGGCGGATGGCCGACGAGGCCTGCCGTCCGGAGAGGAGGAACACCAGCCCGATTGCCGCTATGGCGCCCAGCGCCGCCGCCAGGGGCTGCCAGGCCACCGGCACGAGCAGCGCGTTGGATTCGCCGGAAAAGACTGCCATGAACAGCACCACACCAAGCGCCGCGCCATCGACCACCCCCAGCACGCCGGGCGAAGCCAGCTCGTTGCGGGTGATCCGCTGCAGCAGATAGCCGGCAAAGGCGATGGCCCCACCCGCCAGGGCCGCCGCCGCGACGCGCGGCAGGCGCAATTGCAGCACGACCAGCCGCTCGGTCTTGTCGCCGCCGCCAAGCAGCACGCCGGCCACGGTGTCGAGTGGCATCCACGTCGAGCCAAAGCCGATACCGGCTAGAAACAAGACCACAAAGGTGAGCGTGACCACGCCGACCGCAAGGATCGCCGGCGTGGGACGCCCGGCCGTACGCAAGGTGACGGTCGTATTCATGCAAGCCTCCGCCTGAGCAGAACCAGCAGGGTCAAGGCCCCGACAACAGCGGTGATCGCGCCCACGGGCGCCTCGACCGGATAGATGACGAAGCGTGCGGCGATATCGGCCAGCGTGGCATAGATGCCCCCCGACAATGCCGCCGCCGCCAGCTGGTGCCGGTGACGCAGGCCGACCAGGCGCCGCGCCAGATGCGGCACCACCAGGCCCACAAAGGCCACCGGACCGGCCATGGACACGGCCGCGCCCGTCAGCAGCGACACGGCGACAAAGGCAAGGCCCCGCACCAGCACCAGCGGCACGCCAAGGCTGGTTGCCGTTGCATCGTCGGCATGCAGCACGTCGAGCGCGCCCGCGAGCGCAAAAGCGATGGCCGCCCCAAGCGCCACCACCGGCAGGCCGTTGAAGAACAGGCTGATCGGCCGGTCGACAAAGGCCCCGGACAGCCAGAACAGCAATTGCTGCAACTGCGCTTCATTGCTGGTGAGGATGATCTCCACCACTGCATGGCTGAGACTGGCAAAGGTCACGCCCACAAGCACGATCTTGAGCGGCGACAAGCCGCCGGCTCCCGCCGCCACGCCAAAGACAATGATGCTGGTGACCAGCGCACCCAGCGCCGCCGCCAGTGACAGGCCCACCAGCGACTGCACGCCAAATACCACGGTGGCGACGACAACGGCGAGCGAAGCGCCGCCATTGAGGCCAAGCGTATCCGGCGATGCAATGCGATTGCGCGACAGGGTCTGCACCATCACACCCGCCATGCCGAGCGCCGCCCCCGCCAGCGGGGCGATCAGCGCACGCGGCAGGCGCAGGCCGGCGATCACCGTCGCCACCTCCGAGCCGTCATTGGCGAAGAGCGCCGACCAGACGTCGGCCAGCTCATAAATCTTGTAGCCCAGGGTCAGGCTCGCCAGCATGGCCAGGCCAAGCGCAAGGGCAAGACCCGCATAGATCCGGCCGAGGCGCGGCAGGACCGCGCGCATTGGCAATGTGACGCTTGCGTCGACCACGATAACAAACCTGATATTGACAGTCAGATTAAATTCTGTTGACTGCAGCCATCCGATTTCTGATCGCAGTTGTCAAGTTTTAGGAGAAGAATGTTGATGCGCCGTCTTGTTGCAGCCCTGCTGGTGGCAGGTGCCGTCGTCACGCCTGCCGCCGCCCGCGAAATCACCCATGCCATGGGGGTCACCGATGTGCCCGACCATCCGCGACGCATCGTCGTGCTGACCAATGAAGGGACCGAAGCACTGCTGGCTGTCGGCATCACCCCCGTGGGTGCTGCGAAGTCCTGGCTGGGCAACCCCTGGTATGACCACATCGCCGATCAGATGGCCGATGTCACCGTCGTGGGCGAGGAGTCGGCGGTAAACCTGGAAGTGCTGGTATCGCTGCAGCCGGACCTCATCCTTGGGAACAAGCAGCGCCACGAGGACATCTACGAGCAGCTTTCGGCGATCGCCCCCACCGTGATCTCCGAGCGCCTGCGTGGCGACTGGAAGATCAACATGGCGCTCTATACCGACGCCGCCGGCAAGGGCGCGGAAGGCCAGGCCGCGCTGGATGCGTTCGATGCACGCGTCGCCGCCGTGTCGGAGGCCCTGGGCGACGCTCGTGCCGAGGAAATCTCCATCGCCCGCTTCATGTCCGGCCAGACCCGCATCATGTTCAAGGACAGCTTTTCGGGCATCCTTCTCGACCAGCTTGGGTTCCACCGCCCGGCCAGCCAGGACAAGGCCGAATTCGCCGAACAGATCACCAAGGAACGCATTCCCGAGTTCGAAGGGGATCGCCTGTTCTACTTCACCTATGAAACCGGCAATGGCGAGGGCGATGGCCAGGCCGCCGACTGGCTGGCCGATCCACTCTGGCAGAACCTCGAAGTGGTCAAAGCCGGCAAGGTGCACCCCGTTTCCGACGCCGTCTGGAACACTGCCGGCGGCATCATCGCAGGCCACCTGATGCTCGACGACATCGAGACCATTTACGGCCTCGCAGCGACCCGCTGATCCCTCCCGGCCGGCCATCATGCCGGCCATCCCTTCCGAGCACTGGAGAAAAACCATGTTCAAGCACCTTGCCGGCGGCGGCCTGGCTGCAATCGCGGCCACGATCCTCCTGGCTAACCCAGCCATCGCACGCGAAATCACCCACGCCATGGGCGTGACCGACGTGCCAGACAATCCGCAGCGCGTCGTCATCCTGACCAATGAAGGCACAGAAGCCCTGCTCTATCTCGGCGTGGTGCCCGTCGGCGCCGCCCAGAGCTGGGATGGCGATCCCTGGTACGACCATATCGCAGCGCCGCTGGCCGACACAGTGCCGCTGGGCACCGAGCTGGCCGTCAATCTTGAAATTCTCGCCACGCTCGAGCCAGACCTGATCCTGGGCACCAAGGTGCGGCAGGAGGCAATCTACCCCCAGCTCTCGGCCATCGCGCCCACTGTGATGACCGAAACCATTGGCGGCGAATGGCAGAAGAACCTGCAATTCTATGCGGACGTCGTGAGCCGGACGGCCGAGGGCGAAGCGGCGCTTGCCGGATTTGCAGCCCGCACATCGGCCATTCGCGATGCGCTGGGAGAGGCGGTCAACGAAGAGATTTCCCTGGTCCGTTTCTCGCCCAACCGCACCCGCATCTATTACAAGGACACGTTCGGGGGCCTGGCCCTCAGCCAGATCGGCTTCAAGCGGCCGCCAGCCCAGGACAAGGATGAGTTTGCCACCGAGGTCACCAAGGAACGCATTCCTGAAATGGATGGCGACCGCATCTTCTACTTCTCCGATGACCTCAATAGCGACGAGGCCGCTGCCAATCTCGCGGACTGGCTCCAGGACCCGCTCTGGCTCAACCTGGAAGGCGTCAAGGCCGGCAAGGCCGCTCGGGTCAGCGAAATCATCTGGAACACGGCGGGCGGTATCTATGCGGCTCACCTGATGCTCGACGACATCGAGGCCATCTACGGCCTCGCCTCCACGCGCTGATCGTCAGCCCCGACCATGGTCATCCCATCGCCCGGGTGCGTCGCTGCGCCCGGGCAATTGCTTTGGGCGATGCCCTCAGAAGCTCGGGTCGTAATTGAAATAGAGCGGGTTGGAGAGGGCGATCATGTTCTGGCTTTGCGCCATTGAATTCGGCACTTCGGGATAGGGCGCCTGCGGCCCCTCGATCTCAACCCGGTAGTAATTGCGCTCGCCCAGGCCCGGCGTATCGGTGAACCGAACTGTCCGGCTCTCGGCATCCGTCACGAAGCTGCCAAAGGGGTCGCGGTTCTTGATGACGCGCACCCCATAATTGGCCCCGGGGATACCGCCGCCGGCCAGCCGCACCTCGAAGGTGACGGGGCGGCCGGTGGGATGGACATTGTCGCCCATCATCATCTCCATGACCCCGTCGCCATCCACATCGGCATAGAGCTCGACGCGGGGATTATAGGGGTTGGAGCTGACGGAAGCCCGGCCCTGCTCAAGGGCCCTGAGGATCGCCGGCTTGCTGCGCTCGCGGGCAAAGATCCAGGTCGTCGGCGTCCCCACGTAATTGGCACTTGCCTCGACCGAGAGCGGCACGATCTGCTCGGGCGTATCGGGCACGCCATGATGGGAATCGCTGCCCCCGCGGGCGCCGAGCATCCGGCCGGACTTCAGCATGTCGTCCCAGATGCGGACGCCGGGGATGTTCTTGGGCCAGACGCAGCCGTTCCAGATTTCCACCGAGTCAGCCAGGTCGAACGAATAGCCGTAATGGTTCTTGGTGCTGGGATGATTGGCGGACATGTGCACGCCAAGCTCCTGCTTGAGCCGAAGCAGGTTCCAGTCCCGGTCGTCCCGCGCATCGAAGATGCGCTGATGGTCATAGGGCTCGCACGAGAGAATGTTGATGTGTCCGCGCGCCGCCGTCAGCTCGGCGCCATAGAACAGCAGCACGCTGTCGGAGCGGAACTCGGGATCGGCCCACGTATGATGCGCCACCGCGCCCATCACATGCACATCGTGATCGGTGATCGCCAGGTAGTCGAAGCCCATCCGCTCGGCAAAGCCGATGATCTTGGCCTCCGGATTGTTCGAAGAATCGGTGCTGTGTCGCGAGTGCAGATGCCAGTCGCCCTTGACCCAGACCCCTTGGGAGAACCCTTCAAGGGAGGGCAGTGTTTCGGGAAGCGGCGGGATCATCGGCCAGTCTCCGGCAATTGGCTTGGTCAGGAATTGAGCTTGAGCGTCAGGATCTGGAACGGCGCAAGGCTGAGCCGCACGGCATTGTCGGTGATGGCCATGGCCATCCCCTTCTGTTCGAGAAGGTTGACGATCTGCGCCTCTTTGATCCCGGCCGGCAGGTGCAACACCGCCTCGGTGGCCCGGCCATGTGTCTCCCACAGTCGCACCACCATGCCCGCGCCGTCTTCACTCTTCTTGAGTGCCTCAAGCGTGACACCGGTGCCGTCGAGGCGCAGCAGCGGCGCCCCGGCCACCGGTGCCTCCGCCGCACCCGGCACCAGCTTGAGGGGCAGGTTGAAGGCCTCGGCGCGGCCAGGAATGTCGCTCTCGAGCAGGCCGTGATGCACGACGAGGGCGTAGCGGAAACGGTGCTCGCCCTGGTCGGCCTTGGGCCAGGGATAGGTGGGCGATTTGAGGATTGTCAGCCGCAGCGTGCTGCCCACGACGTCATAGCCATATTTGCTGTCATTGAGCATGGCGACGCCGAAATCGGGCTCGGACAGATCGACCCAGCGATGCATGACCGTTTCGAACCGGGCCTGGTCCCAGGAGGTGTTGCGGTGGGCGGGGCGACGCACATGCCCAAACTGGATCTCCGCCGTGCTCTCGCGCACCAGCAGGTCGAGCGGAAACGCGGCTTTGACCAGCGTGTCATGCTCATGCCAATCGATGAAGCTGTCGAAATCGAGCTGGTCGCTCCCCGCTTCGAGCGCCACCACCTGCACCAGCCGGGAATTCTCGTAGCGCCATTCGAAGCGGATGGCGGCGCGATAGGGACCGGTCTCGACCACCTCGGCCGAGACGAGGTCGTCGATCTCCCAGATCTGGTCTTCAAAACTTTCGTCAATGTCCCAGGCGTCGTACTCGACCGGCATGTCGCGATAAGCCTGGAAGCGGTTGGCGAGCGCGCCTTGCGGGATCAGTTCGCGCTGCCGGCGCTTGTCGAAAAGCGAGATGATGCGGCCTTGGCCGTCGAACCGGGCGGCGATCAGGGCATTCTCCAGCCCCGTTTCGGAGACTTTCAGATCCGCTGAGCCGGAGGCGGCGATGCCCTCTCTGAGAGCAACCGGGGTCACCGCGATGGGCGCGAGGTCTCGGACCGGCACGGCCTGCGCAAGAGTGCCATCGGCGCGCTGGATCGTCTGCGTGGCCAGCTCGACATCGCCGATACGTGCGATCTGCGCATCCGGGGCCTCGATTTCGAGCAGGCCATCTCTGCCGCGTCCAAGGACATTGAACAGCCCAGCCTGACCCGGCTGGGCGAAATGTCCCATCAGCTCGGCCCTCAATGCATCGGCGCGGGTGAAGAATTCCGCATAGTCGTGGTCGCTGTCATCGAAGACGGCGCCGATCGACGAGCCGGGCAGAATGTCGTGGAACTGGTTGAGCAGTACGATCCGCCAAAGCGCGTGCAGTTCCTCGGTCGCATAGGTCGTTCCGGCGCGCTGCTCGGTCAGCACCGCCAGCGCCTCGAGCTCGCGCAGCACCTGCTCGGCCAGCCGGTTGTTGCGCTTGTTCTTGGCCACCGAGGTCAGCGTGCCGCGGTGATATTCGAGATAGAGCTCGCCCACCCAGGTCGGATAATCCTGCGGCCGCTCGGCCATGCGCTTGAGCAGGCGTTCGAAGAACGGGCGCATATGTTCGTGGCGTACGGCGGGGCAGCCGGGAATGCCCTTTTCCATGCGACGGATGTTCTCCAGCATTTCGCGGGTCGGCCCGCCGCCGCCATCGCCATGGCCATAGACCAGGAACAATTCCTTGTTGAGGTCCTGCTGCCCGTGGCGCCGCCAGGTGCCCATCACATGGGTCGGCTTGAGGTCGGGACAATAGGTCGTGCCGATGCTCTTGGAATCATAGTTCTGCGTGGTCAGGAAATAGGCCGCCACCGTGCTGCCATCAATGCCTTCCCAGTGGAAGGTCTCATTGGGCATGCGGTTGGTGTCGTTCCAGCTCAGCTTGTGGGTGATGAACACATCCACGTCCGAAAGCTGCATCAATTGCGGCAGCGCGGCCGAATAGCCGAACGTGTCCGGCAGCCAGAAGATGCGGGGTGTGACCCCGAAGGTCTCCTGGTGATAGGCGATGCCATGCAGGATATGCCGCACGAAGCTTTCGCCATTGGTGATATTGGCGTCCGGCTCCAGCCACAGCGCGCCTTCGATCTCGAAGCGACCGGCCTCGACCTGCGCCTTCATGCGCTCGAAAACTTCGGGATAGTCTTCCGAAAGATAGTCGAGCAGCACGCCCTGATTATACATGAAGCGATAGTCGGGATATTGCTCCATCAGCGCCAGCGCCGTGGACATGGACCGCGCCATCTTCTGCCGCGTCTCGCGGATGCGCCACAGCCAGGCGACGTCGATATGCGTGTGGCCGGTGACGGTGACCACCGGCTTTTCCTCGAAGTCGGCGGCTTCATAAATCTCCGCGCCGATCGCCTCGGCCCGGCGCAGCGAGGCCGCAAACCGCTCCGCATCCCCCGGCCGGAAATCAACCGCGCGCAGGGCGCGATCGACGCGGGTGAGGATGAAATGCCGCCGCGGATCGTCAGCCGCAAGGAGCCGCGCGACATTGAGCGGCACGCTGAGATCGTAGAACACTTTCTCGACCAGCGGATCGTGCAGCAGCAGCGCCATGGCCATGCCATGCTGGCGGCGGTCCTCGATCGTGCCGGCCTCGAGCAGGATCTCGTAGGCGGCACCGGGCTCACCATTTTCGCTGAGCAGCAGTTCCTGGTGATTGCCATCGACGCCCTGGGCAATCGTGCCATTGACCCGCACCAGGCATTGGGGATCTGAACGGCCGCGCGTGTTGCCGAACTGCGCATCGACCTTGAGATAGACGCGCCGTCCCCGGGCAACCTCGGGCAGGGTGAACCGTGTGGCAAACCAGAAATAGCTTTCCGGCTCGCCCCAGACGAGTTCACTGTCGACCGCTGTCCAATTGTCCCAGGCCTGCGCGACGATGGCGCAGCGCTCTTCCGGCAGCCCCCGCCGGAACCGCAGCGGCAGGGCGGTGTCCAGCCGGATAAAGATATGGCTCCGCAGCCGGGACAGAAGATGATCGAGCTTTTCAATACGCATGGTTGCAATCCGGAGCGGCCCGGAGGGCCAAAAAGGTCAGGGTCGGTTCGGTCTGTCGGCGCCGATCGCGCCGGCTACAGCCTTTCAAGCGCGATCGATGGTACGACCCCGCCAAACGGCTCTTGTGCCTGTGCTTCTCCGATCAGCAAACCCCGGGTCCAGTCAAGGGTCAGTCGCGCATTGTCGGGGCGTTCGAGGACGAGGCTTTCGCCACCTGTGTGGCGCAGACGACAGCGCCGGACATAGGCGGTGAATGCCTCCAGGTCCTGGTTCTCGGCAACGATCACGGCCCAGCCCTGGTCCGGGCCGGTCAGGCGATATTCGATGCCGGCGCAGGGACCATTCTCCATGGCCACGAGGGGACCCAAGGCCTTGTACGCCACCAGCCCCTTGCCGCCTTCAAGGATCAGCGTGTCGCCATCCAGATGGTGCACCAGCCCAGCTTGGGCCGCATAGACATGGGAGAAATCAAGTCGGGCGGTAGCCCCCAGCCGGAAGAGCGCCATGGCGGCATTGCGGTGCTGGCCGACCCGCGGCAGCACGCCATTGCCGGCCCAATAGGAGGGACGCTGCTGACCCCAGGGATCGTCCTCGCCGGGATGGTTGAGCCAGCTGCGGGCCATGGGATGGCTGGCGAAGCGCAGGTCGAGCACATGCTGCTGGTGGCCATAGCCGCCCGCGCGCGCCCCACTATTGCTCGATAGCTGAACATACCGGGTCTTGTAGAGGCTCAATTGCGCCGCCTCGCCATAGCCCTGCGTGTAGCGCGCCGTCACCACCTGCCCGTCATCCGGGGCCACATAAGCGCCGATTTCGGCCGGTGACTCATAGCCGCCCGCGGCAAACAGCGGCAGCGAGGCCACGCCGGTGTTGAGCCAGCCCGTTCCAAACGCGACGGCTGCAAAGGGGGCCAGTTCGGTCAGGGGTCCGGCGCGCAGTTCCTTGTCATAGGCCCGCCCCATCGACCCTGCGGGGACACCGCCAAGCGTATGGAGCGCGACCATGGTGAAGATGCGATCGCAGAGCACCTTCGCGCGCCCGGCAATCGGCTCCGGCGCCAGCTCGACCAGAGCCAGCAGGCCAATGAAGTCCACCGGGTAGTAGGCAGCCGAGTTCCACTCGGCCAGGCCTTCTTCCTCCACCGAATCCAGCCACAGCCCGAGGCGCTCTGTTGCCAGGGCTGCCTGCTGGGCGCCGGTCCGTCCGGAGCAGGCGAAGACCGCCTCGGGGAAGCTGAGACCGGCCAGAAGCTGGGAGACGTGGAAGCACAGCGCGTGGTTCTCGCTCCAGAACCACATCACGTCATTGCCCGGCTCGTCCACCCAATAGCGGAATTCGAGCAGAGCGCGGCGTGTGCGTTCGGCAAGATCGCTTGGGAAATCGCTCTGGTGGCGTATCCAGGCCCAGAGCAGCGGCACCGAAACGAAATCGGCACAGTCCCGCCGCTCCTCGATCGCCAGCAGCGTGTCCTCGATGATCGGCCGCAGTCGTGGGTCGTCCGCGCGGCCGGTGGCGAGGATCGCAGTGGCGGTGCCCATGCGCATCTCACCGTGCAGCGCGGCATGCTCCAGTGCCCGCGCCTTGCGGCTGGCGAGATCGGGACCAATGTCGCTGGGCTCGATGTCGTGCAGGATCGGACAGCCAATCGAGCGATCCACCCGGCTGTCACCGGCCACAAAGGTCAGGTCGAGCGTATGATAGCCGTCGGGCAGTTCCGTGCCGCTGCAGAGGGTCACGCTGGTCGCCCCCGCGGGCAGATGCAGGGTGCGATCGAGCAGGGTCGCATGGGTATGCGAGGTGGTGCTGATCCGCGCCACGATATCGACAGCAATGCGCGCCGGGGTGTCGAACGCCAGCACCACATCCTGGGCGCCGCTGATCACATCCCCCCGCGTCCGCACCTGGCTGGACAGCGCCTTGAGCGCCTCGACATTACGACCCAGCCGCGCGCCCTCAAGGAAGACGTCGAGCCGCACGTCGTCAAGCAACACCAATTCGAAGAACCAGTTGACGTCGCGCTCGGCCATGTCTTCGGTCAGCACGATAACGTCGCTCCCACCGGCCTTGAGAGGCAGGTGGACCACGGTCTCCTGTGTCTGGTTGCGGGTGAATGGCTCGAACCGCGCTGCGAGCACGCCATCCACCCAGATATGCACGCCCCCGCGCGTCGAAAGACGGAACGAGCAGTAGCGGTCCTCGGGCGCCACAAGCCGCGTCCGGCACCAGCGCGCCAGCCGGGTCGGCCGGTGTCGGAACTGGCTGAATTCGACACGTCGGTTATTGCCCGGCAGATAGAGGCTTTCGACTGGCCAGTCCGTTCGCAGGCTCACATTGCGGGCAGCGACCTCCCGCCAGGTCGCGACCCGGCAGGGCAGATCGCCGACATCGACGAAACCATTGATGTATTTGTAGTTCTGCGGGTCACGCGCCGGGGCTGGTTCCCCGGGAAAGTGGCGCGCCTCGACGGGCGACAGTTCCCAGGCGTTCAGGCTGTCGCCACGGGCGATACTCATCAATGGCGTCGTCATCAAAAGTCTTTCAGTTTGCACTCAGCCCCGAAAAGGTGCCGGCCCGCGGTAATGCAGCAGGGATTCGAGCTGCTCCAACAGGGCCGGCAGTTCTTCGGGAGAACCTATTTTGTAATCGGGGTGCTCGCTGGAATCGGCAGGCTCATGCGTGCGCAGGCTCGACCAGGCCATGAAGACCGAGGTGATGCCCAGCGCATTGGCGCCCTTGATGTCGCGCGAGAGATTGTTGCCCACCATGACGCAGCGCCAGGCCTCGGACCGGTCGATACCGATCGCCGAAAACGCCGCCTCGAACATGCGCGCGTCAGGCTTGAGCGCGCCAATATCCTCGGAAATCACATGGGCGTCGAACAGATCCCAGAGCTGGTGGCGCCCAAGCAGGTTGACGAAACTCTGCCGCGGACCATCGGCCACCAGCACCAGGCAATAGCCGGCGGCCTTGAGCGCGCGCATCATTTCGCCAGCGCCGGGGATGAGGTCGCCCTGCAGCACCACTTCGGTACCAGGCGCCTTAACCTCGGTGCGTTCATCGACCAGCGTATCGCCGCAATCGAGAAACACCGCCCTGAGATGTCCATTCGCGCCCCGCAACCGGGCAAGCTCATGTTCGACCCGCTCGGGAATGCTGGCCTCCAGCTCGGCCCAGGGCATCAATTGCACGGGCTCGGTCAGCGCCAGGTAGCGATGACTGGGCACGAAGGCATCGCGCCGCATCTTGAGCCGGGCCAGGCGATGGTCGGCCCCGCTTGGTCGATAGTCGCCGCGCTGCGCAAAGGGATTGCCAAGATGCACGCCCTCGATGCCGGCTGCCGGGCCACAGGCGATCGCCAGCTTCTGGCGGTCCCCCTCACCCATCAGCTCCGGAGTAGCCCAATGGGCATGCTTGCCGGCCTCGACATAGACCACCGGGCGGCCATCACGCAGTTCCGCCTGGCCGTTTCCGGCATCCATGACCCGTCGACCGCCATGCGCCGAGGCTTCGACGCGAACGACCCGGCCTTCTTCATCGGCATGGACCCAGACATGCTCGAGATCATAGAGATGGCCGATGTCCCAATCATAGTAGATCGCATATTCGACCGTCACCGCGGCGACCGGTTCGACCAAGAATTTCGACGAGGGCGACTGACCGGCGGTCCTGAACACCGTGTAGCCATAGGCGACAGGGCGATAGGGCTCGCTGGCATCCAGCATCAGCTGCGGCGCCAGCCGGGCCGCCAGGTCATGCGCGCCGTCCAGCTTCATGCCACCGCCCCGACCAGCGACAATTCTTCGGCGAAGTGGCAACGCACCTGCCGGCCGCCAGCCACCGTCCGCAGGGCCGGCACTTCAGTGGCGCATTTGGCCTGTGCATAGGGACAGCGCGGGTGGAAGCTGCAGCCTGCCGGCGGATTGGCGGCATTGGCGATTTCACCCTTGAGCGGCACGCGCTTGCGCGCCCGGTTGCCGCGCGGATCCGGCTGCGGCACCGCGGCCATCAGGGCCTCGGTATAAGGGTGCAGCGGCTTGGCAAAGAGCTGTTCGGTCGGCGCCACTTCCATCAGCCGGCCCAGATACATCACCCCGACGCGGTCCGAGATATGCTCGACCATGCCCAGGTCATGGGTGATGAAGAGATAGGTGAGGCCAAACCTCTCCTGCAGGTCCTGCAACAGGTTGATGTTCTGTGCCGCCACCGACACGTCGAGGGCTGACACGGCCTCGTCTGCGGCGATGAAACTGGGATTGAGCGCCAATGCCCGGGCAATGCCGATACGCTGGCGCTGCCCACCGGAAAAGGCGTGCGGATAGCGACCGATGAACTCGGGCCGCAGGCCCACCACCTGCAGCAGTTCGGCGACGCGGTCGCGGATTTCCCCCTGCGAACCGACCCCGTGGATGACCATGGGTTCACCCACCAGCTCGAGCAACGTCATGCGCGGGTTGAGCGAGGAATAGGGATCCTGGAAGATCATCTGCATTTCGCGCCGCATGGAGCGCATCTGCCGGTCGCTGAGCGCGGAGAGATCGACCACCGATCCATCGGCCTGGCGGAACAGGATCTGCCCGTCGGTCAGCGAATAGGCGCGCAGCATCAGCCGCGCCACGGTGGACTTGCCCGAGCCGGACTCGCCGACGAGACCGAAGGTCTCGCCCTTGCGGATATCGAGCGACACGTCATCGATCGCCTTGATGTCCCCGACCTTGCGCCGCAGCCAGCCGGCATGCACGGGAAAGTACTTCTTGAGGTTGCGCACCGAGATCAGCACGTCATCCGGCATGGTCTGGGTCATGGTGGTGGCCTCAGGCATGAGCCGGCTCCTTGGCAAACTGGTCCGCGATGTGGCAGCGCGACATCTGCCCGTTGAACCGCTTCTCGGGCGGCTCCTGAACATCGCAGAGCCCGGCGATGGCGTGGCTGCAGCGGGGATTGAACTCACACCCCCGGGGGACGCTGAACGGATCGGGCACCATGCCGGGAATGGTTGGCAGGCGCCGCCCCTGGTCGACACCGAGCCGCGGAATCGAGCGCAGAAGCGCCTGCGTATAGGGGTGCTTGGGCGCGTAAAAAATATCATCGACGCTCGCCGTCTCGACGATATGGCCCAGATACATCACCGACACGCGGTCCGCGATATCGGCCACCACGCCGAAATTGTGGGTGATGAAGATTATCGCCATGCCCAGTTCGGACTGCAATTGCTTGAGCAGTTCGAGGATCTGCGCCTCGGTGGTCACGTCCAGCGCCGTGGTCGGCTCGTCCGCGATCAACAGGCTCGGGTCGCAGGAAATGGCCAGCGCGATCATGGCGCGCTGCCGCATGCCGCCCGAAAGCTGATGCGGATAGGCATCGACCAGTTCGGCCGGGCGCGGCAGCTGCACCTTGCCCAGGAGCTCGATGGCGCGTTCGCGCGCTGCGGCCCGGCTCAAGCCCTTGTGCAATTGCACGGTGCGCATGATCTGGGTGCCGATGGTGTGCACCGGTGACAGCGCCGTCATCGGCTCCTGGAAGATCATGCCGATATGGTTGCCCCGGACCTCGCGGATGGCCCGGCTATTGCGCGAGAGGCTCGAAAGCTCGAACGCCTCGCCGCTACGGGGCCGGAACCGGATGCTGCCGCCAGCATCGATGGCGCGCTTGGGCAGCAGCCGCATGATCGCGCGGGCGGTGATCGACTTGCCCGATCCGCTCTCGCCCACAATGCCGAGCACTTCGCCCTTATTGACATGGTAGGACACGCCGTTGACGGCCTTCACCAGGCCTTCACGCATGGGGAAGTGCACCTGCACATTGTCCAGTTCGAGCAGGCGCTCGGGGGGCATGGGGGAATGGTTCATACTACTATTGCCCATAAGGGTCGGCGGCGTCGCGGAGACCATCGCCGAGGAAATTGAAGGCAAGCACGGTGAGCACCACCGCGATCCCGGGCGACAGAAGCCAGGGCGCCAGCGAAATCGAGCGCAGGTTCTGCGCGTCCTGCAGCAGCACGCCCCAGCTGACCACCGGCGGGCGCAGACCCAGGCCCAGGAAGCTCAGTGCCGTCTCGCCCAGGATCATGTCCGGCACTGCCAGCGTCAGCGCGGCAATGATGTAGGAGGTCATCGAGGGCAGCATGTGCTTGGTGATGATGCGATATTCGGAGGCCCCGGCCAGCCGGGCCGCCATCACATAATCCTCGTTGCGGATGGCGAAGAACTGCCCGCGCACCACACGCGCCAGATGCGTCCAGCCGATCAACGCCAGGATGAGGGTGATCAGCACATAGACAAACAGCGGGTCCCAGGCCACCGGCAGGGCAGCCGCCAACCCCATCCAAAGGGGGATGGTCGGAATGGAGCGGATGAACTCCATCAGCCGCTGGATGGAACTGTCGATCCAGCCGCCGAAATAGCCCGAAATCGACCCCAGCGTGAGCCCGAGGATGAAGGCAAAGGCAACCCCGACAAGACCAGCCGAAAGGCTGACGCGCGCGCCATGGATGAGCCGCGAGAACACGTCGCGTCCGAGATCGTCCGTGCCCAGAAGGTTGATCTGGTCGCGCCGATCGTTGACGCCGAACAGGTGGAAATTGGTCTTGAACAGGCCAAAGAAGCTGTATTCGTCGCCCTGCGCGAACAGCTGGATCGGCAGCACTTTATCGGTGTCCTCGGCAAAGATCACCCGAGCTGTCTCCGGATCGCGCTCGCGCGCCAGCCCATAGACGAAGGGTCCGACGAATTGCCCCTCGTGGAACAGATGGATGGGCGTGGGCGGCGCCAGCGTGCGCAGGCGCTGCACCTCGAACGGATCATAGGGGCCGACCATGTCGGCAAAGACTGCCGCCAGGATCAGGATGCTCAGGAACCACATCGAGATCATGGCCAGCGTGTGCCGCGAGAACCGGCGCCAGATCAGCTGCCAGGGTTTGGCGGTAAACAGCTCTTCCTTGCGGTCGCGCACGGTCTCGGGCGCGTTGTCGATTGTCTGCTCGGTCATGGCCATTGCCTCACGCGTAGCGGATGCGCGGGTCGAACCACGCCAGGAGAATGTCGGAGATCAGCGTGCCGATCACGGTGAAGACGCTGAGCACCAGGATGAAGCTGCCCGCCAGATACATGTCCTGCATCTTGAGCGCCTGCAGCAGCAGCGGGCCGGTGGTCGGCAGGTTCAGCACCACGGCGGTGATGATGTCGCCGGAGAACAGCGCCGGCAGCGCCCAGCCCACGGTCGAGATGAACGGATTGAGCGCCACGCGCACCGGATAGCCCCAGACCACGCGGGCCTCGCTCAGGCCTTGGGCATAGGCCGTTTCCACATAGGGCTTGCCCAACTCGTCGAGCATATTGGCGCGCATCACGCGGATCAGCCCGGCCGCGCCGCCCGTGGCCAGCACGACCAGCGGGATCCACAGGTGCTGGAGCAGGTCGATCACCTTGCCCAGGCTCCAGGGCGCGCTCTGGTATTGTGCAGAGAACAGGCCACCGACATCGAGGTTGAGATAAACGAAGCTGACCCAGAGCAGGATGAGCGCCAGGAGGAAATCCGGAATGCCCTTGCCCAGGAATCCGAAGACCGTGAACACATAGTCGAGCACCGAATATTGCCGCGTCGCCGAATAGACGCCGACCGGGATGGCGATGATCCAAGTGAACACAAGGCTGAGGGTGGAAATGGCCAGCGTAATGGCGAGGCGGTCCCAGATCAGGCTGGAAACCGGCGCATTCCACTGCAGCGAATAGCCAAAATCGCCATGGAAGATGATGTCGGTGATCCAGCGCCAATATTGGACCAGGATCGGGTCGTTGAGCCCATATTGGGCCCGCATGGCGGCCTCTTGCGCCTCGGTAATGTATTCGCCCTGGTGGCGCAGTTCGGCGGCATAGGCGGTGATGTAGTCGCCCGGCGGCAACTGGATGATCACAAAGGCAATGAATGAAATGAAGGCGAGCGTCGGGATCGCCAGAAATGCGCGCCGGAGAATGAAGGCGATCATGCTGCTGTTCCTCCCCGAGCCGCCCGATATTGCGGGGGGCGGCTCAAGTCATGAAGGGCGGCCCGGGACCGTCAGTCGGTCCCGGGCCGGTTGCTTGCTTAGTCCTGGTCGAACCAGAACTGCTGGGTGCGGGCAATGCCCACGCCGCGGAAGATGTCGTCCTGCACCAGGTCGGGCTGCACGTTCTGCATCTTGTCCGACACGATGTTGACCACTGCACCGCCACCATAGACGCCGATGACATAGCCGGCATCGACGAAGTCGGCGATCATCTCGTTCACGGCCGCGTCGGCCTCTTCCAGGGTCAGGGCCTGCGAGGCCTCGTCCCAGGCAGCGAACATGTCGCGCACGGCACTGCCTTCAGGAGGCTCGATGCCGCTTTCGCCATCGGTCTGGTACCACTTGAAGTATTCGGTACCAAAGGACTGGCTGCCCAGCATCAGGCGCGGGTCGGCCGGCACATAGGTCAGACGGTCGAACGGCATCCACTGCAGCTGGAAGTCGTTATTGTCGCGGTTGTTGTCCCACTGGGTGCGGTCGATGACGCGCGGCAGCAGCTCGATGCCGACATCGGCGAACATGTCCGCCATCACTTCGAGCGTCTTGGCATGGGCCGCGTCATTGGCCTCGATGGTCAGGCTGAGGCGCTGCCCATCTTCACGCAGGCGGAAACCAGCGCCGTCGCGCTCGGTCAGACCGGCCGCATCGAGCAGGGTGTCGGCCTGGTCGGGATCATATTCGGTCCAGTGCGACGACAGCTCTTCCCTGTAATAGGGCGAACCGTTCACCGGCGCGGTCTGGATGGGGAAGGCCAGTCCCGACTGCGTCAGCTCGATGATCGCCTCGCGGTCGACAGCGACCGACAGGGCATGGCGGAAGTCGGGGTTCTGGAACAGGGCCTGCAGCACCGGATCCTTCACCGTCTGGTTTGGAATGATCGACCAGACATTGGAGTCTCGGCCGGTCACCACGTGATAGCCGCCGCGCGCCTCGTTCTCCTTGTAGAAGGTGTAGTTGTCCAGGCCCATATAGCGGGCCTGCATGTCGATCTGGCCCTGCGCAACCATCAGGTTGAGCGTTTCCGGATCCTGGAACAGGCGGTGTTCGATGCGGTCGATATAGGGCAGCTGGTTCCCTTCCTGATCGACGGCGTAATAGTAGGGATTGCGAACCATGGTGACGGTTTCGGCCGGCGCCGGGGTTTCGATCTTCCAGGCGGTGATCACCGGCAGGTCCGGATTGGCCCACCAGGCCGTCGCAGCGCCCTTGGACCCCCACAGATCGGTCCACTTGGCGACGTTGAACTTGGCGGCGGCGGCAGCCAGCTCTTCTTCGCTGGCATACTTGTTGTTGAACTGGCTCAGATAGTGCTTCGGGAACAGGAAGCTGGGCCGGTCCAGGCTCGGCTCGCCAGTCGAGTCCTTGGCCAGGATCTGCAGGAAATACACGTAAGGCTGGGCGAACTTGATGGTGAAGGTGCGCTCGTCCTTGACCTCGAGCTGCAGCGGGACGCCGCCCGGCGCAAAGGTCGGATCGATATTGGGCACGATATCGGTGTTCAGGAACACGTCATTGTACCAGAATTCGACGTCCTCGGTGGTGACCGGCTCGCCATCCGACCACTTCAGCCCTTCGAGCAGGGTGAAGGTGAATTCGGTGGAACTGTCGTTGACCGAATAGCTCTCGATATAGCCGGGCTTCAATACGGCCTCACCGGAGGCATCGGCGGTCCACTTGAGCACGCGCTCTTCCATGAGCTTGGTGGGACCCCAGCGATCGCCGGGACCGCTATAGGCACGGTGCCAGGTGCCGCCATACTCGCCCACTGTCAGGGCGTCGACAACGGTGGGGTTCACCGGCAGGCGCTCATCGACCGGAGGGAGCTGCCCGGCGCCCACCATTTCGTCCAGCATCGGCGCTTCCTGGAAGGCCCAGGCAACCGCGGTCATTGCCGTCGTCGACAGCGCCGCAATCGCGACCGTCGCGATCCATTTCTTGGCATTCATAGACGTCTTCCTCATTTTGCGCGCCGCAATGCACCGTCTGGTGACAAAGCGAGCGCGTGATCTCCATTGGAAGTGACTGACATTTCCTGCAAAAATTTTTGCATGAAGCTCCTCCCTTCCCTCTCCTGCTCCAGCGCTGTCGCTTGCAATGCACCTTGCATATTGCGCGATCTTTGCTGTTACATGCAGCATCCTTGCGGCAGTTTCACACTTTCGCAATATGAAACAATTTTCACGACCCTCGAAAGTGATCTCAAAATGCATTCAGACGATCCATCTTCCATGCAAGATCGGCATGAGATTCAACGAGCTACGCCTCCCGGGACCGCCACAACGCGCCCTGCCGGCGCTGCTGAAAAAAATTCCCCAGATAGTTACTTGCGTCGGCTGGTGGACCTGCTGATGGCATCGCCTTCGCTGCAACGCCCCGCGCTTTCGCGCCGCATCGGGTTGCCGCGCCATTCGGTGTCGGACCTTCTTGGCACGCTTGAGAGTCGCGGCTTCGTCCATGTAGCGGGCACACATGACGGTTTGCCCGGGCGATCGCAATTATCATATGCGCTGCGGGCCAATGCAGCCCTGGCCATGGGGTTTGACGTCGGCGGAACCAAGATTTCCGGCGCGGTTTGCGACATGCGCGGCACGCTGCTGGCCGAGTACACCGAGCCCAGCACCAGGCGTGGAGCGGACGCCCTGGTCACCCAGATCGCCGCCATTGCCGACCGCCTGTGCAGCCATGCGGGCCTGCCGCGCTACCACGTCCGCAACACTACGATCGGCGTACCCGCCGCCGTCGATCCGCGCACCGGGCGCCTGAGCCTGGCAGGCAACATGCCCGGGATCGAAGGGGTCGCCCTGCTCGAACCGTTGACCTCGGCGCTTGGCGGGCATGTGCACCTCGACAACGACGTCAACCTCGCGCTTGTCGCCGAGGTACGGAGCCAGCCCGACGCGTCGGCCAACATGGCTTTCGTCGCCCTGGGAACCGGCATCGGCAGCGCCCTCATGGTCAATGGACACCTGCTCCGGGGTGCCCATGGCGGTGCGGGGGAGATCGGCTATCTGCCGCTCTGGCAGCTGGACTTTTCCGGCACGCCGGCCCTCGAAAACCAGGTCGGGGAAGCTGGCATCCGGCGCCTTTACGTGGCGGCCGGGGGGCCCACCGAGCACAGTGTCGAGCAGATATTCCGCGCCGCTGCAAATGGCGATCACGCTGGGTTGCAGGCCCTTGACCAGGCCGCCCAGTTCGTCGCCCGCGGGGTGGTGAGCATTCTGGCACTGGTCGACGCCGAAACGGTGGTCTTCGGTGGCAGTGTCGGTGCCCGTGAGGAGTTTATCGACCGGGTGCGCCCGCTGGTCTCGGCGGCCTGGCCCCGCCCGGTCGTCATCCGTCGAAGCGAAACAGGCAGTCGTGCCGGCCTGCTGGGCAGTGTCGAAATGGCCCGCCAGCAGCTTCTTTCCGACCTGTTCGGCCCCGCATAGGCTAGGGCAGCGTGCGGACGCTGCCCCGGATCGTCAACCGGCAGCCCAGTTCCAGCCGGTGGGCCGGTAGGGCGGCATTGGCATTGGTGATGCGCTGTTCGAGCAGATGCAGCGCTGCTGTCCCCATATGGTCGAGAGGCACGCTGACCGTGGTGAGCGAAGGCGCAGTGAATTCGCCCAGCGCGACGCCGTCGAAGCCGACCACCGATACATCCCGTGGCATGGCGTAACCCGCATTGCGCAGGGCCGTCATTGCCCCCAGCGCCAGATTGTCGGCCGCACAGAAGATCGCCGTGATCCCGCCCAGGCCCTCATGCTTGGCAATCCAGCGCTCGATCGCCGCCCCCCCCAGATCGGGCAGGTAACCTTCCGCGTGATGCACATAGGCCGTTTCGAGCGAGAGATTGTTGGCGCGAAAGGCATCCAGAAAGCCGTCACGGCGGCGGCGGATCGTGCTTCGACCCTCCCAGGTCAGGTGCATGATGTTGCGATGCCCCTGCTCGATCAGCCAGTTGGTCGCGTAGCGCGCCGCAAACCGGTTGCCGGGCGTGACGCTGTCGATCTGCATCTCCTGGTCTTCGCCGTTCATCAGCACGGCCGGAATGCCGGAACCGGCGATTTCCTGCAGCAATTCGCGCCGGTCGTCGTTCAGCAGCAAAATGCCATCGACCTCAGCGGCCCGCGCCTGCGCGATCAACTCGCTGCCGCTGAAATTGGGTTGATCAACCTCTACCGGCACCACCCGGATCGAGCGGCGCTCGCACTCGCGCATCAACCGGCTCAGCAGCGTCCATGAATAGAGATTGTACTCATTGTGCGGAAGCGTATCGCTCGGCACCGCCAGCATCACGCTCCGGAGCACGGCGATCGTCGCCTTTTCCCGACGCTTGGCCAGGTAGCCCAGCGTCCCCGCGGCCTCCAGAACGCGCGCCCGCACTTCGGGCGAAATCGGTGCCGTGCCGTTGAGAACGTGCGAAACGGTCGAGACCGCGACGTCGGCCCGATCGGCCACATCCTTGATCCCAACCTTGCGGCCCGGCACTTGTTTCACGCGCACTCCTGCTCCCGTTCGCGCGCAGATTCGGCCCCGCGACGCATCGTGAATACACCACGCTTCCGCGCGGGTCGCGTCAAGTCCGCCCTGCTGAGCGATCACAGGGTCAAGAAATGCAGAGGGGACTGCCCGGCGTGGTCAGCAGGAACGCCAGGACGCCCATGCCCGCCATCATCAGGCCCGCGGCAAGGTGGCCCGGACGCTTGCGTCGCCCGCCTGCTCCAAAGAGAAGCAGCGACGACGCCATGACCGGCACGGCCGTCACCAGCCCGAAGGCCAGCATCATCAGCATGGCCATCTCGACCGAGCCGAGCACCATGGAATTGAACACCGCAGCGTAGACAAGGGGACAGGGGGTGAGCCCCCAGACCAGGCCGGAGACCAAATCCAGCTCCGGCCCACCCCGGGACAGAGCAAAGCGAACCCTGGCGGTCAGGCCCGCCATGGGCGCCAGGGCGCGGTCGAACCCAGCCAGGCTGGGCACGAGGCCGGCCGTCGACAGGCCCATCCAGATCACGACGCCGGCCGCCATCCATTGCAGGGCCATATGCACGGGGCTCATGTCGATCTGCCGGATAAGGCCCGCCCCGAATGCGCCGAAGACCAGCCCCAGCGCCACATAGGCAAGCACCCGGCCAATCTGCATCACCGCGAGGCGCTGCCAGGCGGGCCGAACGGACTGCCGTGCATCGGTGACGGTCAGCAGGGCACAGCCGATCGGGCCGCACATACCGGCGCAGTGCAGCGCCGCACCAGCGCCCATCAGCACGCCCCAGACCAGGGATTGCCAGATCATTGCAGCCTGGAGCTTCCGGGCGACTTGACCGGAACCGCTGGCGCTCCTGGAACGTGTGCGCTCGGGGCCCCACGCTCCTGAGATGAGCCCCCCGCGCGATATGCCGCCAGGATCTGGCAGAAGCCCGGTCGATCGAGGGCAGCCTCGCCATCGCGCCGACCACCCATGTTCCTCTTTGTCGCCGTCATGGGAAACCCCTCGAATGCCTGGCGACCACCATGACAATCCACACTCGCGCCAACCTTGATCCAAATCAAAGTCGGTGAGCCCACCCCGGCTTACCAAGCCCAGCACGGCAGCACTGTGCCGGTTTGGCTTGGGGAATCGATGTGAACAAGGGATGGATAATCGGCCTTGGCGGCGGAACTCTGTTGGCGGCCCTGCTTTCGGGGCTGGCTGTGGACGCGCCGTTCCGCCTGCATATGGGCATCTTGACCCTGGTGCTGGGCCTGGCGACGCTGGTGGCTTTGCGGCTGCCCGAACGCGTGCCTGATCCGGCGGGCGAGGCCAGCTACATGGATGGTCCGGTGCGGATCGGTTCGCTGCTGACCGTGTTCTGGGGTATTGTCGGCTTCCTGGTCGGCGTTGTGGTGGCCACGCAACTGGCCTTCCCCGACCTCAATTTCGGCCCGTTCCTCACCTTCAGCCGCCTGCGCCCCCTGCACACTTCCGCCGTGGTCTTTGCCTTTGGCGGCACGGCGCTGTTGACCACCAGCTTCTATGTGGTCCAGCGCACCTGCCGGGCACGGCTGTTCGGCGGGGACCTCGCCTGGTTCGTGTTCTGGGGCTATCAGCTGTTCATCGTCATGGCCGCCACCGGCTATCTGCTGGGCATCACCCAGAGCCGCGAATATGCCGAGCCCGAATGGTATGTCGATATCTGGCTCACCATTGTCTGGGTGGCCTATCTCATCCTGTTCCTGGGGACGCTCCTCAAGCGCAGGGAGCCGCATATCTATGTGGCGAACTGGTTCTACCTCGCCTTCATCGTCACCGTGGCCATGCTGCACGTGGTCAACAATCTGGCCGTGCCGGTCTCCTTCTTCGGCTCGCGCAGCTATTCGCTGTTCTCGGGCGTGCAGGATGCCCTGACCCAGTGGTGGTATGGCCACAATGCGGTGGGCTTCTTCCTCACCGCCGGCTTTCTGGGGATGATGTACTACTACATGCCCAAGCAGGCCGAGCGCCCGGTCTATTCCTACCGGCTCTCGATCATCCACTTCTGGTCGCTGATCTTCCTCTATATCTGGGCCGGCCCGCACCACCTGCACTACACCGCCCTGCCCGACTGGGCGCAAACCCTGGGCATGGTGTTCTCGGTGATGCTGTGGATGCCCAGCTGGGGCGGCATGATCAATGGCCTGATGACCCTGCGCGGTGCGTGGGACAAGCTCCGGACCGATCCGATCATCCGCATGATGGTGATTGCCGTCGCCTTCTACGGCATGTCCACCTTCGAAGGCCCGGTCATGTCGATCAAGTCGGTCAACGGCCTCAGCCACTATACCGACTGGACCATCGGCCACGTGCATTCCGGTGCCCTTGGGTGGGTCGGCATGATCTCGTTCGGCGCCGTCTATTTCATGGTGCCCCGCCTGTGGGGCCGGGAACGCCTCTATTCGCTACGCATGGTCAACTGGCACTTCTGGCTCGCCACCCTCGGTATCGTGGTCTACGCCGCCGCCATGTGGGTCGCCGGCATCATGCAGGGCCTGATGTGGCGCGAATACGATAGCCAGGGCTTCCTGGTCTATTCCTTCGCCGAAACCGTGGCGGCCATGCACCCCTACTATCTGATGCGCGTGGGCGGCGGCCTGCTCTACCTCGCCGGTGGACTGGTCATGGCCTTCAACATCTGGATGACCGTCGTCGGCAAGGTCCGCAGCGAGCGTCCCATGCCGGTCTCGGCCAGCCTGCAGCCCGCCGCGTAAGGAGCACCAATCATGTCCATTCTTGCCAAGCACGGCATCATCGAACGCAACGCGTCCCTGCTGCTCGTCGGCTCGCTCGTTGTGGTCGCAATCGGCGGCATCGTTGAGATCGCCCCCCTGTTCTACTTCCAGAACACCATCGAGAAGGTGGACGGCATGCGGCCCTATTCGCCGCTCGAGCTGGCCGGGCGCGACATCTACATCCGCGAGGGCTGCTACACCTGCCACAGCCAGATGATCCGGCCATTCCGCGACGAGGTGGAGCGCTACGGCCATTACTCGCTGGCGGCCGAGTCGATGTACGACCATCCCTTCCAATGGGGATCCAAGCGCACCGGGCCGGACCTGGCGCGCGTCGGCGGGCGGTATTCAAACGACTGGCAGGTGCAACACCTGACCGATCCGCGCTCGGTGGTCCCAGAGTCGGTGATGCCCAGCTATGCCTTCCTCTCGTTGGCCACCCTCGACTACGGCACCATCACCGGCAAGCTGCAGGCCAATGCCACCGTCGGCGTGCCCTATGACCAGGCGATGATCGATGCCGCAACGCGCGACCTGATCGCCCAGGCGACCCCGGACGCCGACACATCCGAGCTGCTGACCCGCTATCCCAAGGCCGTGGTCGGGGACTTCGACGGCAACCCGGACAAGATCACCGAAATGGATGCCCTTGTCGCCTATCTGCAGATGCTCGGAACGCTGGTCGAATTCGACAGCTACGACGCCGAAGCCAATTTCCGCTAGGGGACGCAAAGAATGGATTACGACGCAATGCGCCATTTCGCCGACTCGTGGGGGCTCCTCTACATGTTCGGCATATTCCTCTTCGTCGGCCTCTTCCTGTTGCGTCCCGGCGCGCGCCATCGCGCCGTTGACGCAGCCCAGATTCCCCTGCGCGACGCCGCCAAGGAGACCGGCAATGACTGACAGGCAGACCGAAAAGGAAGTCGATGCTCTCACCGGCACGGAAACGACCGGCCATGAATGGGACGGCATCAAGGAACTCAATACGCCCATGCCGCGCTGGTGGCTCTGGACCTTCTACGGCACCATCGTGTTCGCAGTGGTCTACACCGTGCTCTTTCCGGCCTGGCCGCTGATCTCCAGCGCGACGGGGGGTGTTCTGGGCTATTCCAGCCGTGCCGACCTGCACCAGAACCTGGCGGACGTGCAGACCGCCAATCAGGCCGTGATCGAGCGCATCGCCACCTTGCCGCTCCAGGACATACTCGCCGATACGGAGCTGACCCGCTTCGCCAGCGCGGCGGGTGCCTCGGCCTTCAAGGTCAACTGCTCGCAATGCCACGGCACCGGGGCGGCCGGCGCCTCGGGTTACCCCAACCTCAACGACGATTCCTGGATCTGGGGCGGCACGATCGACGACATTCACTACACCATTTCCCATGGCGTGCGCTCCGCGACCGATCCGGACACACGGTTCAACCTGATGCCCAATTTCGGGGTGGACGGCATGCTGGATCGCGCCCAGATCAAGGACATGGTCGCCTATGTCGCAGGCCTGTCCGGCATCGAGGCCGATCCCGCGAGCCCCGACGCACACCAGACCTTTCTCGACAATTGCGCTGGCTGCCATGGCGAGGATGCCAGGGGCATGGCCGAATTGGGAGCTCCCGACCTGACCGACGCCATCTGGCTCTATGAAGGTTCGGTGGCCTCCATCGAGGCGCAGCTCACCCAGGCGCGTCACGGCATGATGCCTGCCTGGTCCGAAAAGCTCGATGACGTCACCATCAAGGAACTCGCCATCTATGTGCATGGCCTGGGCGGCGGGCAGTAGGCCCGTCCACCAGACAACGCGCCACAAAGGCCGCGGCGACCAGCCGCGGCCTTTGTTGATTCAAGTCAACTAGGTCCGGCCGCTTCCGTGAGAATGTGCCGCCCACAGGAGCCCAATGACCATGACGACCAAGACGACCGACGCGGTGCCGCCACGCATAGATGTCGAGGCGGTGAATTCCGCCAGGACCCGTCAGCCGCTCTATGCGGCACGCCGCAAGATCTTCCCCAAGCGCGCTCAGGGCACCTTCCGGCGACTCAAATGGATCGTCATGGCGATCACCCTGACCATCTATTACGTCACCCCCTGGCTGCGTTGGGACCGGGGCGAATACGCGCCCGACCAGGCGGTCTTGCTCGACCTGGCCAACCGCCGGTTCTACTTCTTCTTTCTCGAAATCTGGCCGCAGGAATTCTACTATGTGGCTGGCCTGCTGGTCATGGCCGGCGTGGGGCTGTTCCTCGTCACCTCGACGGTCGGACGTGCCTGGTGCGGCTATGCCTGCCCCCAGACCGTCTGGGTCGATCTCTTCCTCGTCGTCGAACGCGCCATCGAAGGCGACCGCAATGCGCGCATCAAGCTCGAAAACGCGCCCTGGACGGCAAGCAAGCTGGCAAAGCGGGTAAGCAAGCACGGCATCTGGCTGCTGATCGGCGTGCTGACGGGCGGAGCCTGGGTGTTCTACTTCGCCGATGCGCCGACCCTGCTGGTCGATATCGTGACGCTGAAGGCGCCGCTGGTTGCCTATGCCACCATCGCCACGCTCACGGCCACCACCTACACCTTTGGCGGGCTCATGCGCGAACAGGTCTGCACCTATATGTGTCCCTGGCCGCGCATCCAGGCGGCGATGCTGGATGAGCATTCCCTGACCGTCACCTATAATGACTGGCGTGGCGAACCGCGCGGCAAGCACGCCAAGAAGGCGGCCGCCAATGGCCAGGCCGTGGGCGATTGCGTGGACTGCAATGCCTGCGTGGCGGTATGCCCGATGGGCATCGACATCCGCGACGGCCAGCAGCTTGAATGCATCACCTGCGCGCTCTGCATCGACGCCTGCGACGATGTCATGACCCGCCTCGGACGCGATCGCGGCCTGATCTCCTACACCACGCTGAACGACTACGACACCAACATGAAGCTGGCGACCGGGCCGCGCGGCATCGACCCATCACGGGTCCGGCGCCCCGAAGGTGGTTGGGTGGACGCGCTTCGGCACACCAATTGGCGGTCCGTCGTGCGGCTCCGCACGCTTGTCTACTTTGGTGTCTGGGGGCTGATTGGCCTCGCCATGCTGGTGGCCCTGTCCATGCGCAGCGAGCTTGGCCTGAACGTGCTGCACGATCGCAACCCGCTCTACGTCCTCCTTTCGGACGGCTCCATCCAGAATGGCTACGACGTCAAGATCCTCAACATGACCAACGCGCCGCGCGCGGTCACCTTCACGATCGAGGGGCTGCCTGGCGCCACGATCACCTCGCCGAACATGGCAGATGAAGCCACGACCGCGCTGTCGCTTCAGGTCGAGCCCGATCTGGTTCTGCCACTGCGCATCTATGTGCGCGCACCGGCAGGGGACCTGGCGGCCCGAACCGACTTTCTGATGACCGCCCGGGCCAGCGTCGGTGAGGCCATTGCCACCCAACAGGTGCGCTTCGAAGCGCCGGAGACTGTCAAATGAAGACCACTGCCAGGGAGTTCACCGGCTGGCACATGCTGGCCATCATCACCGCCTTCTTTGCGGTGGTCATCGCGGTCAACCTGACCATGGCCATCTCGTCCATGCGCACCTGGACGGGCCTGGTGGTGGACAATTCCTATGTCGAGAGCCAGCGCTTCAACGACAAGCAACACACCATTGCCGCGCAGCGGGCCGCCGGCTGGGTGGTCGAGACCAGCCACGCCGATGGCAGCATCGTCTTCTCGGCGCGCGACGCCTCTGGCAACACCCTGATGCTCGACAATGTCTCGGCCTTTGTCCGCCGCCCCGTCGGCGGTCATGACGACACAACCCTCGCACTTGAATTCAGGGGCAATGACTATGTCGGTGCGCTTGACCTGGCTCCTGGCGTCTGGGACATCACCATCACCACCGCGCCCACCGCACTGGGGATGATCGAGTACGAATCTCGGGTCACCGTGGAATGACGCTTGAGGCGAGCCTTCCATCGCTGGCCGACGGCACGCCCGAGCTGCTGTCCGAGTTGGTTCGCCAAAACGCCGATGGCGAGCGCGAGATCTGCTTTGCGGTGCCCGATGCCTATTGCGCCACCTGCATCCAGTCCATCGAGACAGGATTGGCGCAGGTACCGGGCGTGACCGGCGCACGGGTCAATTTGACCCGCCGCCAGGTGACCATCCGCCACGACGCGACGGCGGACCTTGCAGCGCTGGGCCCCGCCATCACGAGGAGCGGCTACCGCACGTTTCCCGTCGATCCCGCCGACGTCACCGCCCGGGACCCGGTTCTTTCCGAACTGGTGCGCAGCCTGGCAGTGGCCGGGTTTGCGGCCGGCAACATCATGCTGTTTTCCGTCTCGGTCTGGGCCGGCGCGGACCAGGCAACGCGCGATCTCTTCCACTGGCTCTCGGCGCTGCTGGCCCTGCCGGCCGTGGCCTATGCCGGCCGGCCGTTCTTCCGCTCGGCATGGTCGGCTTTGCGGGTCAGCCGCACCAATATGGATGTGCCCATCACCATTGGCGTGCTCGCTACCACTGGGCTCAGCCTCTATGAGACCGCAACCAGCGGCGCGCATGCCTATTTCGACGCGTCCACCATGCTGCTGTTCTTCCTGCTCGTTGGCCGCACGCTCGACCACATGATGCGGGTGCGGGCCCGCAGTGCGGTCGAGGGCCTGTCGCGCCTGCAGCCCCGTGCCGCGACGCGACTGCTGGAGGACGGTCGAACCCAGGTGATCCCATTGGCTCGCATCCTGCCCGGGATGATCCTGATGTTGCGGGCCGGGGACCGCGTACCGGTAGATGGCCGCCTGCGGACAGGGCCGGCGCAGTTCGACCTGGCCATGGTCAGCGGAGAATCCCACCCCCTGACCCTCGAATTGGGCGAGAGCCTGGTCGCAGGCGCGGCCGTCCTCGACCGGCCGGTCGAGATCGAGGTGTTGCGCACGGCCGATCAATCCTTCCTCAGCCGCATGACCGAGATGATGCGCGCCGCCGAGGATGTGCGCACCCGCTATCGGCGGCTCGCCGACCGGGTGGCAGCGCTTTATGCGCCTGTCATTCATGTGACTGCAGCAGCGACGCTGGCCGGGTGGTTGCTGGCCGGCGCCTCCCTTCACACGGCGCTTCTGCATGCAGTTTCAGTGCTGATCATCACCTGCCCCTGCGCCCTGGCCCTCGCCGTGCCGATCGTGCATGTCGTGGCGGCCGGCAGGCTCTTCGGCGCCGGCATTCTGGTGCGCGACGGTGCCGCGCTGGAGAAGCTGAGCCGCGTCCATATGGCCGCCTTCGACAAGACCGGCACCATTACCCAGGGCCGGCCGCAGCTCTTGGCGGACCCCGACCTGCCCCCGGACCTGCTGCGCCGCGCCGCCTGGCTCGCCAGCGGCAGCAACCACCCCCTCTCCAGGGCTCTGGTCGAGGCTTGCCCCGACCCCCTGCAGTTCACTGGCGAAATCACCGAAACGCCTGGCGCCGGCGTCGCTGCCCACGACGGCATCGATATCTGGCGGCTGGGCAATGCCGATTTCTGCGGCGCCGAGGATGATGTCGCCGGAACGGGTAGCCAGGTCTGGCTGAGCCGCAATGGCGAGGTGCTGGCGCGCTTCCAGTTCAACGATATCCCGCGGCCCGAGGCCACTGAGGCCTTGCGCATCCTGACGCGCCAAGGAGTGCAGGCAACAATGCTTTCCGGCGACCGGCCGGTCGCTGTCGCCGCCATCGCCGAGGCCGTCGGCCTGACCAGCTTCACGCCTTCCATGCGCCCCGACGACAAGGTCGTGGCCATCGAAACTCTGCGGTCGCAGCACGGCACCGTGCTGATGGTCGGCGACGGCATCAACGATGCACCCGCCATGCGCGCCGCCGACGTCTCCATGGCTCCCGGGTCGGCCGCCGATATCGGGCGCGCCGCGGCCGACCTCGTGATGACCCGCAACCGCCTCACCGACGTGCCCTTCGCGATCGCCATCGCCCGCAGGGCGGACCGCCTGGTGCGGCAGAACCTGTTGTTCTCCGTGGCCTACAATGTCGTCGTGCTGCCGCTTGCCATCGCCGGCCAGGTGTCCCCGCTGATTGCGGCCGTGGCCATGTCCACCTCGTCGCTGGTCGTCGTCCTCAACGCCATGCGTCTCAAATTCGGCACCACGCAACGCTAGGAGCCGTCATGTCCGGTCTTGCCATTCTCATTCCCTGCGCACTGTTCCTGGGCCTGCTGGCCCTGGCCGCCTTTTCCTGGGCGCTCAATTCCGGCCAGTTTGACGACATTGACGGGGCCAGCCAACGGGTCCTGCTCGACCACCCCGGACCAACCGACACCGCTGGCTCAACCTCGGAACCGGTGAAAAGACCCGCACCGCCGACGCCCGGCCCTGACACCCTATAGCGAGAGCAGCCCGGCAGGTGGTCGTCACGGGTCATTTCAAGCCGTGCGGCTAGAGACCGGCCAGGCAGACATACTTGGTTTCAAGGAAGCCCTCGATGCCGTATTTGGAGCCCTCGCGCCCGAGACCCGACTGCTTGACGCCACCAAAGGGCGCCATTTCATTGGCCAGCATGCCGGTATTGACGCCGACCATGCCTGCTTCGAGCGCTTCGGCGACGCGAACCACGCGAGCCATGTCCTTGGCATAGAAATAGGACGCCAGCCCGAACTCGCTGTCATTGGCCATGGCGATGACATCGGCCTCGTCCTTGAACGAAATGATCGGGGCCAATGGCGCGAAGGTTTCCTCACGGGCGACCTTCATGGCCTGGGTAATGCCGGTCATGACCGTGGGTTCGAAGAAATTGCCCCCCAGGCTGGACCGATTGCCGCCGGCAAGGATCGTCCCGCCTTTCGCCAGCGCATCAGCAACGTGTTCTTCCATCTTGGCCACCGCCTTCTCGTCGATAAGCGGCCCCTGCTGCGTGCCCGCTTCCGTACCCCGGCCCAGGCGGATTTCAGCAACCTTTGCCACCATCTTGGCGGAGAAGGCCTCGGCCACGCTCTCCTGGACGTAGATGCGGTTTGCACAGACGCAGGTCTGGCCGGCATTGCGGAATTTGGAGATCATGGCCCCTTCGACGGCCGCGTCGAGATCGGCGTCGTCGAAAACGATGAACGGCGCATTGCCGCCGAGCTCGAGAGACAGGCGCTTGATGCCGTCGGCCGCTTCACGCATCAACCAGCGGCCCACGCCGGTCGAACCGGTAAAGGTGATCTTGGCGATCTTGGGGTTGCGGCAGAACTCCTCGCCGATCGGCTTGGCAGCACCAGTCACCACGGAAAACGCGCCCTTGGGCACGCCGGCCCGCTCGGCCAGCACGGCCAGCGCCAGGGCCGATAACGGGGTTTGCGAGGCCGGCTTCAGGATCATGGTGCAACCGGCCGCCAAGGCCGGACCGGCCTTGCGCGTGATCATGCCATTGGGGAAATTCCAGGGTGTTATGGCGGCACAGACCCCCACGGGCTGCTTGAGCACCAGGATGCGCTGCTGGGGCGTTGCGCCGGGGATCACATCGCCATTGACGCGCTTGGCCTCCTCGGCGAACCACTCGATATAGGCGGCGTTGGAGACGATCTCGCCCCTGGCTTCCGCCAGCGGCTTCCCCTGCTCCGAGGTTAGGATCAGGGCCAGATCATCGACATTGGCCATGATCAGGTCGTACCAGCGCCGGAGGACCACGGACCGCTCCTTGGCCGTCTTGCCGGCCCAGTCCCGCTGCACCTCATGCGCCACGTCGATCGCATGCCGAACGGTCTCCGGGCCAAGATCGGGCAGGCGCGCCAGGCATGAGCCATCGAAGGGATCGGTGACATCGAACGTCTTGCCCTCGGGTGCATCGATCCACTGGCCGGCAACATAGGCCTGCGAAACCAGGAGCGATTTGTCGGCCAGGGGCAGTTCGCGAATTTCGGTCATGGGGACACTCCAATCAGATTAAGCAGGGCCGGGATTGCCAAGAATACACCGGACAGCAGCAGGAGGAAAAAGGCCACGCGTCGCATGGCCAGCGGAGACAATGGCGGCGGCCAGCGCCTTGCGGCATAGGTAAGGGCCATCACCGCGGGCGCTGCCACCACGCCCCACAACGCTGTCTGCCCAGGCCAGTTGCCCGATCCCACCACCAACACGAGCCGCAACATCGCGTTGATTGCAAAGACCAGCACCAATGTTTGCCGGATCGCGGCATGTGGCAATGGCTGACGATACATGTGGTAGATGAGCGGCGGGCCGGCGGTCGAGAACATCCCGCCCAATATCCCTGCCAGCCCACCCGCTACCACGAACGATTGCGGGCGAGATAGCTGCTTGCGGGGATGCGGCTGCAGCGAAAGCTGGATGCTGGCCACGATGATCACAAGGCCCAGCGTCAGGCGCAGGCCGTCCAGATTGGTGTCGGCCAGGTATTCGAGCAGGAAATAGCCACCGAAAAGCAGGACCAGGCTCGGTCCGATGATGAGGCGGAACTGGTCCCAGGCGACCTCCCGCCAGCCCCTGGCCAGCATCTGGACGGCATTGACGAGCGTCAATATGCCAACGACGACGGCCGCGTCGGTCAGCGGAATGAGATTCAGCATCCCCACCCCGGCCATCATCAGGAGGCCGAAGGCGAAGCCGGTCAAGGTCTGGACATAGGCGGCCGCGCCTGCCAGCAGCAACAGCCAGACCAGGTTCACCCAATCCATTTCAAAGGTCCCGCAACCCGGCGAACAGGTCGGCCATGGCCGCGTCCTGGGCATAGAACACCGGCGGGCGGCCCAAAGGTGCTGCGACCGTGACCGCGGCCCCCCCGACCGGCGCTGAGGGGCAGGTCCAGTCAACAGGTTGTTGTTCCCCGCGAGGTCTGCGACAGCAGGGTGTCATCTTGGGGCGATTTGGAGCGCGGGACGCCAGCTCAGTCCGTCCATGGTGTCGCCAAGCGGCCGGTATTCGCACCCAACCCAGCCCCGATAACCAAGCTGATCGATGGCGCGCAATATCCTTGCATCATCCAGCTCCCCCGTCCCCGGCTCGCTGCGGTCCGGAACCGCGGCAATCTGGATGTGTCCGATGATCGGCATCAGAACCTCTAGCGAGCGCAGGACGTCGCCATGCAGGATCTGCCGATGGTAGATGTCATATTGCAGCCGCACATTGGGGCGATCGAGATCGGCGATGATGTCGGCCGCCATCTCAAAGCTATCGAGAAAGTAGCCGGGCATGTCGCGTCCGTTCAATGGCTCGATCAGCACGTCGATTCCTGCCTCGCCGGCAATGTCTGAAGCCGCTAGAAGACCATCGCGATAGCGTTGGCGAGCACCCGCATCGTTCGAGGAAGCCAGGCCGGCCATCATGTGCAGCCGGGGGACGTCCAGATGCCGGGCATAGTGCATGGCCCGCGACAGTCCCTCGCGAAAGTCCGCCGCCCGGCCAGGGAGCACAGCCAGTCCACGCTCGCCCTCGCCCCAATTGCCCGGCGGCATGTTGAACAGAACGATGTCCACGCCTGCGGCCTCGGCACACGCCTTTACGGCCTCCACCGGATGGTCATAGGGGAACAGGAACTCCACGCCTGTGAACCCGGCCGCCGCCGCCGCGGCGAACCGGTCGAGGAACGGCAGCTCCGTGAACAGCATGGAGAGATTGGCAGCTAGGCGCGGCATCAATGCGGTCCTATCCTCGCCCCACAAAGGGCATCTGCGTGGCCATGACCGTCATGGTGAGCACATTGGCTTCAAGAGGCAGGCTGGCCATGTAGCTGACTGCTCGCGCGATATGGGCCGCATCAATGGTCGGCTCGGCGGCTGTCGATCCGTCCGCCTGCAGCACGCCCTTGGCAATGGTGGTGGTCATCTCGGTGCCGGCATTGCCGATATCGATCTGGCCGCAGGCGATATTGAACGGCCGTCCATCGAGCGCCGATGCCTTGGTGAGCCCGGTAATCGCATGCTTGGTCGCCGCATAGGGCGACGACCAGGGGCGCGGCGTGGTGGCCGAGATCGAGCCATTGTTGATGATCCGCCCACCCTGTGGGCTTTGCGCCTTCATCGCGCGGAAGGCCGATTGGGTGCAGAAGAACGCCCCGGTCAGGTTGGAATTGACCACTGTGAACCATTGTTCGGGTGTGGTCTCCTCCAGCGGCACCAGGGGCGCGTTGACGCCGGCATTGTTGACCAGCAGGTCGAGCCGCCCCCAGGCGTTGACCACGGCATCGAAGGCCGCCTGAACCGCCACCGCATTGGCAATGTCGGTGGGCAGCACCAAGGTCTTCTCCCGTGACGGATCGAGTTCGCGCGCGGAGGCGTCGAGCACATCCTGCCGGCGCCCCAGCAACGCCACCTTGAATCCATCGGCGAGCAGCGCCCGCGTGATGGCTTTGCCCACGCCGGTGCCCGCACCGGTCACGATTGCAGTCTTGTCAGTCACTTTGTTCCCCCAGGCTCACTGGCCAGGAAAGAAACTCTTGTCCTGCTGCCGCCGCAAGACTGAGAGTTCCGAATTCGGATCGATTTCGACATCGCCCAGACGGATAGGCGTGTCCTTCGCCACAGGCCGGACCAGCCGGGCGCCGGCGGCGAGATAGAACGGCATTGGGCTTTCGGCGGTCAGCGCGCGTGCCGGGACCATGCGCGACGAGACATTCTCGATCGCGTGATGATGCCCACCCATTGTGAGCACCGTTCCCGCCGGAAGGTCGGCATCGGCGTGGGCGACGAGGTCGACATGATGCATGGGATCCTGCGCCCCGCTGGAGACGCCGCGCAGCGCCATTTCCAGCACGCTGGTCGCGGCCTCGATGCCGAGCAGGTGACGCGGAATATAGAGCATGGCCGTGCGGCCGGAACGACTGAGGACATGGCCTTTCTCGCGCAGCATGGCCCAGGTCGCCTCGTCCTGGCAGCGCACCACGACAAAGACGCCACCGGCAAAGCTCGGCTCGTTGGGCAGGCGGAGGCAGTGGAACACGTCAAGGCGGCGGGTCCCGTTGAGCAAGCCGCCATCTTCGCGCGTGGCAAAAAAGTCAGCGACTTCACCAATCGCAGCGATGGGCGCATGCAGATCGGGTCGATCCGGCATCAATCCGGTGGCATTGGCCACCACCGTCATTTCACAGAGGTCCGGCACCGCCCGTTGCGGCAAGGCCGAAGCCGCCGCTGCCCGGCCTGCCGCGACCGCAGAGCAATCGCGATCCGCCAGGTCCAGCCAGTCGGCAAAACCCGGCGCGTCCACAGTGCGGCCATTGCTGGTCAGCGTCCGGGACGCGGGGTCGAAGACGAAGTCGTATTCGCTGGACTTGCCCGCTGCGACAATGTCGAGCCCGATGACTTCAGCCCAGGTAACAAGGCCGATGAGAAGGCTCGGCTGGTCGCCATCGACGGGCGAGACAAAGCGCCCCCGGCTTCTGGCCAGACGCGCCAGTTCGGGCCCGACCACGCTGTCGACTTCCTTGGAGACGAGAGCCACATGGTGGCCGGCCTCAATGGCCAGGCGCACGTGCCGCGCGCCCGCTTGCGGGTGGCCGGTCGCCTCGACAACCACGTCGAGCGGCAGATCGAGCACGTCCTCGATCCGACCGGCTGCAACATACATCCCGGCGTCCCAGGCACGCCTTGCCGCGTCCGGCGTGTCGCAGATGCGGATATCGGCCTCGGCAATGCCGGCCGAGCGCATGGACGCAGCCGCAATTTCGGCGCTGACATCGACAGCGACGCGCGTCTGCATCAGTGGCACGCGCAGACCCTGCGCCAAAAAGCTCCGCCCGAAGCCGCCCGTGCCGACGATGCAGGTCTGGATCGGCACGGTCCTGTCTGCAGTGGCGAAATAGGTGTGAAAGTTCATGGTGAGACCAGGAAATGAGGGTTACTGGGCCGAGCGGAGGGTGCCGCGACTACGGTATTTGGACACCAGCCTGGCCGCTTGAGGAACGACGATCAGCATCAAGGCCAGGGTCATGATCGAGCCAACTAGCGGATTGGACCAGAATACCCAGAGCGAGCCATCCGAAAGGATCATCGACTGGTGGAAGGAGTTCTCGGCCTTGTGGCCCAGCACCATGGCCAACACCAGCGGAGCCAAGGGGTAGTTGAGCTTGCTGAAGAGGAAGCCGATCAAACCGAACAGAAGCACCAGCCACAGGTCGAACGTGGCGTTGCTGACGGTGTAGGCGCCCACGAAGCAGATGGCGACAATGACCGGGCCGATGACCGAAAAGGGGATGCGCAGAAGGGCCGCGAACATCGGCACCGTCGCCAGCACCAACACCACGCCAACGATATTGGCGACATACATCGAGGCGATGAGGCCCCAGACGAAATCCGGCTTGGTCGCGAACAGCATCGGTCCGGGCGTGAGCCCCCAGATCATCAACCCGCCCATCATCACGGCCGCAGTCGCAGAGCTCGGCACACCCAGCGCCAGCATGGGCAGCATGGCGCAGGTACCGGCGGAATGGTCGGCCGTTTCAGGCGCGACGATGCCTTCGGGCCGGCCCTTGCCGAAGGCCTCCCCCGGCTTGGACCATTGGCGCGCCACGCCATAGCTCATGAACGAGGCGGCGGTCGGGCCGCCAGGGGTGATCCCCATCCAGGTGCCGATGGCCGAAGACCGCAGCAGTGTGGTCCAGTAGCGCGGCAATTCAGCAATGGTGCGGAACACATCGCGCAGATCGATGCGCGAGGCGACGCCACGGAAATGCAGACCGTCCTGCACGGTCATGAGGATTTCGCCAATGCCGAACAGGCCGATCACGACCACAAGGAAGGACACCCCGCCCATCAGTTCATTGGCGCCAAAGGTCAGGCGCAAGGTGCCAGTGATCGTGTCCATGCCCACAGTCGACAATGCCAATCCGATCAGCAACGAAATGATTGTCTTGAGCGGAGCGGAACTGCCCATGCCGATAAAGGCGCAGAAGGCCAGGAAATAGACCGAGAAATATTCCGGGGCCCCGAAGCGCAGGGCAAAATCGGCTGCCCAGGTCGAGAGCAACGTTATCACCACGACGCCGACCAGCGCGCCGATGCCCGCAGACATGAAGGCCAGGGTCAGCGCCCGGGTGGTCTGTCCCTTCTGCGCCATCGGATAGCCATCAAATGTGGTTGCCACCGATGACGGTTCGCCAGGAATATTGAACAGGATTGAGGTGGTCGAACCGCCGAATAGCGCCCCCCAATACATGCTGGCCAGCAGGATGATGGCCGAAACCGGGTCCATGGTGAAGGTCAACGGGATGAGCAGGGATACCCCATTGGGCGCGCCCAGGCCCGGCAGCACGCCCACCACCAGTCCCAGCAGGACGCCAATCACCATGATCGCCAGGTGCATTGGTGTGATGGCGACCTGAAAGCCTTCCATCAACAAGCCGATATTTTCCATCTTCGGTGCTCCCGGGGCCGGTCAGTAGATTTTGAGGAAAGCTTCCAGCGGCCCCTTGAGCAGCGGGACGCGGAACAGGATGTCGAAGACGACGAACAGAGAGACCGAGAAAGCGATGCCCAGGCCCGCAGCCCAGAACGGGTTGTACTTGCCCTGGCGCCAGGCAACGTAGAACAGGTACAGCGCCGCCCCCACATACAGTCCGAGCATCAGGGTCACGACCACAAAGGCCGCCATGGGCAGGAAGAAGGTCATGAGACGCTTCGCCTGCTCAAGCTCGATGAACACTTCGCTTTCGCCGCGATGGATGAGGATTGTCCAGACCGCGTTGGCGCTGCCGGCGATGGCCAGCAACAGGCCTACATAGAAGGGGAAATAGCCCGCCTCAGGTCCGGAACCGGTCCAGCCGACGCCCAGCTCGAGCGAGCCGCCTGCCACCACCAGGCCCGCCAGCGCCGTGAGGCCGGCAACAAAGACTTCCATGTGAATGCGCTTGATGACCATCGATCCGGTGCTCCGCTCTGATTGTCTTTGGGCCGGGGCGGGCAGTGCCCGTCCCGGCCACGGGAGGAAGCTTACTGCGCCCAGCCTTCGGCCTTGAAGACTTCGACGGTGCTGGTTTCGCTTTTGTCGATGAAACTGGCCAATTCGTCGCCCGCGAGGAACCGTCCGGTCTGCGACGTATTGGCGACGTATTCCTGCCATTCGGGCGTCTGGCTCACCTTCTCCATCATGTCGACATAGAAGGCCAATTGTTCGTCGGTAACGCCGGCCGGCAACCAGACGGTCCGTGGCATCTGGTAGGACGAGATATCGATGCCGCTTTCCGTGCAGGTGACGATATCGTGCCAGCCCATGTCGCCATGCACTGGTGCGCTTTCGGCCATGCGCTGGTCGCTGAAGACGCAGAGCGGCTTGATGGCGCCCGCCTGCCACTGGCCGAGATTTTCATTGGGATTGTTGACATTGGCCGCGATGTGCCCGCCCGCCAGTTGCACGCCCACTTCACCGCCGCCATTGAACGGCACATACTTGAAGTCGGCGCCGGTCTTCTGCTCGATCAGGGCCACCAGGGTCTCGTCGGTATCCTTGGACTGGCTGCCACCGAAGGGCAGCGAGCCCGGATCGGCCTTGGCGGCTGCGATGAACTCTGCCGCGTCCGTGAAGGGCGCATCGGCCTTGACCCAGATGAGGAACTCGTCGAGCGCCAGCGCCGCAACCGGCACCAGGTCTTCCGAGGTATAGGCCATCTTGGCGACATGGGGCAGCAGGTACACATTGTTGGTACCGAAGATCAGCTTGTGCGGGTCGCCGGCATTGGCCTTGGCATAGACAAAGGCTTCGGCGCCGCTGCCGGCCCCCTTGTTCAGCACGACCACCGACTGATCCATCAAGTTGTGCTGGACGATAATGGACTGGATGGTGCGGGCGAAATTGTCCGTGCCGCCGCCGGCACCAGAAGCGACGACGAATTCAACGGGACGTTCAGGAACCCATTGGGCAAAGGCGCCCACGGTCGACAGCAAGGTTGCGGCTACGGCGAGTACAATCGAAGTCGTCTTCATTGGGTCTGCCCTCCTCGGCAGGTTGGGTAATGAACGCTCTGGCCACGTTCAGGACGTGACGGCTCGTTCCGGCCGCGTGACGGCCGGGTCGAATTTCTTGTTGTGCGCCGGTTAGCTTGGCGTCGCGCCTCAGGCGGCCTTCCGGCTCCTGCTCTGGCTTTGCGCCACAACGATGTCGAACGCGGCCTGGGTGGCGCCGAGATTGGCCTTGCCCTGGCCGTAGATGTCGAAGGCCGTGCCGTGCGCGGGCGTGGCAATGGGAATGGGCAGGCCGCCATGGACGGTCACCCCGCGCGAGAAGCCCATCAGCTTCATCGCGATCTGCCCCTGGTCGTGATACATCGTCACGATGCCATCGAACTCCTTGGCGCGCAGGAAGATCGTGTCTGCCGGAAACGGCCCCACTGCCGGCAGCCCCCTCCCCTTCGCGGCCTCCACAGCTGGGCCGATGACGTCGATTTCCTCGCGGCCAAAACTGCCGTTTTCACCATTGTGCGGGTTGAGCCCACAGACGGCGATGCGCGGCTGATCCACCCCGGCCGCGACGAGGGTCTGGTGAGCCAGCTCGATGCCGGCGATCACCCTTTCCCTCGTGATCAGGGCAGGCACGTCCTTGAGGGCGACATGGCTGGTCACCCGGCTGGTCCAGAGATTGTCGAGCACATTGAGCTCGCCATGGGGACCCTTGACCCCGAGCATGGCAGCGAACCACTGGCTCTCATCCTCATGCGGCAATCCGGCCTGATGCATTGAGTTCTTGTTGAGGGGCGCGAACAGGATGCCGTCGGTGACACCTGCCCTCGTCAGACCAACCGCGCGCTCCAGTGTCTCAAGGCTGTACCGCCCACCATCGACCGATGACACCGCCCGCTGGAAGGGGCGCATGGAGGACCCCTTGAAATCTTCCAGCAGCACGTCGCCGCCGGGCCGGAAATCCATCTCACCCTCGCTGACGCGATAGTCGAAGCGCTGCCCGGCAATGCGCATGCCTTCTTCCACTTCTGCGCGATCTGCGACGAGCAGAATATTGGCCTTCTCCCGATTCTCCGGCCTGGCCAACAGCTTTGCCACCAGTTCCGGCCCGATCCCTGCGGGATCCCCCAATACGACCGCCAAACATGGCTTCATGGCGTGTTCTCCTCCACCGGCCTTCTTGCGCTTACCAAACATGATCCAACAAACTTGTCAACTGGTCCGGCCATGAGACCACTAGACCTGTGGGACACGATGGTTCATATTGATTTTGACGCGCAGAACCGGCAGGGGAGCGATATGGACGCACCACTCAATTTGCAGAAACTCAAGAACGGGCTTTCCAAGCTGACGATCCGCGAGCAGGTCAGTCATCGCCTGGCGGCAATGGTGCAATCCGGCATCCTGCGCACCGGCGACGAACTGCCCAGCGAACGCGAACTTGCGGCAACGCTGGAAGTCAGTCGGGAAACCATCCGCGGCGCCATCCAGATGCTGGCGGCAATCGGCATGGTCGAAATCTCCCAGGGCAGCCGCACGCGCATTGCTCGTACCGAAGGGTTCTCCGAGTTCAACAGCGTAACCCAGCCTGTCCTGCCCGGGCGGTCCGCGGACGAGGTCTATCAGGCTCGCCTGATGGTCGAAATTCCAGTGATCCGCGCTGCCGTCGAACGGATCGACGACGACGGTATTGCCCGGCTGCGTCGTCTGGTCGATGCGCAACGCGACATGCTCGAAGACACCATTCGCTTCCAGATTTCCGACGCCGAGTTCCACGATGCCATTTACCAGGCCAGCGGCAACGCGCTGGTTGGCGAGTTCCTGCACGAACTGTTCAGCTTCGGCATGGAATATCGGCGCCACGTCCTGCTGCGCGAAGGATCGGTGAGCCTGAGCCTGGCCGACCACATGGAGATCCTCGACGGGTTCGAGCGGCGCGATCCATCCGCCGCAGCCGAAGCGATGGAAAACCATCTCAACCGCATTCACCGAACCACCCTGGAAGCCATCGCCGAGACCAGCGCCACAAAGCGCTGACTGACCCTGCCGGTGCATCCCTGACGACGCGGAGCCGAAACAACCATGATTCTTGGTGCGATTGCTGACGACCTGACCGGGGCGACCGATCTGGCCCTGATGCTGACGCGGGGCGGCATGAGGGTGCTTCAGGTTGTCGGGGTACCTCCTGCGGGCACCCGGTTCGGAGACGCCGATGCCGTTGTCGTTTCCCTCAAGTCGCGCACCGTGCCGGCAGCGGAGGCGCAATCCATGTCGGTGGCCGCCGCCGAGGTTCTGCTCGCCAATGGCGCGGACCAGATCATGTTCAAATATTGCTCGACATTCGATTCAACCGATGCTGGCAATATCGGGCCGGTAATCGATGCATTGCTGGCCCTGCTTGGCGAATCGCGCACGCTGGCTTGCCCCGCTTTTCCCGCCAACCAGCGAACCGTCTACAAGGGACATCTGTTCGTGGGCGACGCCCTGCTCAGCGACAGCCCTATGCGCGATCACCCACTTACCCCAATGCGAGACGCCAATCTGGTCCGTGTTCTGGGACGCCAGACCGCCCGGCCCGTCGCCCTGATCGATCATGACACCGTGCGGCAGGGCGAAGAGGCGGTACGACATCGCCTGGACGCGCTCGACGGCATCGCTATCGTCGACGCCATAACCGACCAGGACCTGCGCACCATCGGCCATGCCGCGAGCGCCCTTCGCCTGATCACCGGGGGCTCCGGCATCGCAATGGGTCTGCCAGAGGCCTATCTGCGTCAGGGGTTGCTGACCCCCGTACAGTCCGGGACCAGACTTTCGGCACCGCCGGGTCGCGGCGCCGTCCTTGCCGGCTCGTGCTCGGCGGCAACGCGCCGTCAGATCGAGTTCGCACGAGCGCAGGGTGTGCCTGCACTGAAGCTCGAGGCCGACCAGATCGCAGAGGGAAGGATCACTGTCGAAGACGCCGCCGCATTTGCCGAGCAGCAGGACAGCGCGCTGGCCCCACTCATCTATTCGAGCGCTGACCCTGACATCGTTCGTGCGGCGCAGGAGCGGCTCGGCGTGGGCCAGGCGGGCGAACTGGTGGAACAATTCATGGGTCAGCTCGCGGTCGCCCTGACCCGACACGGCTTCACCCGGCTGCTGGTGGCGGGGGGAGAAACCTCCGGCGCTGTTATCCGCGACCTTGGGGTCACCAGCCTGCAGATCGGCCCGGAAATCGACCCCGGCGTGCCCTGGACCCTCTCGACCGGCCACGGACCGCAATTGGCCTTGGCGCTGAAGTCGGGCAATTTCGGCACTGACGACTTCTTCCTGAAGGCCTGGAGCAAGCTGCAATGAGCGCAATTCTGTCGGAAGCCACCCGCATTCGCGACGACATCTGCGCGGTCGGCGCCTCGCTCTTCAACCGCGGCCTGACCGCCGGCTCAACGGGCAATATCAGTGTTCGGCTGAGCGACGGCAGCACGCTGATGACACCGACCAACGCCAGCCTGGGGGAACTGGACCCGGCGCGTCTGTCCAGGCTGAGCCCGGACGGTGCGCATCTGGACGGCGACCGACCGACCAAGGAAGCCTTCCTGCACAACTGCATGTATTGCGAGCGACCCAACGCCGGGGCGGTCGTCCATCTGCACTCGACCCATGCGGTGGCCGTCAGTGTGCTGGCCGATATCGACCCAGCCGACGTGCTGCCACCCTTGACGGCCTATTACGTCATGCGCGTGGGCACCCTTCCCCTGGTGCCCTATTTCGCGCCGGGTGACGAAGCACTGGCGCAGGCGGTGAAGTCCGTTGCCGGACGGCACCATGCGGTCCTCCTTGCCAATCATGGCCCGGTCGTGGCCGGCACCACGCTGCGCGACGCGCAATATGCCGCCGAGGAGCTGGAAGAGACCGCCAGGCTTCACCTGATGCTGGACGGGCGCGCCCTGCGCCCGCTGACGCCAGAACAGGTCGCAGACCTCAGGACGCGCTGAAGCCGCCGGTCACGCCGGCAGCACTCCACCCAGCTCGTCTTCGATATAGATCTGCACGATTGCGTCGAATGAGGCATCCCCACTGAACCCGAATGCCAGTGCGCGCTCTGGATCGAAGGCCCGCGGCCAGCCCTGCACGATCTTCTCGATGACGGGGTCAGGTTGGCGGCGGATGAGCGAAACCGCCCTTTCGCCGGCTGCGCGCTGCAGCGCCCCGATCTCCTCGGCGACGGTTGCGGCGACACCGGGCATGTTGAGCGAGCGGCGAATGCCCAGGCCGCTCGTATCCATTGTCGCTGCATGCAGGAGAAACCCGACTGCCGCCCTGGGACTGGCAAACCAATGCCGAACGGTGTCGGCGACCGGAAGGATGGCTTCCTGGCCAGTCAGCGGCTCGCGCAATATGCCCGAAAAGAACCCCGAGGCCGCCTTGTTGGGCTTGCCGGGACGAACCACGATGGTAGGAAGACGCACGCCGACCCCGTCGAAGAACCCGCGACGCGAATAATCCGCCAGCAGCAGCTCGCCAATCGCCTTCTGCGTGCCATAGCTGGTGAGCGGCGTCAGCGCGTGATCATCGCCGATGACATCGGGGAAAGGCGCGCCAAAAACTGCGATCGAGGATGTAAAGACGACGCGTGGACAATAGGCCTTCCCAGCGCCCTCGAGCCGGATGGCTTCGAACAGCGCCTGCGTGCCATCCAGGTTGATACGGTAGCCCTTCTCGAAATCTGCCTCCGCCTCGCCCGATACGATAGCCGCCAGGTGGAAGACGATATCGGGGCGCCCCGCTATCAGTCTTGCCGCGACCCCGTCCTCGGCGAGGTCCGCGGCCAGCATCTCAAGAGCGCCGCCAAAGTCGGGACGATCGGGAGCGACGACATCGACGAGCGTGAGCTTTTCGATCTTCCGCCCCCCGAGGCGAGCCTCCCCGATCAAAGCGCTGGTGAGCTTCCGACCCAGCATTCCCGCCGCGCCTATGACAAGTACATGCATCTTGATTCCTCACTGGACTGCTGGACCAACCAGTTAGCCTGCCTGTTCGCATTTGTCCAATGGTTTGAGCATCGAGGCACGTCGCGCAACCCGATTTGGCCCTGGGTGCGCCATCCGATCCAGACATACGCGCGACATTCAGCGACCCTCCACGGACAGCCCGGCCAGCGCGGCCATGCGCTCAAGTCCGCTTTGCGCCACACCCGCCAGCCGCTTCGAAGCTGCAACCACGGCAGGGTCGGCGGCCTGCACAGGGGTGACGCGCGCCGGGTTGAGCGCGCATTGGTTCGCCCAGGCCGCTATATCGGGCTCCGCACCGTAGGCGCGCGATGCCTGGATGCCACGGAACTGCATTTCGGCCCAGTTGGACGGCGTATCGGGGAGAGTGTTGGGCGGGCACAGGCGGTTGCGATCGCGGTCGTCGTCCCGAATTGCTTCGACCAGGCCAGCCAGCGCCGCGCAGAAGCAGGGAAAGCCGGCCCGGATGGTCTGCAGGCGGATCATGTCGGTGCCCCAGATCGGCACCATGGGCGGATAGCGCAGTCCCGAGGCGGCACAGTGCACGACAAGCGTGCCGGGCAGCAGCGGGGTCGAGCCTCGCTCAAGGACAATCTCGTCTTCGCTGATATGCTTGACGTGCCCCATCCGCACGACGCGCTCGATGCTGCGCAGCAGCTCCAGTTCCCAGCGGCCCAGGGTCGGCGCCTTGGCCATGGTCGGGACCACCTCCCGGTCGATCCGCATCATCACCCCGACAGCCTCGAGGTTCAGGAACAGTTCCTCCGGCGATCGGGCGCCGATCGCTGCGCTCATGGTGTCTGCTGCCAGTCCAAGCGCCACGGCCGGATCGGGCTGCACCATTGCCCGATTGAGCATCCACGGATCACGCGGACGCACCCAGACTATGCGGTCCTGTGGCACGCCATTGGCCAGCAGCCACACTATACCGTCGGTCGCCGTCTTGCCCGATCCGACGATGACGAACTCACTGGGAGCCTCATCCAGTCGCGCCAGGTCGTTGATCGACACGACCCGCACACTCTCGGCCACACCAAAGGGCGGCGGTGTTGTCGCCGGAATTGTCGGGGCCAGATATGTGGCGTCAACGACCCGGCGACGCGCATGCACTTCCACGGTCTCACCGGACACCAGCGACGTCACCAATTGGCGGCCATCTCTTTGGATGTGCTGGTGGCCGCCCAGGAACTTTACCCGGCCCGAACCGACAAATCGGCGCTGCAGGATATCGTCATAATAGGTTCGGATTTCTGGCGACCGCGCGCGCACCTGCAAGCCGGCTTCCGGTCCCGTCTGCTGGACCTCGCCGGTTCCCAACTGCGTTGAGGCGACCCCGTAGAACACCGAGGCCTGGTGCAACTGGACGAACGGATAGGCGTCATGCCAGTGGCCACCGGCCGCGTGGCGACGATCGACGAGCGTCACATGGACATCGGCGTGATCGATGAGTGCGTCGGTAAACGCCATGCCCATCGCACCGGCCCCGATGATGAGGTAGTCTGTCTCGATTGTTCGCGTCACCTTCGCACTCCTCCAAGCGCCGAGTGACCTTGCAGCAATGCCGCGAATTTTCCACGCCGACGACGAAGGCGGCGGGATCAATCACAAATCGCATTATACGCCCCGTACCAGGCCTGTCTGCTCACATCGACAGACATCGAGGCATCTTGCCCTTGTGGTCCGGACTTGCCGGAACCAGGCGGATCTTAGTGGCAAGGGTCAGGGTCCGCGCAGATGGTCGTCACTGAGGAGACCAAATTATCAACCCCATATGGCCCGTTCGGGCCATGCGAAACCGGGCGACCGCAAGCAGGTAGGACGCGAAAACCAACCGAGAATGGGAGGAGGCGCAGGCCTTCGACATTCCCATTCCATTGCTGGACGCCTCCGCATGCCGACCACCGCACAGACTGTCTCCCCCCGCTGCCCTGTCAGCACGCCCCGCTCCGCAATCCGCCGGCCGGTGACGGGCCTTCTACGCTCCGGTTTTGCCCTCGCCACGACAGCAACGGCCTTTGGCGGCACCCTGCCCGCCTTTGCGCAGGCAGTTGGCGATCCCGGTCTGTGGTGGTTGGGATATCCGGCTGGGGGATATGACGTCAGCTACGCCTATGACGTCTCGGCCGATGGCGGCGTGGTGGTTGGCACGGCAGGCAGCAGTAACCTGACGCAGGTCGCGTTTCGCTGGGATGCCGATACGGGCATGACGGCATTGCCGGGGTCGGGGGTCGATGGTCGGGGCATTTCGGGTGATGCCAGCACCGTGATTGGCTATCACATTGTTCCAGATGGCGGTGGCGGTTCTCATGTCGAGGCATTCCGCTGGACCCAGGCCGGCGGCATGCTTGACCTGGGGACTGGCGGCTATACCAGCAGCGTGGCCAACGGTGTCTCCTCTGACGGGAGCGTCATTGTTGGCGAGGTCTCAGGCGCTGGGCAGAACGTGGCCTTCGCCTGGACCGAGGCGACCGGCATGCAGCTCCTGGGCTGGATGGCCGGCGGGGCGCCGAGCACCAGGGCCACCGACGTTTCCGATACCGGCATTCTGGTGGGCAATAGCCGCATGGCCGGTGGCGACTACCAGGCCTTCTACAAGGACCTTGGTTCGGTCGATGGCTTGCAGGGGCTGGGCTATTTCGGCGGAGGAGACTACAGCCGCGCCGAGGCGATCACCAATGACGCCAATTTCATCGTTGGCGAAGCAACCGATAGTGGCAATGTCGGCCATGCCGTCCGCTGGACCTGGGAGGGTGCAGCCTATGGCAGCGCCATGGCGCTCGATGGCGGGACCGGTTGGATCTATTCGGAGGCGACCGACATCGCCGCCGATGGGGCGACGGTGGTCGGCCAATATATCCTGGTGGACGAGGCGGACGGAACCGTTGCGTTCCGCTGGACCGAGGCATCTGGTGCCCAGTCGCTCGACGCATGGCTGGCAGAGAGCGGCGTCGTGGTCGGAGGCTGGATCCTGCGCGAAGCTACGGCGATCAGCGATGACGGCTCCACCATCGTGGGCTGGGGAGAAGCCGGCGCGGGTCAATACCAAGCCTTCCTGGCGCGCGCAGGGGTTCTTTTCGGCACGACCGACTACGCCCATTCGGTGGCCTCGCTCCAGGAAGTGGCCCGTCTGCCATCGGCCATCGCCACTGGGCGTTTGCTCCATTCCTTGCCCGCAGCCTCCGGCATGCCGGGCCTGAGTGCCTCTTTCGATTTCGAGCATGTCCAGGGCAGTTCCTCCAATCTTGGCGGCGGCATGCTGACCTGGCGCCAGCCGGGCTGGGCCATTACTGGCGGCGGCGGGGCGATGCTCATGGCATCGTCACCCCTCTACGGGGGCGGCAGCGCCACCTATTCGGGCGCCTGGCTCGGTGGCGGAGCGGCGGTCGATCTGGGCACGGCCTTCGCAGTACCCGCCCTGGACGGTCTCGAATTGAGTGTCGGTGCCCGCGCCGACATGCTCCAGGCCACGATCAACCGCAACTATCTCAACGGCTCGGCCATCGAGACCGCGATCGGCCAGACCGGCATCTCCACCTTGACCGGCGCCATCCGCGCCAGCTGGAACCGACCGCTTGGCGACACTCTGGCGGTAACGCCCTATGCCCAGTGGCTGGTCGGCCGCAGCACCATGGCTGGCTATCGCGAGACCGGTGGCGCTGGCGCTGGCACCGTGTCTGAGCAGGTCAACACGACGAACCTTGTCACCGCCGGGATCGAGGCTGATCTGAAAGTCTCCTCCAAAGTCACGATCGGCGTGAGCTACGCGCTCAACCATCTCCTGGATGGTTCGGTCGGCGGCGTCAGTGTCGCAATGCCGGGTTTCGCCAGCTTTGCCGCTCCCGCCGCCAGCCATGAATCCACCTGGCACAGTATTGGCGTCGATCTCGAATGGGCCCCCACCGACCGGCTGCGCCTGAACACTTATGCGTCGGCCAATCTGGGTGGGACCTATGCCGAGAACTGGACGATCGGCACCGGCCTGCAGGTGGGGTTCTAGGACATGACCACCCCTGCTCGAACTCTCCTCGGATGGAGTGCATGGCTACTCCTGACCACCTATGCCGCCGCCGAAACACCCCAGGACCTCTGGCAACAGATTGCCCTGCTTCCGGCCAAGGCCGAGACGGCCAAATGCGATGCCTGGGATGGCATAACATCGCATATCGAGCAGGCGGGCGCTGCAGCCATGCTCGAGAGCCAGCACGCGATGAGTCGGGTTGCGCCGATGGCTGCCGTCAGCGATGCGCAGAGCGCTGCCATCGAAACTCTTCTCGACTATGACCTGCAGGCCTGCGCCGTCGACCTGGAAATCACCGTTCGCAGTCTGGTGGACACCACCAACGCCGAGCTGCAATCGGCCATGGCCTATTTGTCAGACCGCCGGATTGCCGCCTTGGACCAATGCGGAAGCGAACAGGCTCCAGGCTATGAGGCGTGCTACTCCCGCACCATGATCGAATATCAGGCGCTGGCCCGCGATGAAGCGAACCACAGGCTCGACGCCCTGGGGGAGGCGTTTGCATCCTGGCGCGACGCCGCTGCGGACTGCCTGCGCCGGCGTGAGGACGCCGTCATGGCCTTCGAGCGTGCCGAAGTGGGTGGTCCGTTCGCGGCGCAGGGCATCACCATGCGCGCCATGAGCTGGTCGCTCGTTCACCTGCATGCCGAAACGGCCAGATCCCTGTGTGTCTCCATCTTCGACGCAGCGCACGCCCTTGATGTGACACCGTAACCAAGGGGCTTGCTGACCATTCCCATACCGCCCAAAGGCCCCGGAAGCGCGCGCTCCGGGGCTTGTTCGGTTGTGAGGTCGGCGACCCACCTTCACCGATCGCGCTTGATGACCCATAGAATTTCCACTTACATGCAACACGAACGAGATCGTTCGGCACAAGGAGCCCTGGGCCGCAATGGCGTTTCGCCCATATGCCAGAGGCCGGGATATTCCAGGCTATCCCGCATGATTTCGGATCAGCCTGCGCGAGACATCGTCCTACCGCGCACCAAGGTGCATCCGCCCGCCTTGAGGATGGCTCAGATCGGCCGGCCGCACCTGGAGGCCAGGCTGGGCGCCGCCCTCCGCCGTCACAAGCTCGTCCTTGTCTCCGCGCCCGCAGGCTTTGGAAAGACCACCACCATTGTGCGCGCACTCGAGCATCTGTCCCCGGCTGCGCAATCATTCTGGATTTCCATCGACGAAGAGGACGACCTGGCCCGTCTGCTCTGCGCGCTCGAACTGGCCTTGGAATCTGCCGACATCCCTTGGCGAACATCGGTCCAGGGCCTGCTGGAAGTCGCGCGCCAGGGCGAAGCGGGTCCCATGCAGGTCGCGGATCTGGTGGCCGATGCGCTCGCAGCCAGCGAGATCGGTCACGGCATCATAGTCCTGGACGACGCCCACCGACTGCGCGATCCAGCCGCGTTCGACTGGCTGGGGCGGCTTGTCGAACGACTGCCGGAAGGCTGGGCTATTCTCCTTTCGTCTCGCGAACGCCCTCCCCTCGCCTTGCCCCGGCTGCGCGTAAGCGGCGCTCTGGCCGAGTTCGGGGCCGACGACCTTCGCTTCACCTTCGATGACTTCATGCTGCTTGCGAAAGCGCATGCCCAGGACAGCGATGAGAAAGACCTGCGGCCCGTTTGGTCGAAGATGGCGGGTTGGCCGGCAGGCTGCGAACTTGCGCTTCAAGCAGGCATTGCGGGTACCGACCTTGCAGGCGCCGATGACATCGCCTTTGACTTCCTCACAAGCGAAATTCTCGGGCACTTGCCTGCGGAACTGGTGGCGTTCCTCACCGAGTGCTCGATCCTGGTCGAATTGAGTGAGCCCGTCTGCAGGGCCGTGACTGGCAGGCCCGATGCGGGCGAGCTGCTGGAGGAAATCGTCCGTCGAGGCCTTTTTGCGAGCGAGCTGGACGCCTCCGGCCTGGTGCTGCGGCTGCACGACCTGTTCCGCGACTATCTCTTCGCGCGGTTGCGACGAATGTCCACCGCTGCACAGATCGAGGCGATGCTCGCCCGGGCGGCAGCCGAAGAGACCAACCCGGAACGCCGGATTGGCTACCTGGTGAGGGCCGGGCAGTTCGCCCAGGCCGAAGCCGAACTATCGGCTCTGTCCAAAACTCTGCTGCCCCAGGGCGAAATCGAGCGCATGAGCCGCTTGGTCCACATGTTGCCTGCGGCCTTTGTCAGCCAGTCGGTCGAGCTGTCCTACATGCTGGGCCTGTGTGAATCGTGCTACCCGCGCTGGCAACAGGCCGGCATCCACCTGGCCAACGCCGCCAGGCTCTTCGCAGAGGCCGGCGCCACCGAGCGCCGCCAGCGCGCACGCGCCTATGAACTGGTCGCCAGATTTGGCGAGGCGCGAACGGCAGAAGCCATGACCTTGCTGGCCGAACTTGAGGGGGAGCCCCTGGATGTTGGCAGCCGGGCACTCTGCGCCTTGGCTGGCTACCTGCTCTCGCGTGTCGGCGGCACCGTCGAACAGGAAATGAGCTATTTCGACCGCATGCTGGAAAGCCTGCTCGCCTGTAGCGACCCCCTGGTCTGGAGCCAGTGCGGGCTACATGTCTATCTGGGGCTGCAACAGGGCATGCGCTGGCGTGCCGAACGCTATGCAACGGGCGCGCTGTCCATTGCCGGCGATCTGGACGAGACCCTCCGGGACAGCGCCTTGAGCATGCGCACCTGGCACCTGCTTCTGTCCGGCGAATACAGGGAGGCGGCCGCAATTGTGGACGAGGTCGAGGGCAGTCAGGCCTGGCACAGCAAGCCCTATTCGGTCCGGGGCTCGATCCAGATTGCGCGCAGCGTCCTGGTCTATCTGCAGGGAGACGCCAACCTGCTGCGGGCGGCGGCCGACCGCTTCTTCGGCATATTCGAAGGACGCGAGGGTCTCTCCTGGGCCTATTGGCGCGGCCTGACCGCCCTGTTCTTCGGGAAATTGCATGCGGCGCTGGAGGATTGGGACGCTCTGGACCTTTGCCGCGCGCGCCTCGACGATGAGCTGCGCGTCTTGGACATGCCCTATCTCCGCCTCGGTCAAGCCTATCTCGATATGCTGCGTGGCCTGCGCGGCCTGCGGGACCGCGTGACCCCAGACCTGGAGTTGCGGATTGCTGCGGGCCCCATCCAGGGCGACTATCTGGCGCTTGAACCTGAACTTGCCGCGACCAGAGCCATCGCTCGGGCGCGGGTGCACGACTACGCAGCGGCCTGACAGATCCTTTGTGACCTGATTGAAGCGCTCACCGCGTCAGGTGAAATGTCGCGGCTCATGTTTCTGGGTGAGGCCAGGCTGAAGGAATTGGCCAACATCCCTTTTGCGGGTGGCAAGTTCGATGCGCAACGTCTTGCCTTGCTGTTGCTGGTCGACCGGCTGGTTGATGCCCGGCAGCGTCTCGGCGTGCAACCGAAGCAGGACAGTTTCGGCCTCAGCGCCCGCGAACTGGAAATTCTCGAGCGTCTGGCAGGGGGCGACAGCAACAAGGCCATCGCGCGGGACCTGCTGCTCTCCCCCCATACCGTCAAGCGGCATGTGGCCAATATTCTCGACAAGCTGGGCGTGCGTTCACGCGGCCAGGCCGCCGCGCTGTTTCGCAAGGCGCGGAGCGCGTAGAGCGCTTCACTGGTCCACCGGATGCTGGACAATATTGCCGCTGTCGTGAATGCAGACCATATCCAGCCGCTCCTCTCCGATGCTGGTGAATTTGTGCGGCACCGATGCTTCGACCACGAGGATGTCACCTGGACCAGCCACGACGTCCTGACCGCCGGCCTGAAATGCGGCCTGTCCACGCCGGACGATCCAGACCTCGGCATAGGGGTGCACATGCAGCCCCGGTCCGGAGCCGGGCTCCACCGAGACCGCAAAGAAGGAGGTATTGGCGCCATAGACGCCACCCTGGAACTTGATCGTCTTGTCCACCTGATCCTGCCGCGCGCGCAGCAGGTGCACGCCCCGCGGCAGGCTGGACAGACGTTGCGGGCAGGACGACCCGCACGAACATTCGGCGCGACACATGTCTGGTCCCTCGCTGCAAGGGCTCCGGCCTTGCTGGCCGGAACCCTGCAATATTGTCAGCCGCGCAGATCGCCCAGTTGGGTCCATTCACTGTGCGACACAAGGGGCCGAACCATGCCCTCCATCAGGCCGCCAAAGGCCTCCGGGGGCATGCCTTGCTTCATGCCGGCCAACGTCGCACGGCGGTCGCCCGGATGCATGGCCGACAGCATCGGCACCATGGACAGAGGCACCTCATCGGCCGGTATCGAGGTGACGATCCGGTGCTCGATTTCCATCAGCTCGGCATCGGTGAATGCGTGCTGCAGGGCCGTCTGGAGGATCGTCTCCTCCTCGTTCATGTGCTCGAAGTCATGGGCCATGAACAGCGCGAACCGGCGATAAAGGGCACGCGCCGCCGCAGCACGTTCGCCCTTGTCGGCCCTGGCGAGTGCCGCGATCAGGTGCTCGATCTCGGCAAAGCTCTGCTCGTGCTCCACATGCCCCTCTTCGGCAATCTCGGATGCGCCCGGGCTCCGGGCCTCGAGCGCGGTATGAATGTGTTCGTTCTCGTGATGCAGATGCCCGTGGCACAGCACCATGTGCTTGCGCATGGATGCGACAACGGCGTCGCGGGCGGCGTCATTCTCGATATCGAAGCTGCTCAATTGCATGAGTTGCTGGCAATGGGCGTAACGTATTCCCTTGTGAATGGCGGAATACATGTCGTAGCGCGGCTGTGTGGCCCCGTTCATGGTCGATCCTCTCAAATGCTGGTGTTCCGGTCGGCTCAAGACCACGCCGACGCAACTGGAGAGGCTGATACTGAAAAGTCCCGCCCCGCGTCATGGCCCGAAGGAGCCACGGCGCGGGGAAAAGTCTCTCAGAGACCCTTTGGACAGCCTAGCCCATGAACAGCCCGAGACGCCGGTTCTGGCTTCTTGCGGACTGCGCGAGGACCAGAGCGAGCAGGCCCAGCAGGAGAATTTCTGCCACAGGGCTGGCGAGCCAGATTCCCGTCTCCCCCAGCACCATGGGAAGCAGCGCTGTCGATGGCAGGACCAGCAGATAGGTGCGTCCGAGTCCCAGCAGTGCCGTTCGCCTGGCGTCGCCAATCGCCTGGAAGTAGTTGACCAGCATCACCTGCGGCCCTGTCAGACAGTAGGCAGCCGTCATCAGCGGCAGGATGCGGGCCACGATCGCTACCACCTCCGGGTCATCGGTGAAGAGCGCACCCCATTCGTCGCGGAATATCCAGGCCGCCGACTGCACGGCAAGGCCGAAGGCGAAGGCCACGATCAGCGCCAGGCGCAGCGCCGCGTCCGAGCGGTCGGGCCGCCCTGCCCCAATATTGTTTCCCACGATGGCCTGCAAAGCCTGCCCAAGTCCCATCAAGACCAGGAATGACAGCGACAGGATGCGATTGACCGCACCATAGGCCGCCACGGTCGCATCATAGGCGCCTGCCCCATGGGTCTGGATCATCACGATCACCAGCCCGGTGATCAACGACAGGCCCACAAAAGCCAGGCTTTGCGGCGCACCGAGCGACAGACATCGCGCCCACCCGAAGCCGAGTTGCCCAAACGCGAACTGCTGCAGCCCCAGCGGCCCCTTATCCCTGAGCCGGAGCCCGAGAACGACCATCAGCGCAACAGCCTGTGCCACCACGGTCCCCAGGGCCGATCCGGCGACGCCCAGCCCAAGCAGGCCGATAAAGACGAAGTTGAGCCCGATATTGCCCAGCGACACGCCAAGGCTCAGCCCCGCCATCAACCCGATCCTGCCTTCGACGCGCAACGCATCGGAGTTCAACCCCAACAGCATGGCCACCGGCGCACAGACCACCGTGATCAGCAGATAGACATGGGCCATTTCGGCGAGGTCGGCACGTCCATTGGCAGCAAGGGCCACCATGTCCTGCCCGAGGAGGAGAAAGATCGCGATGGCCGCCCCGCAGATGAGCAGGCCCAGCCCATGCGCCCCGGCAAAGATGGCGCGGGCACCCTCCTGGTCGCCCGCCCCCAGCCGCCGGGCCAGAATGCTGGCCATGCCCGACGAGACCATGGTCCCCAGCGCCATCAGCAGCATGACCAGGGGAAAGATGACCGTGACCGCCCCTAGCGCTTCCGGGCCGACATAGAGACCCAGAAAGATGGCATCGGTGACGGTGAGCAGACCGTTGGTCGCCATGACCACCACGATGGGAATCGCGGTCATGGCAAAGACCCGGCCGATGGGTCCGGTGGTAAATCGATTGGAAGTCATTGAAATCGACATGACATAGTCCTTCGCGTCCCGGCGCGCAGGGCGGCCCGGACGTCTTTCGAGTTCTGGAAAACGTGAAAGCATGCGGCGCAGGTGGAAAGCGCCGGCAAACAATGAGGCTAGCTGTCTGGAATGGTCGTATTCATACCGTCATCTCCTGATCGACGCGTATCGGATTTTTGGAGATGGGGCCCACACTGCCATCGCACCGAACACGCGGGATTGCCACGATCGGGATGCGGAAAGACCAGAACTTCACCAGGACTTGCGTCTGCGGGCGGCCGGCGTCTGGAGCCGGCAGTCTGGATACGCTCGCGCGGGACTGGCGTCAAGTCAAAGCGTCCGGCCAAGACAAGGATCGCCGCAATAATGCGCAGCGGTGCACGACCACCGCTCTGCTGGCGGATGAAGACACCGGCCCAGCCTTACTCAACGCAGTGGTGACCGAGCCGCCGCCGTACCCACCCTGAGGCTTGGGCGGGCCGAAACTGACGGCCGGTGGTCACCCGATCCGGCAAGGACAATAGCCAACACCTCGCACGGGTGAGACGCAAATTTTGGTTTCATTCACTGGCTTGTCCGGCGCCGGACGTGACGTCATCCGCGAGGCGAAGCAGTGGCACCAGCGTCTCGGCGGCGAAGGCCTCCACGCCTTGGCGGCCGAGATGATCGCTGTCGAAGTAGAAACGAGCATCCTGCAACTGGCCGGAGAAGTCCAACAGCCTCAGCCCGCGAGCGGCGAGCCGGTCCTCAAGTGCCGCATCGAAATCGACCTCTCCTGGAATTCGATCCGAAAAGGTCCGCGGCAGGGGCAGTTTGACCACGAGCACCCTCATGCCGGCACTCTCCGCCCGCTCGATCAGGCCGGTGAACACATCTAGATAGTGCTCCAGCACCGCCGGTTCCCCAGCGCCTTGGGGATAAAGATAGGCGATGCGATCCGCGGCGGCCGTTTGCGATGGCCGATAGCGGCGGTCGAACAGGCTGGCGGATTCCCACAAGTCGATGGAGAAGCGGCCCCGATTGTTGATCTTGGGAAAGCCGGTGACATAGGCCAGCGGCGTCTCCGGTGGCAGCTCGCCCTTGATGCTCTCGGCAAGCAACCTGCGCGCAACGCCCGGATCGAACGGCGTGCGTGCCAGAAGTTCCGCATCGGCCAGGCGGCCCTCGTTCCATTGCGCGCTCCTGAAGGCAAAGGAATCGACCACATAGACAAGCCCGGAGGCCGAGTGGTCGCGGGCAAATCGCTCCAGCACGACGTCATTATAGAGCGGTCCAACGCCCTGCAGGGCAAGGTTGAGAATGCTCACTCCAGCGGCCATTTCAATTTTGGCCTCTGCATCATCGAAGGCAAGGGGCATGGCATGCGACGCCCCCAGGATCAGCCAGTCATAGTGCGTCCTGTCTGCGGTCGCGATCTTGAAGAAGGGATTGTCGTGCCCGTTGCGATAGACAAGGACCTCCGCGAGCGCGCAGAGCGCGAGATAGAGTCCCAGTCCGATCATCAGGAATTGCAGGATGGTGCGGCCTCGGGGCGGCGGGATGGCAATGGCTTCGTCCATGCTTTCCATCGCTAGAACTGCATGTAGATGAAGCGGGCGCCCTGCCAGCTACCGACCACCACGATGGCGCCCAGGACACAATAGTAGAGCCCCCAGCGCCAGGGCCGGGGCCAGGCGATGAGGCGGTGGGCGAGCGGCCGCTTCTCATCGAGTGTTTCCACGCCCATCAGGATGGCGATGAGGGTGACGCCGAGCACATGGTCGCCCGAAAAGGGGTAGTGGCGGATCACCGAAGGCAGGTCCGGGATAGCGACCGCGATGCGCTGCAGAACCAGCACGGCCTCCCCCACGGAGGTGGCGCGAAAGAACACCCAGGATACCAGGATGAGATGAAAGGTCAGAAGCATGGAGAACAGGTCGCTCACCCAGTTCGGGACCAGCCTGGGGCCGGCCAGCTTTGCGGCCAGGGTCGACAATCCCATCTGCCCCCATTGATAGAGACCGTTCAGCAGTCCCCAGATCAGGAAACTCCACCCCAGCCCATAGCCAAGCCCGGCATGCCAGAGCCCGCTGATCAGGAAGACCACCATGACGTTGATGTAAGTCCGGCCGACGCCAGCCCGGCTGCCGCCCAACGGTATATAGAGATAGTCGCGGAACCAGCGCCCCAACGTGATATGCCAGCGCTGCGACCAGAATTCGGAGACCGAGCGCGAGAGATAGGGGCGACGGAAATTGACGGGCAGCTCGATGCCGAACAGGCGAGAGATGCCGATCGCCATGTCGGCGATGCCTGAAAAATCGCAATAGATCTGGAAGGCAAAAAAATAGACCGCAATCAGCAGCTCAAGCGGCGCCGCATATGGGGCGATCGCAAAGGCATTGTCGACGACGGGCGCCAAATTGTCTGCAATAACGACCTTCTTGAACAGGCCCCAGAACACGAGCTGCAGCGCACCGACCATCTTGGCCGGGTCAGCGCGCAAAGCGTTCCTGGTCTGGTCCAGAAAGGGTTTGGCGCGGGCTATGGGCCCTACCAGCACCTTGGGAAACCAGGCCATGAAGAGCCCGAATTGTCCCGCATTCCGCTCCGCCTGCAGCACCCGGCGATAGACATCGATCAGATATGCTGCGGCAGCGAAGGTGTAGAACGAATAGCCTGCGGGAGCCGCGATCCCGAGTGTGGGCCAGGCGCTGACCCAGTGCTCGGGCAGTTCGGCCCTAATGAAGTCGTGGAACTTGAAGGCCGCCAGTGAACCGATCAGGCCCATCAGGGCGCTCGCGAGCAGCCATCCGCGCACGTGGGCGCTACGGCTGTGTCCCAGCGCCAGGCCAAACAGATAGGCCCAGACAGTTGCTCCGCCAAGGAACACTAGATTGCCCGGCTGTCCCCAGCCATAGAACACAAGGGAGGCGGCAAGCAGCCATAGCCACCGCCACCCAGGAAGAAGTGCAGCGGCCCCGGCCAGAACCACAGGCAGGAACAGAGCGAACGTCAGCGAATTGAACAGCATCGCCTTGCCCGCCCGGCCTGATCAATAGGACGCACCGCCCGCTCGCAATTCGGGGGGCACCTCTTCGATCGGAATGCCGGCATTGACCACCAGATAGTCGGCCAGCGCCTCCCGCTGCTCCGGGGTGAGGTCAATTTCGACGTGGCTGGGCTTGTTCATCGTGCCTAGCCAGGCCTCCCTTGCCCGCGACTGGGTGATCACCACAGTCACGATGTGACATGACTGGCAGTAGCGCAACGTCATGTCACGCCCGTCCATGGGCAAGGCCTCGGCGGTCATTTCGGTTCCGATCGGTGCGTTATAGAACAGATAGTCCGCCAGCGTTTGTCGTTGGTAGTCGTCCAGCGCCGCCACGGCGGGAACACTGGCCATCGATTCATCGAGGAAGGCCAGCCATTCCTGGCTGCTCTTTTCCCCGGTGGTGATCTCGTTGAGGGCGATATCGGGCAGGCCGGCCTCGACCAGACCCGAGAGCAACGTCCTGCCGCCGTCCGGAATGAACGAGAAGACATCGTCGTTCTGCGACAGCGAAAGCGACGTCAATCCGAAGACGATGCCCAAGGCAAGCGCTGCAGTCAAACTCGGCCTCATTCGAACCTCCTTGGTGTGCGTCGTCAGAAGCGCAATTCGGGCGGCACATCCTCGTATTTCATCGGCATGTTGGCTGCCGAGTAGAGAGAGAAGGTCTCCCGCTCTTTCTCGTCCATCTTGATTTCGCGATGGAAGGGCGACAGGAATACGTTGCGCCAGCCCTGTAGGTCCCGGTCGTGCATCAGGTAGCCAGAGAAAATGGAATGACAGTACTGGCAGTTCGCCACAGCCAGTTCCTTGCCATCGGCGGGTAATAGCGACACCGGGTCCTCAGCGCTTGCGAGAGCGTCCAGATCCCCTGCGAAGGGAAAGTTGACGCTGAGATATCCGGCCAGTGTGACCCTCTCGGTTTCGCTGAGGTCGGTATCCTGCCCAAGAATGGTCTCCCAGCTTGCCTGGTCGTGACCCTCCGCGGACAGCTTCACCAGCTCGGCGGGGTTTCCGGCAAACAATTGCCGCAACAATCCTCTCCCGCCATCGGGCATGAACTCGAAGCCGGCCTGCGCCAGAACCGGCCCGGCCAGAAGCAGGGCCAGCATGGCAACGAGCGGGGAGCGGTAGGCCTTGCTCATCGCGGCGGCTCCGGTTCTGCTGGATCCGCCCGCTTGAGCAGCTGCGTATAATCAAACACCGGCACCTTGAGAAAGCGGTCGGCTCGCTCCTCCGGGAACCCGGCGCCCCGCAACAGGTCCAACATCGTCGCCGTGACATCATCGTAGAACTGCTCGCGGCAGGTGCGGCACTCCAGGGCCGGGAGACCCTCAATGATGACCAGGCGTTCGCCCTGCCAGAGAGCGGAACGAACGCTGGTGAGGCCAACCGCAACGCTGCCGCATTGCGGGCACTGGGCTTCTTCGGTCCTGGACAGATGGTCCTGCGGCCTGTCTTGATAGTTCATGACGCGTCTCTCCCCGATCGCTAGCCGACGAGCTTGCGGGCTGCATTGGCAATGTGGTCGGCATTGACCCGCATCCAAAGGAACATCTCCGGCGAGGCGGGCGGCGGCGCGTCCGGGAAGGCGATCCGCTTGAAGCGCGCGCCGTCCACATTCTCGGCGACGCGCGCCACCACTTCGGCTGCCGGCCCGAGCGTGTAATAGGTCTGGTCGACAGCGAGCAGTCGTTTGGTCTTGCCCACCGAGGTCACCAGCGTTTCGGTATCCATCGGCTTGAGCGAGCGCAGGTCGACCACTTCCACGCTCATCCCTTCGGCTTTGAGCGCCTCGGCGGCCTTGAGCACTTCCGGCATGCCGGCGCCGGAGCCGACAATGGTGATGTCGCTGCCTTCGCTACGGACGACCGCCTTGTCCAGGGGCACTTCATATTGATCGTCAGGCACCTCCTCGACCAGTTCCCGCAGGCCTGCCGGATAGAGGTAAATCACCGGGTCGGGATCGCGCAGGGCCGAAACCATCATTCCCTTGGCGTCATAGGGCGTCGAGGGGACGACCGTCTTAACCCCGGGGATGTGCATATAGTAGGAGTCGATCTCGTAGTCCGAGTGCTGGCCGGCGAAACCGGGCGTCTGCCCGGTCATCTCCATGATGAACACGACCGGCATGGAGGCAACGCCGCCAGTCATGTGACGCAGCTTGCCGGCATGGTTCTGGATGATCTGGAAGGGCATGACGGCGCCCTGATAGGGGATGTAGGTGGCCGCCCTCGACCCGGCCAGACCAGCCCCGAGCGTGGCCGCCGCCATCCCGATCTCGTCAATGCCGGTATTGACCACGCGCTTGCGGGTGAACTCGGTTTCGAGATTGATGACCGGCATGCCCGGATTGGAAGCGACCGGGGCGGTCAGCTCATAAATCCAGACCATATTGGGGTCCTGGCGCATCTCATATTGAACGGCCTCGAGGACCGCATACATCCAGCTTTTCTCTGCCATTTTTCTGCTCCTTGTCCTCTGATCAGGCCAATTGGCGGGCTTCCACCACGCCCTCGGCGAAGACGTGCTTGAGGCCGTCCTCGGGCTTGCAGAGCGGCTGCTCGGCAGCCCATGCGAACGCCTCGGTGACTTCGGCCTTCACTTCGGTCTCGATGGCATCGGCCTTGGCATCGTCGAGCAGGCCCCAGTCGATGAGTATCTTGCGCGAGATGTCGACAGGGTCGCGTTGCATCCAGGCCCGCAGTTCGCGTTCAGGCCGGAACGAGGAGATGGCCAGCGGATCATAACCGAAGGCGCCCAGCTCACCGGGCGTCGCGCCTGGTGCACCCCAGTGGTTGTAGTAGCGATAGGTCTTGGCCTCGATCAGGGTCGGGCCCTCGCCTGCCCGGGCGCGGTCCACCGCAATCTTCGCGGCGTTGTAGACCTGCATGACGTCCTGGCCGTCCACCACCACGCCGGGAATGCCATAGGGCTCGGCCGCCGTGGCGATATCCTTCATCGGCACCGAGAAGGAATAATGGGCGTACTGGTGGTAGAGATTGTTTTCCACCACGTAGATGAATGGCAGCTTGAGCAACGTGGCGTTGTTCAGTGCCGAATGAAAATGCGGCGTTGCATAGGTCCCGTCGCCACCGAAGTTGACGACCACCTGATCGCTGTCGCGCGCCTTGATCGCAAAGGCCGAGCCAACCGCAATAACTGGACCCGGGCCGATCATGCCGTCCGCCCCCATAAAGCCAACGCTCGGGTCGGCGATATGCATCTCGGCGGCATAGCCGCTATTGAGGCCGGTGGCGCGGAAGTCGTTCTCGGCGCACATGCGCTTGAGGTCGACACCCTTGGCGATGGCATGTCCTGTCGGGCGATGCGTGGAATAGATCAGATCGATCTGGTCGAAACTGCCCGCATTGCGCAGCGCCGAGCACACGCCCACGGCCACGGCTTCCTGGCCGGCATAGAAATGGTTGTAGCCGCGATAGGTGGGATCGGTCATCATCTTGTCGGCCATGGTCCGCTCATGCCAGCGGATGCGCAGGATGCGCCGATACATGTCGACCAATTGTTCGTCCTCGAGGTCCTTGGCCCAGAATCCGCTTTCCCCGGCCCCGTAAGCCACACTGCTGGAAATGGTCGCCGCCGCGCCGGCCAGCGCCGAGATCTTGAGGAACTGGCGCCGCCCGGGCGAAAAGCCGGCGTCGATGCTGCTGCGATCCTGATCGTTGTCGCTGTCACCTGGCATTTTGGAATCCTCCGCTTCAGTGACGCTGATTATGGGCGCACGGTGCCGTGCCGATTTGACGGGCATCAAAAGTGCCAGTCGCGCACCGTATGAGGCTCATTGTCGAGCGTGGCGCGAGGATTTGACGACCATCAAGGGGTGACCCCGCTGGTGGTGAGAACCTCGGCCCTCCATCGAAGGAGGCGAGCATGCATCCATTTACCCGGCGAACTTTTTTGACGGGTGCTGCGGCCAGCGTGGCACTCGCAGGGGCTGTCGCACGTGGCGAAGACGTCCCGACACCCGGATTGTCGGTCAGGGAGGCACTTGCCCGACGCCAATCCATTCGCGTCTATGGCGCGCAGCCTGTCGCGACGGACGTGCTGGTCGACCTGCTCAAGGCGGCCAACGGCGTCAACCGGCCCCAGTCCGGCGGCCGGACGGCGCCGTCCTGGCGTGGGGCGATGGACGTGGACATCTATGTCGCAACCGCCGATGACGTCAGCAGGTTCAACCCGGCCGAAGGCTCTCTGGAGGTCCTCCGTGCCGGAGATATTCGAGCACTGACCAGCCCCCAGCCTTTCGTGGGCACGGCGCCTGTCGTCCTGATCTATGTGTCGGATCAACGGCGGCTGATCGAGGCGGCCGGCGGCGACGTCTCGGTCGAACCCGATGCGGAAGCAGCGATGCAGTATCGTATCACTGCCTTTGTCGACACGGCCGTTGTCGCGCAGAATGTCTATCTCTATTGCGCTGCAGCGGGTCTTGGGACCTGTCTTGTGGGCGGCAATGACCCGGGCCAGATCGCCGAGGCGCTGGCACTCGAAACGCACCAACTGGTGACCTATGTTCAGCCGGTCGGACGCTTGCCTTAGGTGCAATTGTTCCAGCGCAAGAGCGCCGCCCAAAGCCCGGTCAAGGCTGAAACACTCGGCCTATTCGCGCCGCAGCGCCTCAATGGGATCAAGGCGTGCAGCGCCGCGGGCCGGAAAATAGCCGAAGCCGATGCCGACCAGGCCGGAAAAGCCGAAGGCCAGGAGCACCACCAGCGGATCCGGCAGGAACGGCACGCCCAGATAGGCGGCGCCCAGCGCGGACAATCCTAGTCCAAGGCCAATGCCGATCAGCCCCCCGATCGCGGACAGAAGGGTAGCCTCGACCAGAAATTGCAGGAGAACCTGGCTTTCGCGGGCCCCGATTGCCAGCCTGATACCGATCTCCCGTGTCCGCTCGGTGACCGAGGCGAGCATGATATTCATGATGCCGATGCCCCCGACTACCAGGCTGATCCCGGCCACTGCGGAGAGCAGGCCCGTCAAAACGCCCATGATGGTGCCGAGCATGCTGGCCACCTGCCGCATGTCCATGACCATGAAGTCATTGTCTTCGCTCGCCGAGAGATTTCGACGATCGCGCATCAGGGCGGTGATGTCGTCCTTGACCCGGGTAAGAGCGCTCTCGTCTGCAGCCGCCACATAGATGAGGGTAACGCCGGCATTGCCGGAGATGCGTCGTTGAAAGGTGCGCAGTGGGACGATGATAACATCATCTTCGTTCGAGCCGAAGGCCGACCCGCCTTTCTCCTCGAGAACGCCCACCACGGTGCATACCATCCTTCTGAGCCGGATCGCCTCGCCCAGCGGATTGAGGCCGTTGAACAGCGCATCCACCACGCCCTGCCCGACAATGCAGACAGAGGAGCCTGCGCGCAGCTCGCCCTCGTCGAAGACACGGCCGCCGGCCAGGCCCCATTCCCGGGCATCGAGATAGCGGTTGTCCGTACCGATCACGGTGGTGAAAAAGTCGGTATTATTCGCGATCACCGTCAGGGAGCGGCTGTCAGTGGGTGCCGCCACCCGCACGTCGTCCACCAGCCGTGCGATGGCCTCTGCATCGGCGACATCCAGGCTGGCAACCCCGACGCCGCCTCCGCCAGGCGTCTGGCTGAACTGGCCGGGGCGCACCATCAACAGATTGCTCCCCAGGCTCGCGACGCTTTCGCCAACCTCCGCGGTGGCTCCCTGGCCCAGGGTCACCATGGCGATGACCGCGGCAACGCCTATGGTTACACCGAGGACAGTAAGGAGCGACCGCAGGGCGTTTCGAAGGATCGCGCCGAGCGCCAGCCGAACCGATTCAATCCACATGGGCGTTCTCTCTCGCGTCGTCCTGCGCCTGGCCATCCACTATGCGGATCTGACGCTGACAAAAGGCTGCCATGTCTGGTTCATGGGTCACCATGGCCACGGTGATGCCATCACTGCGATTGAGATCGACGAGCAAATTCATGATGTCCCTGCTTGTCGCGGTGTCGAGGTTGCCGGTGGGTTCATCGGCCAGGAGCAGCATGGGACTGGTGACGATGGCGCGGGCGATGGCGACACGTTGTTGCTGCCCTCCCGACAATTGCGACGGGAAATGGTGCTCGCGCCCCTGCAGCCCGACACGCTCGAGGGCCTTTCGCGCCAGGTCGCGGCGCATGCGCCGACCGACCCCGCGATAGGTGAGGGGGAGTTCGACATTTTCCAGCGCATTGCTGCGCGACAGAAGATTGTAGCCCTGAAAGACGAAGCCGAGAAAGCTGCGGCGCAACAAGGTGCGCTGCGCGCGGGTGACCGCCTGCACCGGCACGCCGTCGAACAGATAGGTGCCGCTGCTGGGGGTATCGAGATAACCCATGATGTTCATGGCCGTGGATTTTCCCGAGCCGCTGGGTCCCATGATCGCGACCAGCTCTCCGCGCCGGATGATCAGGTCCAGCCCGTCCAGGGCCCGCACCTCGCCCTCGCCGCTGCCATAGACCTTTGTCAGGTCCCTGAGTTCGACCAGGGCAGAACCGGGGGAAGACATGTCAGCGGACCGCCGTGCCGACGATCACAGCATCGCCCGGCTCGATGTTGCCTGACGTGATCTGGCTTCGCTGCCCGTCGCTCAACCCGACCGTGACCTCTGCTTCCGTCGGCTTGCCATCTCGCAATATCCAGACCGTCCGGCTGGCCCCGTCCGGCGTTTGAATGCTCGAGGTCGGCATCATGGTATCGAACAGACCACTGTCCGCTGTTCCGGCAAACGAGAACCGCAGGGCGGCATTGGGAACACTCAGGACCGAATCCACTTCATCGACCACGATGTCGGCCGTGGCCGTCATCCCAGGGCGCAGCAGCATCTCGGAATTGTCTACATCGAGCAGGGCCCGGTAGCTGACCACGCCCTCGACAACTTGCGGGGCGAAGCGGATTTCCCGGATCACACCGGAAAAGGTGCGGCCAGGCCAGGCTTCGACCGCGAACGTCGCCGCATCGCCCTCGCGCACGCTACCCACATCTGCTTCATCGATATCGACCTGGAGGTCGAGGCGCCTGAGGTCTTCCGCAATAACGAACAGGGATTGGCCGACACCGGCACCGGTGATCGCCTGGCCTGGGGTGATGTTGGCCTCAAGCACGACGCCCTCGATTGGTGAGCAGATACAGGCCTTCTCGAAGTCGTTTCGGGCCGCCTGCAGATCGGCCTGGGCCGCGCGCAGCTGCGCATCGGCCACCCCCTGCTGCGCCTGGGCGCGCTTGACCGCCGACGCGGCCAGCTCCAGGTCGCGTGCCGATACCGACTGGCCCGAGGAGAGGGTATCGGTGCGCGCCAGGGCGGCCTCCGCGTCAGCCAGATTGATGTTGGCCACAAGCAGATTGGCCTCCTGGCTCTTGCTCATGGCGACCGCGGCCGCGAGACGGCTGTCCAGATCCCTCATGTCCAGGCGGGCCAGAACCTGGCCCTTGGAGACGAGATCATTGGGACGCACACTTACCGACTCGATGGTTCCGGAAATCGTGCTCGAAACGGCCGCCGTGCCGATGGGTTCGAGCGAGCCGGCCGCCACGACGACAACCCTTATGTCCGCCAACCCGGCCAATTCGGTGACAAACTGCTGGTCGTTGCGCCCGTCACTCCCAGCAAACCACCACCAGGCCGCCAGCGCGACGAGCGCCGCAAGAGCGGCGAAGAGGAGCCAGCCGACAAGGCGCCGACGCCGACTGCGCTGGTCCTCCTGGGCCAGTACCTGGGCGACATCCGGAACCTTTTTCAGCATGACCAAATGCGTCTTTGCGAATAGTGGAGTGGGGCCAGGATCGGCCACAACCGATGCTACAGCACAGTCGGCCAGGCAAATTGACAAGCATCAACTGACACGAGCGTCCCGTTCACAGGGCCAACCCTGCTCTTTGGACGCACGGCCGAATATCGATCCGCGTCATGCCGGCTTGATCAACTCCAGGCAGCCGGGGCTGGCCAAGGAAATTTGTTGGTCCTCCTCACCAACTCGATGAACGCCCAGATCCATTCGAATGTGGCCAAGCTTGGTGCGCCGGTCCACGCCGTCTGCACCGCAAAATGCGCTGGCCATGGGGCTCGCCTTCGGGCCGGTCTGGACGCCCTCGATGTGGTCAACACCATGCGCGATGATGGCGTCCTCATCAGCATCGCCGGAGCCAATGAGGACACACTCAAGGTGCGCTCGCCGCTCGTTTGCCAGGCCGAGCATGTCGACCTGTTTCTCGCATCGTTCGAGCGAACCCTCAGCCGGGTGGCGGTCTGAGCGCCGCTCGGACTGGCTCACGTAAATAAGCAGAAAGTACGAGACGTGGCCGGGGCCGCTAGGCGCCCTGATAGTAACCAAGCACCGACTTGACCTCGAGATATTCCAGCATGCCTTCGAGCCCATATTCGCGCCCGTTGCCGGACCGCTTGTAGCCGCCGAAGGGGGCATGGGGGTCCCAGGCCGGATAGTTCAGATGCACCTGGCCGGAGCGGATCTGTCCGGCCACATCCCGCACCCTATCCATGTCGCGACCCTGCACATGGGCGCCAAGGCCGTAGACGGTGTCATTGGCGATGGCGACGGCCTCCTCGACCGTGTCGTAGGGGAGGATGCAGAGCACCGGCCCGAAGACCTCGTCCTGCGCGATGCGCATGTCGGTGCGCACATCGGTGAAGATGGTCGGCTTGACGAAGAGCCCGACATTGACGCCGCCCGGCCGCCCCTGCCCGCCGACCAGGAGCTTGGCTCCTTCGACAAGGGCATCGCCGATCATGGTCTGGATACGGTCGAACTGCGCGCGATTGGCGATGGCCCCATGCGTCGTCGTTTCCAGCAGTGGATCACCGACGACGATCTCGGACACGGCCTTCGCGGCAAGCGCCTCGACCTCGGCCAGCCGCGCACGCGGCACGATCATGCGCGTTGGTGCGCTGCAGGACTGCCCCAGATTACGGAAGCTGGCCGCAACGCCGAGGGGCACGGCCCGGCCGAGATCGGCATCCGGCAAAACCACGTTGGGCGATTTGCCACCCAGTTCCTGGGCTACACGCTTCACGGTCAACGCGGCGGCCTGGGCAACCGCAATGCCGGCGCGGGTCGAACCGGTGATGGAGATCATATCGACATCAGAATGAGCGGCAAGCGCCGCACCCACTCCTGGACCCGCTCCATGAACGAGGTTGAACACGCCGGCCGGGAAGCCCGCCGCTTCGATGGCTTCGGCGAACAATAATGCACTGAGCGGCGACAGCTCGCTGGGCTGGTCCGGATGAGCTTTTTGGAGGAGAATCGATTATGGGATCTCCGACCATCCGTTTGCGACGTTCGACCTGTGGATCGTAGTTCGGTCTCATCCATCGCATGCAGCCTCACTCGCGACGCTCTATCGCCATTCGGCATCATCGGAACCGGAAACGCCCGTTTGAGGTGCAGCAGGCACCGGCAAGACGACCTCAGACCAGAGCGGCGATGGTGTGTTCGAGCAGAGCGCGCAACCGCGCCAGATGACGCAGATCGCGATGATAGGCGAGCCACATTGTGCGTCCAGGCGGCGCGCTTCCCAGATTGATTGCCTTCAATTGCGGCATGCGCTCGGCAAGAATGCGCGGCAGCACGGCAAATCCGACGCCAGCAGCGCAGGCCACGGCCTGCGCCTCGCGGTTGTTGCTGCGATAGACTGGATGCGCATTGGGCAGGACAGTTCGCAGCCAGTCCATGTCCGGCAGATCGGCAAAGCCGGTGTCCATCGTAACCAGCGGGCAGCCGGCACCGTCGCCGGCCTCTGGTGGGGGCAACCGGTCGATGCCATAGAAGCCGTAGTCGATTTCGATGAGCTTGCGCTGGACGATGTCCGGTTCCTCGGGCTGCACGTTGCGGAAGACCAGATCGGCATCGCGACGGGAGAGATCGAGCCGCCGTGCGTCGGTGATCAATTCAATGGTGACATTCGGATGCGTGCGACAGAAGTCGGAAAAGACCGGGGTCAGCACCTGTGCGCCGAACCAATCGGAAGACGAGACGCGCAGCAATCCGCTTAGCCCGTTTTCCTGGCCGGCAAGAATACGGGCAAAACCGACGGCTTGTTCTTCCATCTGCTCGGCCGTCGCGAGGACTGACTGCCCGGCCTCGGTCAGGACGAAACCATTCGAGCTACGCTGAAAGAGCGTCTGGCCGACCGCCTGTTCGAGACCGCGCAGGCGCCGCCCGAGCGTTGGCTGCGTCTGGCCGATATCGCGCGCGGCCGCACCGAGCGTGCCGTTGCGGGCAATTGAGAGAAAAACGCGGACATCATCCCAATCCATTTACGCCGTGCATTTTTGAATGGAAGCCAAAAAATCATATCTCTATTCAAACGAAAATGAAAATTCCATTTGAAGTGCTCCGCAAGCAAACGGAGCTGGGAAATGACAAAGTCAGTTATGCAGGCTGCCCTTCTCGAGGCCGCTAATGCGCCTTTCAGGATTACAGAGATCGCCAGGCCGACGCCCGGTCCTGGCGAGGTGCTCGTCCGGATCAAGGCCAGCGGCGTCAACCCGCTCGACACCAAGATCCGCGCCGGGGCGGCGCCGCATGCCCGCCAGCCCTTGCCCGCCGTTCTCGGGATCGATCTGGCCGGCACCGTCGAAGCGCTGGGAGAGGGCGTTTCGGATTTTGTCCCGGGGGATGACGTCTATGGCATGGCCGGTGGCGTTGGCGGGCACCAGGGTACGCTGGCGCAATATGCGGCGGTCGATGCCCGGCTGCTGGCTAGACTGCCCAAAGGCTTCACCATGAGAGAAGCCGCTGCGCTGCCGCTCGTCTTCACGACGGCTTGGGAAGGACTGGTCGACAGGGCCCGTGTATCGGACGGGCAGAAGGTCCTTATCCATGGCGGTGCCGGCGGTGTTGGCCATGTCGCCGTCCAGATCGCAAAGGCCTTTGGGGCCGATGTCTGTGCAACAGGCAATGCGGATCAGTTCGAAACCATCCGCCGCCTCGGGGCGGTACCGATCGACTACCGCAACACGATTGTCGACGAGTACGTGCGTGAGCACACGGGAGCCAATGGCTTCGACATCGTCTTCGATACAGTCGGCGGCGCCAATCTCGACAAGTCCTTCGAAGCAATCGGCCGGTTCGGACATGTGGTAAGTGCACTCGGCTGGGGTACGCATGCGCTGGCGCCTCTGTCGTTCAAGGCCGGCACCTATTCAGGAGTGTTCACGCTTCTGCCGGTGCAGACCGGCGAAGGCCGCGAACATCATGGCGAAATCATGCGCGAGGCGACCCGGCTGGCCGAAAGCGGCCTGCTGCAACCGATGATCGATCAGAGGCTGTTCGACCTCGATTCTGTGGGAGAAGCCCATGACCTCGTTGCCAGCGGGAGGGCGCATGGAAAGGTGGTGGTCGAGGTGGCATGACCAGGCGCCACGCGGACCACGCCAATGCAATGATCGACGCGATTGTGCCTTCCCCGCCACTGCGAAGCTTTCAGTGTTACCGGTCGCCAGATGCCGCACCCGACGGGGAGACCCTGTGGTCCTGAGCACCATCTGGGCAATCCGAACCATGCCAGCAGCAAGTGTCGCCGCTACGCCGCTGGCATGGCCGGAGGCTGCATGGACCATGTTCACGTTCTCGCTGCTTCTTCTGAGACTACTCGAGATCGGCTTCGATGCGCGTGATCAGTCCGTCGGCATTGACCGAGATATCGAGGAGCCCGATCTCATGACCGAAGTCTCCGGTGAAATCCACACGGATGCGCGCGCGACCCTCGCCGATTGTCTCGATCGAGAGAAGCCGGGTCACCGTGTGAAAGCCGACAAAATATTGCTCGACATAGTTGCGAATGCCGGCATGGCCATCAAAACGGTGACCGGCCGATGGGTCGTCGATCACCGCGTCGGCAGCAAACAGGGTCAGGGCGGCATCAGCATCGTAGGCATTGGTCGCCGCGATCAGCGCATCTGCCGTCTGGCGCAGCCTGGTATCGGTCATCGCATCACCTTCCGTGCTGCCAGCCCTTGCAGACGAATTCGAGGCTGTGGCAGCCCGGGCCGTCCGTTTGCCACCAGGCTATTGAGGTCGGGATGTCCCGCCGAGCCTTTCCTGCCTTCAAGATTGCGGCAAACGGTGATTCCGAGGGTCGGGAGCACCGCTCGTGACAACCGGTCGAACGGCCTCGATCGCTGGCAGTGCGAAAGATATTGGTCGATCATGAGAGCCAACTCAGATGTTGTAGCCGCCGGAAACTTCGATATTCTGGGAGTTGACCCAGCGATTGGCGTCAGACAGCAGGCTGGCAACCATCGCGCCGACATCATCCGGTTCCCCAATGCGGTCGAGCGCCGTCTGTCCGGCGAGTAGGGCCTCGAACTCTTGCGTGAGACCGCCCCCCAGTTCTGTGCGTATCGGGCCCGGTGCAATCGAATTGGCACGTATGCGGCGCCCGCCGAACTCCTTGGCCATATAGCGGGTGAGCACTTCGAGCCCGGCCTTGAACGATGCATAGGGCGCGACGCCCGCAGTAGCCACTCGACTAGTCGCGCTCGACACGTTCACGATGTGCCCCCCATCGGCGATCAGCGGCAGCAGCGTCTGAGTGAGAAAGAACGGCCCCTTGAGATGCACGCGGAACAGCCCGTCGAATTCGTCTTCCGTCACGGTCGCAATCGGGTTGTAGAGGCCATATCCCGCATTATTGACGAGAAAGTCGAAAGCTTCTACGGACCATGTCGTGGCGAGGGCCGCGCCCACCGCATCGCGAAAGGCGGGAAAACCTGCGCTGTCGCAGACGTCCAGCTCAATAGCCACGGCCTTGCCGTCGGCAGCCTCGATCGTGTTGACGACCTCTTCTGCAGCCTGCCTATTGCTGTTGTAGGTGAGGATGACGCCCATACCGCGCCTTGCGCATTGGACTGCGATGCTGGCGCCGATGCCGCGGCTCCCGCCTGTTATGATGACGATACTCACTTGGTGCTCCTTCGATCTAGGATCACCAGATAGCCGCCATGCCCCGTGCAGCGCTCTCCCGATTCTCTCTGAAACTTGCCTATTTCTGCTTTTCGCTTGGGCCCGGGGCGCGCCGGTGTGAAACGAGCCACTTCATGAACATGCAGCTTCGAGAATTACGGCAATTGGCGTCACGGGCCGAAAACCGCCGCACGGAAACCGGCATACCGCGCGTCGCGATGGTGCAGGGAGAGATCCCTGAACACCAACTGGCCGCTGTCTATGATCCCATGGTCAATCTGATCCTGGCGGGGTCGAAGACGATGACGGTTGGCGACCGCACGCTTCGCTACGATCCTGCGACGTATTTCGTGATGTCGGTCGATCTGCCGGCGGTCGGCTCCGTGCATCCGTCAGATGATGGAGAACCCTACCTCGCCATCAGCCTGAATCTCGAGCCGGCGATCGTTGCAGACCTTTTGGCGGACCTTCCCAAACCTGTCGGCGGCGAGCTCTACACCCCCGGCTTTTCGGTGGCACCTGTAGGGTCCGAGTTGCTCGATGCCTGGCTGCGCATGCTGCGGTTGATGGACCGTCCAAACGAGATCGCCGCCTTGGCGCCTTCCTATGAGCGCGAAATCCTCTTTCGCGTTCTGCAGGGCCCATTGAGTTGGATGCTGCGGGACATAGCGACGCCCAACACCGCACTTTCCCGGATCGGTATCGCCATCCAGTGGATCAGACAGAACTTCGCAAGACCGCTGCGTGTGGAAGCACTGGCGGAAATGTCAGCACTCAGTGTTTCCGCATTCCATCGTCACTTCAAGGCGGTAACAGCGCTTAGCCCGCTGCAATACCAGAAGCAGGTGCGGTTGCTACACGCGCGATCTCGATTGATCGCCGGCGAAGGCAGCGCCACCTCCATTGCGTTCGAGATCGGCTACAATAGCCCGACGCAATTCAGCCGCGAATACGCCCGGCAATTCGGGCTGCCGCCATCGAAGGATGCTGCCAGACTGCGCGCGTAAGCGTGTTTGGCAAGAAAGGACACTGGATTCGATCAGCGGCACGGTCCGCTTTCGCGAAACTGTGACGGATTGCCGAATGTCTGATTTGGCGCGCGTCGTTGGCCTGGCCGTCAGCTCACTTCCGGCATGCGAGGCTCTGCCCCCAGGAATGCTAGCGAGATAGCATAATGGCGCGCCCGAAGAGATTCGAACTCCTGACCCCCAGATTCGTAGTCTGGTGCAAGCCGTTGATTTATAAACTTCTTTCCGCAAACCAGAGCCATAGCGACGCATTGCAGATCAATGGCTTAGAGCGGAAATGCAAACCGATTCCCCCACTCGCGCTTAACACGAAAGTGGAGCGCGGCTTTTGCTGTTGGGTTAGCGCCTCTCGCCAAACCGTCGCCAATTCTCACCGGGTTGAAACCGGGGAATGGCTCACTCCCTCGGTACCGCCAGTCACATGCCTTTGGAATCACGCGCAAATGAAGCGAAGTCCTAGAAAATCCACTTAGCCAGTAGGCAGTGCCTTGGGGTGCCGAGGCATATCCGGCGACCTATCCTCCTCATCCGGATTAAACGTCTTCTTACGCACAGTGTTTGGATGGGTACTCTCGGAGTAGTGATGATGGATCTTTGGCCAACGCTAGCAAAGTTCCTTGCCATACGGGGCCAGGAAAGGCCACGACGTCGGGCTCACCATTTGGTGGGCGCTTCTGGGCACGTGCGAGTGTTGGACGACAATCCAGTAACAACTTAATGTAAACACCACCGCATCCGGCATGCGGTGGTCTGTCAACTTGGTGTAAACACCACCGCAAACTGGCATGCGGTGATAAGTCGTGACATCCGCCTGCGAAACGGGAAGAGGCAGGTCGACATAGGCTATTTTGAAGCATCACCGCATCTATACTTGCGGTGATGCTAACACCAAGTTGGCAAGATTGGCGGGAATTGCGTTTTTCTGGAAACCAGCAACTACAGCTTTCTGCAAATCAGGCCGACGCCTACACTCGGCCCGACTGTTTAGAAGCTCGCTGAGCGCTGTTGCTACATGCGACGACAAAACATGCGTCAGACTGTTGAACATCCAGCCAGGGAGCGCCCGTGTTGATCCTCAGACAGTAAGGCCGGGCCTCGACAGGATTGATGTCAAAGCAGCGACAATTTTGGCCGCAGATGTGGCTGGTACTTTTCAACCTGGGGCTAACCACTTTCTGACTGGAGAACTGCCAGATCCGAAGACGGCCCATTTCATCGCGCTGGATGGATAGCAGGCCGAGACCAAGGACGTTGTGCCAGTACTCGGCGACATGCTGTTCGGTGCTTGTGCGGGCGGCGACAAAGCCGGCGCTGTGGATTAAAGACCCTAATTTTGCCTCTCACCAAGGGCCGAACTTCTGGGCCGAACCGTGCACACGGACACGCCTTCAACGGGCTAGGCGAGTGTTCCAGGAAATCGAGAGCGCCGCGGTCCGGAGAACGTCAGGCCAAACCGGTCACAAACGTCCGCATTTCCTAAAATGTATAATCATCTAGAATAATAGATACATATATGGAAATGAGGACGGGAACGAACACGCTCCGCGTCCTCCGTGGAGTGGACCCCATTTCGCCGGACAGCTGGCGGTTGGGTTTAGGCACTGAGGCGCAGGAACTCGCGTGGTGAGCGATACTTGAGCCCGGAGTGCGGGTGGACCTCACAGTAATCGTCGATCCATTCGGGCAGCAAGGCCAGGATGGTCTCGGCGTCTGGAAGGATGACGGTTGAGGCGTAGTCCCTTTTCAGAGTTTTGACGAAGGCTTCTGACATGCCGTTGCTCTGCGGGCTTCGAACCGGGGTGAAGAGCAGCTCGATGCCCAGAGCGGCGGCCACTTGCGCGGTCTGCCTGGCGATATAGGCGCTGCCATTGTCCGAGAGCCATTCGAGCCGGTGCGGGACCCTGAGGGCCTGGAAGCGGCGTTCGACGGCAGCGATCATCAGATCACAGACCATCTCGCCGGAGATGCCAGCATTGGCGACCGCCGACCAGGCGATAATCTCCCGGTCACAGGCGTCGATGACGAAGACGATGCGCACCACCTCGTCATTGCGGGCATGGATCTCCAGATGATCGGAGCACCAGCGGATGTTGGATCGCAGGGCAACGACGACGCCGTCGTGGGTCCGCGTGGGCCGCAGAGCGGTATGCTTTTGAAGGGTAAGCCCGTTCTGCTGCATGACCCTGAGGACACGCTTGGTGTTGACGGTGAGCTTGCCCTCCTTGCGCCGCTGCCTGTTGAGCAATGCCGTCACGCGGCGATAGCCATAGGTGGGTCGCTGGTCGATGATCGGGCGCAGTTCGGCAAGAAGAGCCACATCATCGGCCTTCCGATAAGGTCCGCGCGGCTTGGATGGCTTGCTGGCGCGCTCGATGAGGTTGGACCTGGAGACGCCCAGAGTGCGGGCAATAACGCTCATTGGGTATCGTCCTCGGGATTGCTCCACGACAGCAAGGGCGAGGTCCGTTTTTTTGGGCGGGCGAGATCCAGGGCCTCCCTCAAGATCTCGGCTTCCATGGTCTTCTTGCCGAGCATGCGCTCGAGGTCACGCACGCGCTTTTCCAGATCGCGCACCTGGGAGGCGCCAACAACATCTTCATCGGCCTGAACGGCTGCGTGACCGCCCTCAAGCATGCGGCGCTTCCAGGCGAAGAGCTGGGAGGGAGAAATGCCGGCGCGGCGTGCCACGTAGGAAACGCTCATACCCGGCTGCATGGCTTCCTCCACCAACCGAACCTTCTCGGCCACTGACCAGCGCCGGCGGCGCTGCACGGAGGTGATGACTTCGACCCGTCGAAACGGCTCGTCAGAACTCTTGGACATAGTCGTACTCATAGGCGCATGCCTATGCCTTATCGGCTATGCCGGCTGTCCGGTCAAAATGGGGTGCGCTCCACTCCGGCAAACAAGAAAGAGCGCGCCAGCGATTACGCAGTGGCCTTTTCCTACCTCGGCCTAAGCGCGGAAGGTTCGGTCTGCTCTAGGTGCCTTCGACGGAGGTGGACAGGAGCCGGGTGGTTCACCTCACCAGCATCCGCTTCGGCCCTTGCCCGTAAGGCCCTCAAAGCAGTTCTTGGCTCCCGCAGCCCTCCTTGATCGAAAAAAGTGCTGACAACAAAGGCATCCCTTTTTCTGGATCGCTATAGGGCCATTTCAAACCGAGCGAGACCCATGCCGAACCAACAATACTTCTCTATTCCAAACTCTAGTGAACGCGGTTTTCGTGCCTCAGACACCAGCTTGTGTACCTTCAACCACAGAGCAGGCGAATGAAGCGAATAGAACATCGTCGCCCAGCTCTCATCGATCCTGCGGCCACTAAAGACGCATGGCTACGATGGACGATCGAGCGGCAATGGGACAGATACATCACCTTATCGTTCAATGAGCCGGCGAAACTGAATCGTCTGGGAGATGTAACAGAGTCGGAAATTGCGAGCCGAAGGGATAAGCTCAAAGAGTGGGACGGGCGAATGAACCGATGCCTTATTGGCCGAAATTGGGCCAAGCTTCACGACTATCGCATGTTCAATATGTACATGATGGAGTTGCCACGCACCAATCCGCACTTCCATGGTTTGGTGCACTTCTTCAATGTGGATCAGGCAGAAAGAGAACGCCAAGCCAAAATATTCGATAACCGCGCGGAAGGCATCTGGAAATATCTGGTTGCCTCCGGGGACATTGATGTCAAGCCTGTTTTTAATGAAATTGGCGTAGCAAGATATATTGGAAAGTCAATCACAGATAGTCTAAACTATGAGAACTTTATACCGCCTGACGAATTTTGGCGGCCATAGTCTCTGGAACCGCAAAGGCGTCGCTCGCGAAGCGAGGACGGCTAGTAGCCAGCGCCAAAGCTGAGCCTACCCAAACTGCCTCTCAAAATGAGAAGCAGTCTTGTTCTATGGAGATAGAAAATGAGAAATGAGAAAATACAAATACGTAATGCACAAGAGGAGCGAGAGCGCCGCAGGCACTCTCGCTACCAAAGGCCGATAGGTACAAATGAATCCGTGCGAGATCTAGTGAGCATATAGCTTATGGCCGCCGCGAACTTGATTACAGCGTCCCGCAAAGGATAGTTTTCACGGTGACAAACCGACTACCCCACCTGGAGCAGTCCTTCCGAAACGCGCCCCGTTCCAGACATTCAGTGAGCTTTCGTGACGTCCTAAAAGCCGCCGATCCGCATTATTAGGGGCGCTGAATTGGGGGTAAGCCGCCTAGCGCTCTTGAGGTGAGAATCTAGACAATCAGACCTCTGGCCTGCCGTGCCAGAGGCAATGTTTGAGCTGCTACGACCATAAGGCGCGTCGTCTACATACCTGACCGGTGAATAGTTGCTGGACGGCTCGTGCTGCTTCCATTTGCCGCTTTCTCGCGCCGCTAGGTCCTTAGTCATCTCTTGACTCGATAATGCGACTGCACCAGTCCAGACGGGAAGATCGTGGTTCCGAGATGCTCGAGTCCGACATCAGCGTCGAGAGCGCCAAATAAGGGTAACCCTTGTCCGATCAGTACAGGGACGCGGCTGATTATCATGTCCTCGATCAGACCGGCGCGAAGGAAAGACTGGATAACGGCGCCGCCGTCGATATAGACGCCACGCCAACCACGCTCCTCGGCGATCATCATCGCTTCGTTAGGCGAAGCATTGACGATTTCCACCCTGCTTCGAAGCGATCGTGGAACATCAGAACTCGCCAGTGTGCGGCTCAGCACCAGCACCGTCTTTTCGTAGAACCATGGCTCGATGTCTTTGACGGCCTCGAATGTTCCGCGCCCCATGATGATGCCGTCAACCCTGGCCATGTGAGCATCATACCCGTGGTCTTCACCAAGGTTCGAGAATTGGGTGAGCCAAGAGATATCGCCACCCTGTCGTGCGATAAAACCATCCACGCTTGCTCCGATAAACACATGTCCTTTGGGCATCACCGACCTCGATTGTTGAAGGCCATGCCGCTACACCTTCCTCTTGTCAGGTAGTGGCGGCAAGGTTGGCGCCCGTGTCGTGCGACGTTGGGGTGGCTTGCTGCTGTCTCCTCTCAAGATGGAACCGGCCGGTCGGCCACGCCCCTTTTTGCCTTTCGGCCGACCTGTCCCCCCACCCCCCGAAAGGCGGTCCGTCTGCATCTGCCCGAAACGAGACCCTTCCAACTGTTCTGCGCTTGCCCAGGTCCGGACCTCTATCGCCAGGAGTTTGGAAGGCGCCACTGCAGCGCCACGGCCAGAAACTGCTCCGCGATATCATTCAACTGCGCACGTTCGACCATCAGTCCCGAGCGATTTCGTCGCGCCCCACAATTGGCAGCAGAATGACGAGACCAGCGCGGCCCCGTACCAGAAGACGTAGGTCGACGCGTCATCCCGTCGATGGCGATCCGGCGGCCTTGCTCATGCGTTGAACGAGGTATCGAAGGCGGTGAGAAGTGCCGTTTCCGGTGCCGGAAGGATCATTAGCTCGCCGCTCCGGACCGACGACAGGGGCCCTGCACGGGTCACCAGCGTCGGGCAGTCGACCAGAATGGCCGTGCGACGATATTTGCAGTCTGAGAAATTAGTCGGAGCAAAGACTTTGGCCAATTCGCCTCGGGTCTCGCCAACCGCTGTTGTACCGGTGATGTCAGGAAAGCGCTTTTTCCTTCGCAAGTTCCCCAAAACGCCAGCGGCAAAAGGCATTTCGAACAGTGAAGAGGCGTGCCTTCAGGAAGATTGGCCGTGTGAACGGCATTTGCGGCCCCACAAGTCGGGCATGTAATCTCACGAAATACGCTGTGCGTCATCGTCGCCACCTTTCGGTTACGTGGCGGCAGCTTGAACCTCTTATTTTGGGGCAATTGACTGTCATCGCTGATGCCATGGATCGGGCAGCGATTGAACAGAGCATATTGAGACGCTATGGGCATGTCATTTCAATAAGACATGTCGGCACGGTCTCCACGCACCGTTCATTGCCGATTGAAACCATCCATGAAGGACGTGAGAAGCGGCACGATTTCCAGAGCACGTTCATGATCGGAAACTGCAGGTGGGAGGTTCTGATTTCGTCGGCGCAGATTCGCGTATCGCTCCGGTCTCGACTGCCGCATTCGCTCCAAGCTGCGCCAGAAGGACCAGCGAAGCGCAAGGCATGACCTGTAAGCATGCTGTCAGGTGGACCCTGTCAGTCTTGGAGAAGAGTGCAGCGCTGAGGCCGGGGAGGATGGTCCGATCCGGCTAAGGGCCAGTGCTGTGCTCCCCTCGACCCAGGGGGTTTCATCGCAGTTTGTCAGCATTTGAACAAGCTTTCTGGTGAACTGTTAGGGGGTGTTGGTCAAGTTCGGGCCGTCCAATTCGGAGGTTATCGTGATCCGCATTTCCATCGTCGCTCTCGCTCTGCTGGGACTGGCATCCACCACCACAATCGCTCAGGAGGTTGAAACGCCGGTTGAATGCGAGCCGACCACTCTTTTCGAGGCGTTTGGCATTGAGCCGGTCGACGGATGCGAAGTCGAAGAGGAGGTTGAGGACGTGGGCGAGGCAGATGACGATGCTGCCGGCGGCAATTCGGTTTCAGCTGCGGCGAAGCTGCCAGGCAGCAATCGGGAAGCCGCTCTAGCCCACGCCAATGAGCGCAGTGGTGGCGCTGTCGAGGAGGCACACTCCCGACACGGTGACAATGACAGCGATGGCGGGAGCCATGGTAGCGGACATGGAAACGGCAAGAAGTAGCCTCCACATCCCGCGGAACTGCAGGGTCAGATAAACAGTTATGTTCGGACGCTGCAGATTGCCCCCATCTTCAGTCATCGCCCCGGCACTCGTTGCGAGCTGCCGGAGCTTCCATTGCGCGGAGCATTTTCTGCAAATTCAATAGAAACCGTGAGGACTTTGTCGGTGACGTTCCCAACGTTCCGAGCTCACTCCCTCGTCATAAACACTCTGGAAAGGTTCAAGGGCGCTGGCTGTATGCGGTTTTACCTAGTGGGGAGGAACCCGTGCACAAAATCGCCGCCGCTCTTTTTGCTGGACTCTTGGTCTCCACGGTCCTGCCGGCAATGGCCGAGGATTGGGTCGCCGCTCGCCTGCACGGCAACGTGGAAAAGTTCGCCAATGGTTCCTGGTCCCCATTGGCTCGCGGAGACAGTGTCCCGGACGCGTCAAAAATTCGCACCGAAGGCGGCGGCCGGGTGGAGCTCCAACGGGGCGAAGAAACCATCTCGCTTGGCGGCAATACCGAAATCGTCATCCATCAGGCCGAGACGCGGCGGATGAGCTACTCCCCGAAAATGGGACGCTGACGTAAGCTAGGAATTGTTGTCTGCTGGTCTTCGACGATGGAGATCAGAGATGTCGAAACGCAAGCAGCATTCGCCCGAGTTCAAGGCGAAGGTCGCCCTGGAAGCATTGAAGGGCGAAGAGACGGTATCGGAATTGGCGAGCCGGTTCGGAATTCACCCCACGATGATCCACCAATGGAAACGGGCGTTGCTCGAAGGGGCATCGGGTGTGTTCGAGCGCGGCGGGCGCAAAAGGCCTGAGATTGACGATGAACAGGTCAAGGATCTGCATGCCAAGATCGGAGAGCTGGCCGTCGCCAACGATTTTTTGTCCAGAAAGCTCAAGCCTTGGGGCGGGAAGTGAGGCGAGGGATGATAGAACCTGATCACCCCGTGCTCTCAATTGGCAAACAGTGCACGCTGCTGTCGATCGCGCGCTCTTCGTTCTACTACACGCCGAAAGGCGAGACCGAGATCAACCTTGCCCTGATGCGCAGGATCGATGGGCAATTCCTGGAAACGCCCTTCTTCGGAGTCCGGCAGATGACCTGGCACCTGCGCAATGAAGGTCACGTGATAAACGAGAAGCGCGTGCGTCGGCTGATGCGGCTCATGGGCCTGATGCCGATTTATCAGAAGCCCAATACCTCGAGACCAGCCAAGGGGCACAAGATCTGGCCCTATCTTCTGAAGGGGTTGAGGGTGGAGCGCCCGAACCAGGCCTGGGCTGCGGATATCACGTATTTACCGATGCGCCGGGGCTTTCTCTACCTGGTGGCCATCATGGACTGGCACACCCGCAAGGTCTTGGCATGGCGCATCTCGAACACGCTGGAGGCAGACTTCTGCATCGAGGCGTTGAACGAGGCGGTCCACAAGTTCGGTCCGCCCGAGATCATGAACACCGATCAGGGGAGCCAGTTCACGTCCTTTGCCTGGACCGATCGGTTGCGACGAATGGGGGTGCGCATCTCCATGGATGGCAAGGGCCGGTTCCTCGACAACATCTTTGTCGAGCGGCTCTGGAGAACCCTCAAATACGAATGCGTCTACCTGCACGCCTGGGAGACCGGGTCACAGGCCCGCGCCGGCGTCCGCGAATGGGTGGACTTCTATAATAACCGACGCCCTCATTCCGCCCTTGGCGGAAAACCGCCTGCCGTGATCTATTGGCAGCGCATTGACCAAAACCAACCCGACCAGCAGGTGCAACGAGTAGCTTAATTTACGCCAAAAGCTGTCCAACGATTGGGGAGTAGCTCAGGATGACGCGGATCGTCCAGGTCTGGGGCACCGTGAGTGTCGAAGCCGAAAAGCGCAACGTGCAGCACTTCTCGGTACAGACACCGGTATTGGCCGCTATTGTCAAAGGGACCCAGTTCACCGTGACCTACCGCAATGGTTTGACGCAGGTCGATGTGGATGAAGGCGTGGTCGAGGTGCGCGACTTTGTGACCAATACGACGGTGGATGTTCAACCGGGTCAGAGTGCGGCGGCCAGCCAATTGCGACCAGTAAAGGTTTCCGGGGACGGGGCAGACGACGTCGTTTACATGGTGGATGGAAGGGCCGTTGCGGCCTCTGCCAGAGAAATGGCACTTGAGCGCCAGGCCAATCGGGAATTGCCGGAGAGCGCGCGGGGCAATGGCATCGACAACCCTGCCAATGTCAATGCTGCGCAAGAAAATCGCTCAGAGCGGAGCGCGGCGGGCGCCAACAACAGAAGCGACGCGGCGGCAGCTGGTGCAGGTGCGGCTGCAAGTCAAAACAGCGGCGTCGATAATCGTCAGTCGGCCGGGCAGGGCGGCAACGGGCACGGGCGTCCCTGACGGATGCGCAACGCCGTAATGGTCCAGTCGCGGCTTATGCCGCGCGTTGGTGTCGAAGGCGCAGTCTTCACCCCATGGCGCGGTCGGGGTCGAATATGACCTGACAGACCAGGTTCGCGGCCGAGGGCCGCAAACTGAGTCGGCAGGCGCGGTTCCGACTCCACACCTCGAGCTTGTTCCTTCCAGACCGAGGGGCCGGAACTGAAGAGCCATCATCTCCCACATCGCAGTGGACTCGGTGCCATTCACACTTCTTGAACAGTTGAACGCGTTCTCGCGACGGATGCTGATGCTGAACGCATGCTGCAAACAGATTAGGCGGTACCGGAACCTGCCGATCGGCAACACGCCCGGGATCAGATGACCATCTTTCCCCCGTCGTCCGAGAGCCGTGGGCGTGAGCTGGACCCCTTAGCTGACGATAAGATTACAGCCTGCGATGGGAAGATATAATATATAGATCAATGGCTTAGCTGCAACCTTTGGGGCTCGCTGCCGTTTGTGAGTGGGGCTAGCAACAAAGGAACAAACCAATGCGCACACTTTCTCTATTTGCCTTCGCCGCTTTGATGTCCACCTCAACCCTGGCACTTGCCCAGGACGGGCTTGTTACGGTGGATTTGTCCGGGATTAACGCGGATCTGGCGACCCAGCTCAATGTCGACATCGAGGACGTTCCCGAGACCATTGAGGTCTCTGCCGACTTGGCGGCCGCAGTCTGCGGCGTGGAGCTTGCCAGCTTGGAAGACAGCTGTGTGGCCATCGCCGCGACCACGGAACTGCTTGCTGCCATCGAGAGCGGCGAAGCGGACGATGGTGTCGGCACAAACAGCGCCCGTGAATTCGCTCCCGGTCAGCAAGATGGTCCGGCAAAGGATTTCGCACCGGGTCAGCAGGAGGGTGATGCCAAGGACCATGCACCTGGGCAGATGAAGAAGAATGCTGATGCTGAGAGCGAAACTAGCGACTAGCCATTGAGGGCCCCGCTCCCGCAGCCGGGGCCCTCCATAGATTGGAGGAAACAAATGCTCTCGCTACTGATTTTCGCTGGTTTCTGGCTGCTCGGTTGCACTGCTGGGATCGCCTTGCTGTTCCCCACACGTGACGAACAGTTCTCCCAGGAAGACCACCGCGCCGCTAATGAGGCGCAAGCGGCAAAGTGAGTGCAACGACGAGTCCCCCCGTGTCGCCGCGTCGGAACTCGATGCGTCCAGAGTTGAGTGCAAGAATCTCACTTGCGATAGCCAAGCCTAAGCCGCTGCCTGAAGTGGCCTCGTCCAGCCGCTGGCCGCGCCGGCCCAGTTGAGGAAGTCGCTCTTCGGGAACGCCGGGACCGTCATCCGAAATTTCGATCGTGGCGTTGGCGCCAATGACTGTGCTGCGAACGGTGACCCGTGTCGAAGCCCATTTGGCGGCATTTTCAAGAGTGATGCCGATCAGTTCCATCAGGTCCTGTCGGTGAATGTCGACCTGGTGGTCCTGGGACAGATCTGCCAGCCAGTGCAGTGCTTCGCCTCTTCCGGTTTTCTTGAGCACCGCAATTGTCCGTAGTACGGCGTTGTTGAGCGACGTGCTTTCGCGGTGTTCGCTCTTGCGCAGGCGCAAGGTCGTCAGGCGCATCTGATAGTCCACGCGCTTTGACATTTCAAAAGCCAGATCATCGATCAGATCGGCGTCCCTTTCGTTACCCTTCTCGCGCACGCGGACCGCGATACCGTGCAGCGCCGCCAGCGGAGTCTTGAGGCCATGGGCAAGGTCGGAAGCGCGCTGACGCGCCCTTTCCATATTGGCCTCACGTTCCTCAAGGAGAGCATTCACTTCGTTCGCCAGCGGCCGCACTTCGGTGGGAAACCGGCCCAAGAGGCGAGAATTTTGCCCTTGCCTCACCGCGTCCACGGCCGTCCTTAACTTGTCGAGCGGGACGAGACCAAGGCGAAGCTGGAACCAAGCGGCGATAAGAATAAAGGCGCCCAAAAGCGCGAACAGTCGCGCGGTGTCCCACAGGAACAGTCTGGCTGCTTCGTGTATTGGACCATGATCTTCACCGACAGTCAGTCGCACGGACTGCCCACCGGTTGCGATTGTCCGGGCCACATAGATGATGTGCCACTCGTCCCCGTGCTCGAAATGACCCGTCGTAGCTTGGTTGGAGGTGACGGGAAGAACCGTGTCCCATAGTGAGCGCGAGCGGAGCAAAGCCTGATTCTCCGGCACCTCTATTTGCCAATAGCGCCCGCCGAGCGGTGTTTCGTATCGGGGATCGGGCAGCGGACCGGAGAGGCCGTTCTGCGGCGCGTCCTCGTCGAGCAGGGCAACAAGACGGGTCAGGGCAGCCTCAAGGTCCTGGCGTACGTCGCGTTCAAGGCTCGAGACAAACAGATACTGCAATACGATGGCTGACGCAGCGAGCGATCCGATCACCCAGATGGCAGACAGGGCCATCAAGCGAAGTTTGATCGAATGAAGCTTCAAAAGCCGTCGCCCAACGTATAGCCAAAGCCGCGGCGTGTTTTGACAACATCGCGTCCAAGGCGCTTCCGAACCCTTGCAACCAGAACCTCCACGGCATTGGAGTCCCGCTCGTAGTCCTGGCGGTACAGGTGCTCAGTGATTTCAAGTTGCGTCACGACGCGACCGCGATTGTGCAACAGGTATGAAACGAGCTTGAACTCCTGCGGGCTGAGGTCCAGCGGTAGGCCGTCTTTCGTCACCTGCATGGTGCGAGTGTCGAGCTCGTAAGGTCCGAATTCTTCCCTCGAAGAGGCCAGTCCACCGCTGCGTCTGATCAATGCCCGCAGCCGTGCAACGATCTCCATGATATGAAAGGGTTTGACCACATAGTCGTCAGCGCCTGCTTCGATGCCTTCTACGCGCTCCTCCCATTGGCCTCGGGCAGTGAGGATGAGCACCGGCATCAGACGCTTGGCCCTTCGCCACCGTTTTAAGACGGTGAGACCGTCCATTTGGGGAAGTCCCAGGTCAAGCACGACAGCGTCGAAGTTTTCCGTCTCACCGCGGAACAGGGCGCCTTCCCCCTCCTTCTCGCGCTCGACACCAAAACCTGACTTGCTCAATGCGATCGTCAATGTCTCGGCAATTTGATCGTCGTCTTCGCACACAAGAATGCGCATCACTCGCTCCCTATATAGCGCCCGGAGCGTGCATAGTAATATTGGACCGAGAGGCGTTCGGCCTGATCAATCACCTTGATGGCGTAGACCAGTATCTGGCCCACCTTGAGGAGCTCTGCGTCGACCATCTCTGCCCCGGAACGCTGGTGGACGATTTCGGTCAGTTCGGAGAGGGGCAAAGCTTGATGTGTTTGCACCAAAACCAGCGCCTCGTCCGTGTTCAAGGAGACGGCGCCGGAGAGGGGGGTGCTGCCTCCATGTGCCTTCTCGCCACCACCGTCGTTGTCAGCATCCGCTGCGCTGTCGTTGCCTGAGGAGGTGGCGCCGCCATGGTTGGAATTGCGATTGCTCTGATGACTGTTATCTGCGGCCCTATCCGGGGGGCCGTGCGCATCGCCGTTACGGCTCGGCGCTCCTTCGCCACCGCCACCGCTCTGTGAGTTCACGGCGGCGCCGGCTCTTTGTGCGCTGCTGCCACCCTGTCCTTTGCCCTGAGCAGCGCTTGGCGCAACTAAGGCGGCCATCAGCAGTAATGCGAGCAAGAGACGAATAAACATGGCTCACCATCTTACCCGCTTCAAGCTGACGAAAACCTTACAGCCAAACCAACTGATCCATCAGCCGGTCAGTGCTATGATTGTAGCGTTGACGGTCCATTGAACCGGTTGACCTTCAAGGAACCCCTGGCTTTCAGACGCTTGCCCCCCGCGGTCTGTGAGCTAGGGGCCTTTGTTTTCCAATCGGGCATTCGACCGGGATCAGAAGGATATGCCGGAGTGTGTCCCGCAGCGTGAGCGCGATACGCGTTCTGAGGGCAAGCGGAGCCATTGCCAAGCCCTGCGATTCTTCGCGGCGCGGCCTCATCTGTCCATGCTATATTGCTTTCCCGTGGAAAATTCGTCCCTGCCTTGCGGTCGTGGGTCTTCTGCTAGAATGCAAGCATGAGCAGCTTTATTGGTCGAGCAAAGAGTTGGGCCCGAGGTGTCAAGCGTGACGTCGTCGCACTGTGGATTGCGGCAAGAGATCTGCGCACGCCAGTTATCGCCAAGGTCGCTGCGGCGTGTGTCGCCGCCTATGCACTGTCGCCTGTTGACCTCATCCCCGACTTTGTCCCGGTCCTGGGCTACCTTGACGACCTCTTGATCGTTCCGCTCGGCATTTTGCTGGCGGTCAAGCTTATCCCCGTACCACTCATGAGCGATTTCCGGCTTGAAGCAAGCAAGCGAGAGGGCAAACCTATTAGCCGGGTGGGGCTGGCCGTCGTGGTGTTCATCTGGGTGCTTGGCGCTGCCCTGAGTGCTTGGTGGGCTTGGAAGGTGCTGGCTTAGTTCAGGGCTACCCAAGGTGGTCTGAGCAGCACTCATGGTCCAGTCCGCAGCCGGCCTGGCCAGATCCAGATGACAGATCGATCGATGGCCGGGTTGAATGGGACCTTCCGCTCTTCGATGACGACCTTGGTTTTTCTAGCGTCCACACTCTGGAAGCCCTTGCGTGGTTCGGCAACTGCTTGACGTAGGTGCGATTAGTATCGAGGTCGAAAGCGTCGTTACCCACGACGAATTGACGTAGGCGCAGGGCAGAGTCCCCCGCGGGGATCGGCTGCTGTGCAAGCGTGGCTTTAGCCTTTTCGGTCCCCAAGTATGTAGTTAGGACGTCCGCGTCGAAGGTTTCGGCGGTAATGAACTACAGGACACTATCCCAAGTCGGTTTGACGTGGTGGCCTTGTAGCGCGATGCGCTGAAACTCGAGAGGTACCTCGACGAGGTGCGGGAGGAGAGCGGTCACCGAACTATTGGCGAATGTTCCCTGAGTGTCCCCCACGAGGGTTAGGCCAAAGCGATCGCGTTCAATTGGAAGCTGAGCATAGTTGAAGCGACGAATCTGTCGTCAACGGAGGGCGTCGCAACCGGATACGAAAAGTGCCGCCAGTGCAAAATATGTCATGGCGAGCGCCGACAAACCGGTCAGCAGCCGCATTGCCCCTTTGAGGAAGGGCCATTGGTCTTCTGGAGGCGACGTGGCGGCCAGCGCACGGAGCACAATTTCGGGCCACAGCATCGCCGCCCCCGCACATCCCACGAGAAGGATACTGATGGCGCCCACCAGCACCTTGATCGTCCCCGCAGGCCATGCAGCAAAGGCGCATAGCGAGGACTGAGCGCCATAGATCAATGTCAGGTTGATTGCCCATAGGATGGGGCCGGTGATCAGAAAGACGTAAGTGCCGATCATCTGCCGGGGAGAATGTCTATCATCCATCGGATTTATCCCAGTTGCCGGGGAAAGCCGTGGATCAGCAGCAGTCCGAACAGGCCCTGCCCCACGGCATAGTAATATAGAAGAGCCGCGTTATCGAAGGTCACGCGCCGCTGGCCGGTGATTTGTTTGGTGGAAAGACGCGCCACCGCGAACAGGCACATGATGATGACGGCGAAGGCGATCTGCCCCTCCAGCACCGAGGCCATGTAGACCATTGCGCCATAGGACGAGTCAGTCGGTCGCAGGCCGGTTTGCCAGTGCCCCCAGATTTCCAGGACAACGGCCCCGGCCATCAGCGCAGTCGCCAGCACCAGCAGGCCCATGCCGCCCCAATGCCTGCGCTCGCTTTCCGGCAGGATGCGACCGCACCACATCATGCAGCCGGCACCCACGGCCAGCATGGCCGCCGACAGCACCGGATAGATCGGGCTGGGCGGCGCGGGCGCGCCCGCCCAGACATCGGGCGAAACCGTCCAGAGATAGAGATAGGAAAAGAAGTAACTGACATAGAGCGAGGCACCCACCAGCATCAGCACAACCATGGCCCACCAGCTGTGTGAGAGCGGGCCGGTTACATAGGTGGGCAGCCGCAGTCCCTTGGCGACTTCCACATCGCCCTGGCTAGGGCGATCAAGTTCCCAGGTCCAGAACAGGCAGGCGGCTATCGCCACGATGCCGCTCGCCAAGGCCAACGGAACCTGCTTGACGGTGAGGAGTAGGAAGAAGCCCGCAGTACCCGCGGCAGCAACCAAATGCGTCCAGCTCGGACCGGGCATTTGCAGCACATATTGCGGCTTGGCCTGGACGGCCGAGGTCACCAGTGTCTCGCGCCGATGGGTTGGGGCATTGGGCAGATAATGGTGGCCAGCGTCGACCTCCCTGGCCAGCCCGGGCTGGTCCCACAGCGGTTCAAGGCTCGTGACATGGGGGATCGACCGCGTGGAATAGACGCCATTCGGGAGGAATTCGAGCGTGCCGGCGCCCCAGGGATTCTCCGGACCACCCTCTCCGAAACGGAAATTGCGGATGAGATCGATGATGAACACACCGACGCCGGCCGCCATGATGAAGGCGCCAGCCGTGGAAATGGAGTTGAGAACGTCCCAGCCCAGATTGGACGGATAGGTCCAGACGCGGCGCGGCATGCCGGAGAGCCCGGTAATATGCATGGGGAAGAAGGCGGTGTTGAAGCCAATGAACATCAACCAGAACGCCCACTTGCCCAGGCGCTCCGAAAGCATCCGGCAGCTCACCAGCGGCGCCCAGTAATAAAACGTGGCAAACAGGGGGAACACCATGCCGCCCACCAACACATAGTGGAAATGGGCGACGATGAAATAGCTGTCATGGGCCTGGAAGTCGAAGGGCACAACGGCCACCATCACGCCGGTCAGTCCACCGAGGACGAAGATGAACAGAAAGCCCAGGATGAAAAGGGATGGCACTGTGATGCGGAAGCGCTTGCGCCCGGCGGCCATGGTGGCGATCCAGGAGAAGACCTGAATGCCGGAGGGGATGGCGACTGCCATGCTCGCGGCCGAGAAGAAGGCCAGGCTCAATCCCGGAATGCCCGTGGTAAACATGTGGTGCACCCATAGGCCAAAGCTGAAGAAGCCGGTGGCGATCAGCGCCACCACGATCAGCCGGTAACCGACTAGCGGCGTCTGGGCCATGGTCGGGATCATCATCGAGACCAGCCCGGCTGCCGGCAGAAAGATGATATAGACCTCGGGATGCCCGAAGAACCAGAACAGGTGCTGCCACAGCAGCGCATCGCCCCCTAGGGCGGCGGTGAAGAACGGCCAGCCAAAGGCCCGCTCGATCTCCAGCAGCATGGTGGCCAGGATCACCGCAGGAAATGCGAACACGATCATCGCCGCAAAGATGAGCATTGCCCATGCGAAGATCGGCATCTTTGCCAGCGTCATGCCGGGCGGTCGGGTGCGCAGCACCCCCACGATGATCTCGATGGCCCCGGCAATGGCTGAAATCTCGATAAAGCCAATGCCAAGGAGCCAGAAATCGGCATTGTTACCCGGTTGATACTCCGTCAGCGTCAGCGGCGGATACATGAACCAGCCGCCCTTGGGCGCCATGTCGTAGAAGACGGTCGAAAAGAACACGAGCCCGCCGATGATATAGGCCCAGATCGCGAAGGCGCTGAGGCGCGGAAAGGGCAGATCGCGTGCAGCCAGCATCTGCGGCAGGAGCAAGACGCCCAGCGCCTCCACTGCCGGCACCGCGAACAGAAACATCATCGTCGTGCCGTGGGTGGTGAAGATCTGGTTGTAGAGATCCTGGCTGAGGAAGTTGTTGTCGCCTACTGCAAGTTGGGTGCGCATCAATAGCGCCAGGATGCCGGCCATCACGAAGAACAGAAAGGCAGCGCCGATATAGAGCGTGCCGATGACGGTGTTGTTCACGGCCGTGGGCAGGCGAAATCCTTTGGGGGTCGCCCAGATGCGCTCGAGTTCCTCCAGTTCGCCATCCGGGCGAGGATCGGGATTGGGAAGTGCGACGTGCTTGTCGGTCATGCCATCACCTCAGGAAAAACAGGACCAAGAGGCCACAAAGATATGTGCCGAGCACCGCAAGGGAATCGTATCCCATGCGCAGGACAGTCCTGTTGCGGCGCTCGGCGAGGCCCACCACGAAGATGGCCGTGACAGTTATGGCGATGATGCTGGCAAAGCCCTCATAGGGTCCGGTGTCATTCATCACCGCGCCCCCACCGCCGGCCAGGTCGATAATGAACAGGAAGGAGACGTCGAACAGATTGGTGCCGAAAATGTCGGACACCGCCATGGTGTAGAGCCCGGCGCGCACCGCACTGATGACGGTGCTGACCTCAGGGAGCGAGGTTGAAAGGGCCACAAGAACCGAACCCACGAAGCTCTCCCCCAGCCCGCTCTGCTCCGCCAAGGCGTCTCCGGTGCGCGACAGCAGATAGCCGGCAACCACAATCACGGCCCCGGCCAGGGTGGCGCGCCATAATGCCCATTTGAGCGTCTTGTCCTCGTCCTTTTCCGCCGCCTTGTCGGCGCGCTGTTGCTCGCTCTCTTCTGAAACCGAAGTATCGGTTGGCTTCCAGGAGACATCCTGCTGCACCTTGGCCAGGATATAGAGGCTCAGACCCGTGACCCCGAGCAAAAGCCACATCCAGATACCCACGCCCAGCACGGGCGTATCGCCCACTATGATGGACGCCGTGACGATCGAGAGCAGCACGATTTTGAGGCCCGCCTGAAGGATGACCTTGGGGTCGGGCAGCACGCTGGTCAGTGCGTCGCGCCCGATCAGCATGTCCGCGATGGCCAGGATGGCCACCTGCATGGCGATGCCGCCGAGGATGGAATTGACGGCCAGGTCCGGCGCATCGGTTACCGCGGAGGTGATCGCCACGGCCAATTCAGGCAGGGAGGTCACGCCCCCCAGCAGAACGATGCCGATGAGGGCCTGGCCGATGCCAGTGCGTTCGCTGATGACATTGGCATAGCGCGCGATCTTGGTTCCCGCGATCCAGACGGCGGCAGCGGAGCCGATAAAGACGAGGATGTTGATCCACACGGGCGTGTTGGCAAAGTTGATCATGGCTAGCGCAACCCTTCCAGGTAGCTGGCCAGATCGGCCAGTTGATCGTCCAAAAAGATGCCGTAAGGCGGCATCCGGTTTTCCGGCTTAATGTGCTGGTTATTGACGATGAACGCGGCGAAGGCTTCTGCAGTGTTCGGCAGGGTCGCCGCCGCCAGGGAATGCCTGGCGCCCACATGGGTGAGGTCCGGCCCGATCGTTCCGTCCGCAGCTGTTCCGCGCACCGCGTGACACCCGCCGCAGCCGCTGCTGAGAAACAGGTCCTGTCCCCGTTCCTGGCGCTCGTCCCCTGGGGGTTGGGCATCTGCACCTTCCTGGGCCAGCCAGGCCTCGAAGAGTTCCGGAGTTTGCGCGACCACATGGAAGGCCATGAATGCATGCGCGCCGCCGCAATATTCTGCGCACTGACCCCGCGTTATGCCCGCTTTGGTGGCAGTGACCGTCATCTGGTTGGTGCGACCGGGGATCATGTCGAGCTTGCCAGCCAAGCTTGGCGCCCAGAAACTGTGAATCACATCGGCCGTGGTGAGATCCAGCGTGACTGCCTCACCCACCGGCAGATGGATCTCATTGGCAGACTCCACCCTGCGCCCATCCGCCATTTCATAGGTAACCCGCCACCACCACTGCTCGCCGCTGACCGCAATGCGCAGGGCTGTGCCGCGCGCCTCCGCCTGGGAGCCTGCCTGGAGCAGAACGAAGCCGTAGACCAGCAGCGCCGTCAGCACGACCACTGGAAAGGCGATACCCAGCCACTTGACCAGTCCCTCGCCTGCGAGACGCTGCCGCAGGCTCTGCGATCCAAGAATGGCGACGGATGCCAGCACGATGACCAGGACAAAAATGGCAATGCCGCCCCAGGTCATCATCCAGAACAACGCATTGATCTGTTCGGCGTCGTGACCGGTCGGATGGAATGCCGATTGCTGCGCGGAGCAGCCCGCCACGATAGGCAGACAGAGCAACCCTGCGAGCATGGAGCGCATACTCATCGGCCCGGCTCCGCATCAAGTGTGGCGTAGTAGGCGCTGACGGCCTGCCCCTGGTCTTCGGTCAGCCGTCCACCGATGATGGACATCAGCCGCCCCTCGGGCGAAGCGTCTCGATACTCGGCGTGCTGCCACAATTTGAGTTGGGTCGACATGTAGCGCTCGGACTGGCCGGCAAGCCTCGGAACCTGCGGGTTGCCGCCGCCGTGGCAACTCCGGCAAGCTGGCACGTCCTGCCCTGCTATCCCTTCTTCTGCGATCCGTCGGCCCAGCGTCAGGTCTGCATCGGGGTTGACGCGACCCTGAGGTGGTGGCAGCGCGGCATAGCTGGCTGCACTGCCGGCAATGACCTCATCGCTCATGTCAAAGGCAATCGGGCCCATGACGCCGCTGGCGCGCTGGCCATCCCGATACTCTTCGAGAGCCCGGCGCAGATAATGTTCCGACATTCCATTGAGGCGTGGCACAAGATCGCTTACCGGCCCTTCACCGGCCCCGCCATGGCAGCGCCGGCAGGTGTCCAAACTCTGCGCGCGCTCAAGGACATTGTCCTCGGCCCCGACATTCTCCGGCCCGATCCTGTTCAGCCGCTCGAGATAAGACACAACCGTCCAGACCTCGTCGGGCCGGTGCGGTGCCGGCCAGGAAGGCATGCCGGTATATTTGAGCCCGTGGTTGACGATCCAAAACACTTCGCGCGCGTCATAGTGTTCGAAGGCACCCGTCAGGTCTGGTGGCTGCGGCAACATATGCGCGTAGAGGGGATTGAGCGGATCGCCCGGCGTTCCGTGGCAACTCGTGCAGGTTCCCAGGAAATGCTGCTCTCCCAGCTCATAGAGATCCGCATCGTCGAGATCGGGCACCTCGATGCCGCCGGCGGCCACTGCAACGGAGCGATCGCGCAGGATAGTGATTATGAAATTGGTGACGGACCAATGCTCACGCGTGGCTCCGATATTGTAGAGTCCGGAGAGGATGAATGCTGCTCCTGTCAGCACGAAAGCTCCGGCCACGAAAAGACTGGCAACACCAATGCGTTGCCAGCGTGTCAGCTGCTTGACCCGGACGACCTTCTCCTCAGCCACGGAATTCTTCGCGATCTTCCAGAGCCAGAACCCACCGGCTGGCCAGGATTATGCCCGCGGTGACGTAACTCAGTGGACAGGCCACGAGCATGATGATCCCCGCCAATTGCTGATCGGCCAGCGCGCCCGCGGCCGGCATAAGGTTCGCGCCTGCATCGTAAAACAGCAGGTTGGGGGAAAAGACCAGCAGCGCCCCGAGCAGGCAGAATAGCTTGCCTGTGATCAACAGCGCCATTATTGCGCGCCAGCTTTCGTGCTGTGGCATGCTGGCAATGCTGATCCAGAACAGGGCCGCCGCTCCGCCCAGGTTAACCTGCATCAGCATCATCAAACCCAAGTTCTGCGTGGCTGCGCTCAGAATGACCGGGCTGTGCCAACCCCAGAGCATTGCCAGCTGGGCCGCAGTGGCCCAGGGCCAGATCCTCCAGATGCGCGGCAAACGCCCCAGCCTCTTCAGGACATAGACGCCAATTGGCACCATGGCGTTCATCAACATCAGGTGCATCAGCATGTGTGTGGAAAGGTGTCCCATCGCGCCCTTCGCTCTTTCCTCCTGAAGAACAAAGGCCGGAACGCGTAGATAGTTGCGAAGAAATCTGATCCGGCCTGCGCACCTAAGGGTTGGCTACCATCGAACTCTGCCGGGCGGGGCTCGCCGTTGAGCCGAACCATGTCGCGGTAGTCGCGCGACTGCCAGTACCCCCCAGCAGACCATGTGCCTGCTGACTCTGCCGCGAAGAACCCTCACTTCCTAGACCAACTTGGCCGCGGCTTCTGCCCTGTCGGCCTCGATCTGCGATTCAGGCACGACAGCATTGCCGCGCAGATCGTCGCTACGAAAACAGTGGCACTTTCATATCTGCCCTGCCATGGATCGCGCGGACGGTGTCGGCGGATGCAACGCTGCCGACGGGGCACCGAGAGCAACGCGTAAGCGTAGTCCTTAAGCTATGCGCATGGTCCACCTTGCCTCCGCTTCTGGATGACAGCAATATTGATTGCCTTGCACTCGGTCAGTCGGACTCTGCCTTCTCGCCTGGAATGTGCGTGTGCTCACCCAGTTTGTCGCGGACATAAAGCTGCTTGACTGCGACCATGATCACGACGGTCAGCGGTACCGCAAAAATGACGCCAATTGCCCCAAATAGGGAGCCGAGTATGGCAATGGAGAACAGGCCCAGGACTGGCGGCAGTTCGACCGTCCGCTGCTGTATCAGCGGAATGAGGAGATTGTTCTCTGCTTGCTGGATGAGCAGATAAAGCCCCGTAACCCACCAGATCGTCGCGTCGCCTTGAGAGAGGGCTATCAGTGCAGCTGGGGCGAAGCTCAGGATTGGCCCTATGAATGGAATGAATTCCAGTAGTCCTGCGATCAATGCCAGCGCCAGGGCCGAGGGCAGCCCAACTGCCAGTAATCCGACATAGGTAACGATGCCGATCACCAGCATCGCCAGCAACTTGCCCAGAAGCCAGAGCCTCATGGCATTGCCTGCCTTGGACAGGGCCGAGCTAACAGCTGGGCGTTGCATCGACGGAAGCAGTTGCAGCGCCCCGTCGCGATAGAGGTCTGGCTGGGCAGCCAGAAAGATGCCCCCGACGACAACCAGTAGCACACTGGTGGCCAGGCCGGCCAAATTGGGCGCTATTCCGACCAGACTCCCGAGCCAGCCAATTTCCGCCTGCTCACGCAGATTTCTTACAACATCGATATTGTAGCGTTCCGAGAGCATGTCGAGAGCAGCCGAGACCTGTTCGGTAAGGTTGGAGAATGCCCCCATCAGCTGGCTTCCCATGAGGTAGAAACAAAGCCCGACCAGACCAAGAACCGCCATTTCCGTCAGGATCAGAGCCCATTTTCGATTGAGCGGCGAAAAGCGCTCGAGCAGTGCCGCGGCTGCATGCAGGATGCTTGCGACTACCACTGCACCAAACAGCAGCAGGATGACCCGGGAGACAGTCCAGGCAACCCAAGCCAGAAAGAGGACGCCGGCGACCACCAGGGTGGCACCCGCAATCCACGAAAAGGAAGGTATTTGACGCGGCGAACTCGTCAGGTCTCGGGTCATGGTGAATCCTGAGCTGGGTAATTGCGATGACCGCACCTGCGACGCCGTCGGAAGGCCGAATGGCGGGGCCACAGGGCACCGAGGACTATGTTCAGGGGCCGAGGTGGTTGCCTATGAGTGCGACGTGTAACTTAGGTGAATAGAAGGTCAGTCCGCTCCGCGCGCGGCTGCGGGTCCATTACACCGCGCGGGGTTTGCCGTCTCTAAGGCGGACACTGATCGTGCCATCGCTTTCCAGCACAAGAAACTCCACATCGGCGATTTCTTTGCCACCATTTGCCCGTACGACAGACAAGGCTTCGTCCTTGGTGATGCGCTCTCTCTGCAGACTGCCTTCGCAAAAATGCCCGTCTTTAGCCAGGAGCGAGGGTTCGCTGCGCACAAGGGATGCAAAGCGTTTTGATCTCACTGAAGCGAATGTCACGAGAAACTGGGCCCCTATGAGAAGGGCCAAAGCAACCAGCCCTTCCGTCAGCGCAATGGATTCCTGCAACAAGATCGACGACAGCGTCGAACCAAGGGCAACCGTAACCACAAGGTCAAAGGCGTTCAGTTTGGCGAGGGTGCGCTTGCCGGAAATGCGCAGGAATAGCACCAAAGCGATGTAGGCCAGACCACCAACGATCAGTGTCCGAACCAGCCCCCTCGGGCTTTGAAAGAACATTTCACTCCAGTGCATGCTGCCTGCCTTGCCAATTCGAATGATCAAACGGCAACGCGCGTTCGCCCCATTGGGTTCGTTCTCCTCTCCGCACCTTTAGCCACGATCTTGGGCTGGTTGCGCCTGGATAGCGATCCGGATCAACTCGCAATATTCCCCGGAACTCGATCAGTAGCGAACCATTGAGCCCTTAGGTGGCCACGAGGGTGTGCGGCCGCATTATTTGAGGAGTTACCAATGAGCAACGATCATTCGAACCTGCCCGGAAGTAACCCCGGCACCAGCTCTCGGGGGCCGCAGGACAGGGCCAAGGGGGATATTGACGAGTTGTCACAGAAGGCGAAGAGAGATTTTGACGCCGCCAAGAGTCAGGCCCGCCAGGACGTAGAGGAATTGGGGCGGCAGGCCAAGGACAAGATGGGCGAGGCAACGGCCAATGCCCGATCCTTTGCCGAAGACCAGAAAGACCTAGCTGCCAACCAGATCACCGGCGTTGCGGACGCCATCCGCAGGGTCGCGGACGAGCTCGAAGGCAATGACCAGCAAACCATCGCCCGCTACGCCCGGGATCTGGCGCAGGGACTTTCCAAGGTCGGCTCGGAGGTCCAGCAACGCGATACCGATGACCTTATGGGAGCTGCGGAATCCTTTGGCCGAAGCCAGCCCGTCGCATTCTTGGGCGCTGCCGCCTTGACCGGTTTTGTCGCCAGCCGCTTTGCCCTGGCCTCGGCGCATCGCCGCGCCAGCAAGGCCACGCCCGCACCGACGACCGCGCGCCCGACCGGTCCAACCGCCACACCAGGCCTGGAGAGGGGAGACATGCAATGAGCGTAGCAAATGACGGCCGTCCCCTGACGGACCTTCTGAGCGGGCTCGTCTCTGACATGACGAGCCTGTTCCGCAAGGAGGTGCAACTGGCCAAGACCGAGGCTTCTGAAAAGGTCTCGCAGGCGCTGACAGCGCTGGCATCGATCGCGGCCGGTGGCGTGCTTGTGCTCGGTGCGCTGGGCGTCCTGCTCAGCGCCATCGTTCAACTTCTGGCGGCCTGGATGGTCGGCATGAACTTGAACCCAACCCTCGCCAGCGCCTTGTCCGCACTGATCGTGACGCTGGTGGTCGGCATTGCCGGTTGGATCGCAGTCAACCGGGGTCTGGCCGCGCTCAAGGCCAGCAATTTGAACCTGAACCGTACGACGGCCTCGCTGGGCCGCGATGCAGAAGCCGTGAAAGAGAGGCTGTGATGGCTACCGATACCAATCATAATAAGAGCGCCGCCGATCTGCAGCACGAGATCGACATGCAGCGCAATCGCGTGGAAGACACGATCGACCAGATCCAGGACAGGCTTTCGCCCGGGCAACTGGTCGATGAATTTCTGGCTTACACCAAGGGTGGTGGGGAGTTCGTCTCCACGCTGCAGCGGCAGGTCACTTCCAATCCCCTGCCCGTGGCGCTGCTCGGCGTCAGTCTTGCCTGGCTCATGGCAAAGCCTGCCAACGGGCACGCCGTCGATACCAGGGCCGATCAGGCTTGGGACCGCAGTATCAACCGCCACCGCGGCTATGGGACTGCCGATGCCGACGAGGAGGAGTATGGGGAATATCCCGTGACCGTGATTTCGGGTACGAGCCTCCGCAGGGTCGGGCAGACCAAGGACGACCGCGGCCGCAGCTTCACCAGCTTCGCCGACGATGCGGGCAAGAATTTCAAGGCCCTGACTGACGAGAGCGGCAAACGGGCTGGGCACTTCATCGATGAGAGCGGCAACCGGTTCAAGGGTTTCACCAATGCGGCCGGCGAGCGCATCGAGCATTTTCGCGACGAAACCGGTAATATGCTGGACGAGGCAGCCGGCTGGGCCTCCCATAGCTGGCGGCTGGTTCGCGATGCAGCCCATGGTGTCAAGGACGGTGCGGCGGCCCAAGCCAGCGCCGGTCGCCACGGAGCCGGCCAGGCCGCAAGTGCCATCCAGCACCAGGCCGGTCATCTTAACCAGATGATCATGACACAGTTCCGCGACCAGCCCATGGTCGGCGGCGCCCTGGCCTTTGCCTTGGGGGCCGCGCTGGGCTCCAGCCTGCCGCACACCGCCCAGGAAGATGAAGTGATGGGTAAGCAGGCCGATGCCGTCAAGGACAGGATCGGCGATGCCGCTGCCGACCTCTACGAAGAGGGCAAGTACAAGGCCTCGGAGGCCTACGAAGAAGCCTCAGGCAAGGCGGGAGAGGCCTATGAGCGAGCCAAGGCCGATCTTGCCGAGGCGGTGGACAAGGCACCGACCGGCCGCGACGGCAGCAGTACCGGCACCCATTAGCCTCGGGAGGAGGCCCCGGGCCTCCTCGCCCGTTCCGGAGCAGATATGAGCATGATTGACGAGCGATATGCCGCCCAATCCAGGCGCGGCCGCGCCGCCGATGCGCCCGGTCAGATTCCACAACCCGGTTGGAAAGACATTGGCTGGCGCCTCTTCCAGTCCATTGGCCGGGACCGGGTGTTGTTCACCTCGGCCGCAGTGAGCTTCTACATTCTTCTCGCCCTTGTGCCCACGCTCAACGCCTTCGTTTCCATCTATGGGCTATTCAACGATGCGACCAGCGTACTGGACCATGTCGACCTGCTCGCGGGTGTGGTTCCCCCCGGGGCTCTCGGTGTGGTGCGGGACCAGTTGACCCGCCTGGCGGAACAGAGCCGCGGCGGATTGGGCCTATCGCTATTATTCTCCATCGGCGTCGCCTTGTGGGGTTCCAGCGCCGGGGTAAAGGCCATGTTCGAAGCCATGAACATTGCCTATCACGAGCAGGAGAACCGCTCGTTCATTGCCTTCAACGGACTCGCGCTGCTCTTTGCCCTGGCTGGCGCCATCGCGGCATTGCTGGTTATTGCAGTATTGCTGGTCGTGCCAAGCCTGGTCGCCTTTACCCCATGGTCCGAGGGCATGGGGTGGACAGCTCGCCTTGCGGCCTATGCCGCCATGGTGCTGGTGCTGTGGGTCGGCGTGGCCGCCCTATACCGTTGGGGACCGAGCCGGGAACAGGCCAAATGGCGCTGGATTACGCCAGGCTCTGTGTTCTCCGCTCTCCTCCTGAGCGGCGGCTCGGTGGTGTTCTCCTGGTATGTCAGCAATTTCTCGGACGACAGCGCGGCCTACGGTTCGCTGGGCGCCGTAATCGGCTTGATGATCTGGCTGTGGATTTCGACCACAATCGTCATCCTAGGTGCCGAACTCAACTCCGAGGTCGAACATCAGACGGCACGGGATTCAACCACCGGTCCGGCCGAACCGCTCGGTGAACGAGGCGCTCGTATGGCCGACACCGTCGGTCGTGTGTGGCCACCCGATCGTGAGGCGGTTGAGATTCCTGAACCGCGCGATCGTCGAAAGGTCACCCCCCTTGCCATCGGAATTCTGTTGCCGACAGTGCTTGTCGCATTGCTGAAAGCGCGTGGGAAATCGGAGACATCGCCCCCACCTGCCGACCCGAAAGGGTTCACGCGGTCCTAAGTTGGGAAGAGGGATGGATTCGCCCTCCTGGCGGACCTCCCGAAACCATTGGGAGCACGCGAATTTTTGGTGAGGGGGTGGAGACACCGGATCGCCCCTTTCCACTTCTCTCTCGCGCCACTCCGTCATCACGCACTCTCTGCGTATGGGCAAACCTCGTCGTACCAGGAGCCATAGACACACCAGGTTTGAGCTTGGATCGGCTCGCGCAGCAGGCTTCGACGTCTCTTGAGCATTGCCCCTCTTCCCAACTTGACATAAATGCTCAGTGAGCATTTCATGCTTCGGTTCCTGAGAATGGGGCTCGTAAGAGCTCGCCTCTAAAATAGCAGTTGAGGCCCACGCAAAAGGTGGGGAGAGAGAATGCTGGAAGTCGGACTAATAGTTGGAATCGCTGCACTCTTGGGCGGCGCGTATTATCTGCGCCGGACCCAACCTTGGCCTTTCGAATATGAAGGGCGGAAGTATCGTCGCATGCCAGATGGAAGCTTTCAGGACGCAAACAAGCAGATTGTCGTCGATGTAGCGCTGGTCCCGCACCTGCGCAAAGCGTATGAAAGCGCAAAATATGGCGAAAAGGACATGTCTGACTGGCCGGACGCCGACTGAGCCACGAGCGGGACTGCTTGTACAGAGGAAATCGCTGTGGCGACTAGAGAGCGAGACGGTGTTCGTTGGCCGCCGGTGCCCAGAGCTCGAGTGCCAGCAGAACCGGATCGCCGACTTGCTTTCACCGGCCCGTATGCCATATCTGGCGCTGCGCCGGGTGGCGTCGTATCAGCCTGGGAGGGTCCATTTGACGTCTGGCACTTCCCATCCATCGAAAGCCGACGCAGCCCTGGCCGGTCTGCTCGATCAGGTGACACGGCACATTCACTCCAGCAACCACGCCGCTGACCTCTATCCGGCGCAATGGAGCGCCTTGCGCTATTTTGCCAAAGCGGATGCCCCGCACCGCAGCGCCATATCCCTGGCGCGCTACCAAGGGATCGAGCCCGGTCCCACCACCCGGACGGTGCGAACGCTGATATCCAAGGGACTGCTCGAGGACGCAGGATCGCTTGGACGCGGCCGTATTCGGCGTGTCGATGTCACCGACAAAGGGCGCGAACTGCTGCTGTCAGATCCCCTGAACACCGTGGTTGAGGCGCTAGCAAGCCTTGACGGAGTCCAAAAACGCGCACTTGCAGAGGCGCTCGAACGCATGCTGGTCCGCCTGCAATCGAAGAAGCGACAGCCTGAAGGTAGCGACCCGAGCGGCGCAGCTAGCGATCCAGAATAGCCTGAACCAATTGCTCCTCGTCGAAAGGTTTGACGAAGACGCGCTCAGCGCCCCAGACCTCGGCTAGTGAAACGGCGGTCTCGACCGTGAAGTCCGGCCCGCCGCCCGTCATCGCGAACACTCGTAGCTGGGGAAACTCCGTCGTCAGCAGCTTCATGAGCGAGAGCCCGTCCATGCCGGGCATCCAGATGTCAGTTACCAGCACGTCGTAAGGCGCGCTCCTGAGCCGAGCGAGGGAATCAATTCCGGTTGCTGAAGTGTCGACTTCGAAACCGGCATGCCGGAGGCTGCCGGCAACAGATGCCAGCAGGGGTGCGAAATCGTCGCACACGAGGACCCGGGGCGGATGTTTCATGAGCCGGCGCCTCCTTGGGCGAACGCGATGACCACGGACGTGCCCTGACCGGACACGGATTCAATGCGCGCCGTCGCGCCCCAACTTTTCAGCAGCCCGGCCACGACGGACAGGCCCAGTCCCGTGCCGCCGCTCTGCGGGCGCGTGGTGAAGAACGGCTCAAAGGCGCGCGACGCGACATCGTCGGACATGCCTGAACCGTTGTCGCGCACAACCAAACGGGGGGTGGTGCCCCCCTCCAGGATGACCTCGATGACACCCTCATTGTCTATGGCGCGCATGGCATTGGCCACCAGGTTGGTCATGACCTGCAGCATCTCTCCCGCGTGAATTTCTGGGCCTTCCAGCTCGGCGACATCTGCTTTGAGCGCAATGCGAGGCGGCAGGATCGGTCGTACGGTGTCAAGGCTTCGGCGCAAGGCGGTGCTGATCGGCAGGCGGGTGGTGTCCTCATGTTCGACCGCCGTTGTAGAGCGCAGGGATGCCACCATGTCGCGCATGTCCTGGGACAGTTCGACGACCGTGTTCAAGAGCTTTACGGTCTCATGGTCGTCCTGAGCGCGGCGCCGGGCCTGTCGCGAGAAACTCATGATAGGGTGCAGGAGGTTATTGATCTCGTGGGCGACATAGGCCGCCAGCTGTCCGAGGGCGGCCATTTTCTCACGACGTGCCGACTGTTGCAGATGCGCATCCCGCTCAGTCGCGTCAACCAGAGTACCGGCAAAGCCCGATACCCGCCCGCGCGGATCGCGTGCAAAAGTGCCGCTGATCAGAACCTCCCGGCTCTTGCCGTCTTGGCCAAGCACGGCAAGCGCCACATCCCGGAAAGGTTCCCCCTCTTCTAGGCAGCGTCGAATGCGGGCCAACGCCGAGTCACTGTGGCGCGCGACCGCGGCCAGTGACGGCACGAGAGGCTGTCCAATCTCGAGGGAAAGGTCGGCAAATTGTGGACCTTCGAAGTAGGTGATGTATCCCTGGGCCGTGGTTTCCCAAAAGCTATCTGCGGCGCTATCGGCAAAGTTGCGGAAGCGCGTCTCCATGAGTTCGGCTCGCTGGCGCAGGCGGCGCTCGCGATGTTGCAGGCTGTCTGAGACCAGCACGCCATAACAGAGCAGCGAAGCAGTGGCTCCAACATAGAGTGAATTTGCGAACAGTACCGAGGCGCCAACGCCGGGGAACAGGTCGAGCGCCAACCGCAGGAACGCCGTGGCGATGGCCGGTGACCAGCCCAGCAGGAATAGAATCGCCCGGGTGCGCGTTCGCCAGAGTGCAACCACTGCGACCGCCAAGCATAGCACTAGCGCCAGCATCCCAGCGAAAGCAGAGAATAGGCGCACGAATTGCTCACCTACCAGTGTTTCGCGGGCTGTCTCGGCGGCTAGCAGCCCGAAGGCAATGGCAGCAATGTTGAGAGCGCGATCTAGCCCCTTCGACCAGGACCGGACGTCGAGCCAGTAGCGGGTAAACGTCAGAAGCGCTGCATAGATGAGGATGGTTGCACTGAGGGAGACAAGACGGGCAACTGTCTCTGCGCCCGGCAAGATGTGCGTATCGAGGATGCCCCTGTCGGCGAGCATGTAGCAGGTGAAAGCGACGATGACACCAACCAGCGATCCGAACAAGCGGTCCCGCAAAGTCACGGCCATGACCCCGATATAGACGGCCAGACCCAGCAACACGCCGGAAAGGATGCCCAGCGTGACTGATTCCATGCTGTAGTCGCCTATCAGCGCCTGGAGGGGGCGCAGGTGCAGCATTGCGCGCATCGAGGAGCCGGTGACGGTGCGCAAGTAGAGTGTCTTGCCGGCGATATCTTCACCCTCAAGGGCAAAGATCGGATAGCGCGTGAGGCTAGACCAATCACCGCGCCGCCATTGCAGCAGCCGGTAGCCGTCGTCTCGAGGTATGAAAAGATCGGTGTCCCGCGCCCGCGTCAGCTCCAGGGAAATCCCGTACTCGCCCGGGTCGAGTCGGGGCACTTCGATGCGGAGCCAGAATGCAGCCGTAGGCGCAGGAGACACCCCGCGGTTGGTAATGTCACCGAAGAAGCTGTCGCCCTGTTCCAGTATGTCCTGGAGCCTGAGCGAACCGTCCGGATCCACCGCCGACATGATGCGTCCCGCCAGCGCGATTTCGTCCCGTTCTGCGGCGGGCCTGCCAGATAGCGATACGATATCGTCGCGAACCGCCAAGATGAAGATGATAGCAAGGCAGGCCATCAGCGCCAGCCAGATCAGCCGCGGGCCCCCTTTGCTGAGCCGCTGCGATTCGTAAATCCAGTAAAATCTGTCGGCCATGAACGCGGCGCCCTCCTCGCTGCGAAGTACGGCAGTACCCCATGCCTTGGCAGAGCGCCAAACGGTTTGTGGCCTTGCACCGCTGCAATCTGGTCACAATCGCCGACCTTTTAAAAGCTCAGTGATCTTTTTATTTGTGCCTTTGAGATAAAAGTGCTGAATTCCGCTCACCCGAAGGAGTTCAAGGTCGTCCAATCGATGCAGCAAGCCGATTGCGCCGACGCTGACTTCGAAGGGAGGCAATCCGGCGCGCTTGAGGATGTGGCGCCGGTCAAAAAACAGCCCGCGACCGATTTCCGGACCAGCGGGGAGGGCAACACAAAGCGCGGGGCCGAGAGCACTGCGTGCTGGAGATACTATTATGCATTTCAAAGGAATGGCTGCCGCTTTGGCGGTTTCCCTATTGGGGGTTAGCGCGGCTTGTGCAGCCGATCAGGCGCTGCCCCAGGTCGATGCCATCTACATGGCCGACGATGCTGCCACGCTGAACTGGTACGCATCTGCCAAGATCGGTGTGGCACTGCCGGGCACGATCAACATGACAGCCACCGCTGGCGGCCTCCCGGATCTGAACGGCGACGCCCGCTTCAAGGCCGGCATCGCGGGGGCTGTAGCCGTCGGCAAGTATCTTTCGCCGAACTTCCGCGCCGAGGCCGAACTCGCCGTGGCCAACAATGCCGGCGATTCGTTCACCGGTGCATTTGCTGGCGTCGCCGGCCAGACTACGGGGACCCTGACAGGCAGCGTGACCACCGTCTCCGTGATGGCAATGGGCTATTATGAATTCTCCCAGTTCGGGGACTTCGTGCCTTATCTGAGCGCCGGCCTCGGCGCCGCCAACATCAATTCCAACCTCACTTACAACGACCCGGGCGCGCTCGGTTTTGCCATCAACGGTACGATCACCGGTAGCAGCACTGTTTTCGCCGGGCGCGTCGGCGCCGGCTTCCAGTATGCCTTGTCGGACAACGTGGAACTCACGGCAGACTACACGCTACTGGTCGGTTCACGCGCCAACCTGACGTTCACCGGGGCTGGTGGCGTGGGGAACCGCAATGTCAATGCCAGCGTACTGGGCCATGTCCTCGCGGTCGGCCTCAAGGCCCGCTTCTGATTGAAGCAGAGGGGCGCCACTGCCCGCCGCTCTGCACCGAGCCCGTCGCCGGCCCTCGACCGCGTGACGGGCCCATCTTTCCGTTCCTAGGCCGGCTCCCGACCGGCCCGAAAGACCTTGACCGCATGAGTGAACGCGCTTCACCCCCACCGGGCATCGCCATTCTGGGAATGGCTTGTCGACTTCCTGGTGGCATTGACGATGCCGAGACCTTCTGGGAGTTGCTGCACGCTGGGCGCTCGGCGATCACTGAATTGCCGCCCGACCGGTTTCTGGCCAATGCGGTTTTCGATCCGGACAGAGCCGCCACTGGACTGTCCTACAGCAAGTGGGGCGGCTTTCTCCGCGACATTGCCGGCTTCGATCACGGATTCTTCGGTATTTCACCGCGCGAGGCCGAGGTTATGGACCCGCAGCAGCGCCTGCTGCTGATGGCGGCCTATGAAGCCATGGAGGACGCCGCCCTCACGCGCGCCGACCTGCAACTGGCTCGCACGGGCGTTTTCGTCGGCGTGTCGGCCGCCGAATACGCCAATCTGCAACGCTATCGTCGGACCCAGGGCGATGCATTCACCGGCACCGGCGCAGCCCTGAGCATCGTGGCCAACAGGTTATCGCACCGCTTCAACCTGAGCGGGCCTAGCTATTCCATCGACACTGCTTGTTCGTCTTCGCTCGTAGCCCTCGACCAGGCAGTCCTCAACCTTGAGCGAGGGGATTGCGACATTGCCATTGTAGCGGGCGTGCATGTGCTGGCCGATTTCGGTGGCTTTGTTGCCTTTTCAAAGGCGGGCATGCTCTCGCCGACCGGCGAGATTGCCACCTTCGATGCCCGCGCCAACGGTTATGTCCGCGGCGAAGGCCTGGGCGTGGTCATTCTAAAGCGGGAGCCCGACGCGCTGGCGGATGGGAACCGCATCCTCGCCCGCATTCGCGCCACGGCGGTCAATCAGGATGGGCGAACGCCGACCCTCACCGCCCCAAACCCGGCAGCACAACGCGCCATGCTGGAAACTCTCTGCCGGCGCGCAGAAGTCGACCCGATAGCGGTCGACTATGTAGAAGCGCACGGCACCGGCACACCGGTCGGCGATCCAATCGAGGCCAGTGCAATCGGTGTGGTTTTCGGGGGCGAGCGTCGCACGGCCTCGTTGCCGGTAGGCTCGGTCAAGCCCAATATTGGCCATCTGGAGCCGGCTGCCGGCATTGCCGGGCTGATCAAAGCCATGCTCGTGGCCAGAAGGCGCCAGGTGCCACCCAATCACGGTTTCAGGGACCCCAACCCCGACATCGCCTTTGACGCTCACAACCTGGTGGTTCCGAACGATGTCGTACCGATTGGCCGGAGCGGACAGCCGGTTCTAGTGGCGGTCAACTCCTTCGGATTTGGGGGGACCAATGCCAGCGTGCTGATCGAGTCTGTTGAACTGCAACAGGCCGGGGCAGCAGCCCCGGCGGAGCTTAGGCTTCCGACGGCCGTGCCACTGTCCGCCAGTTCGCCGGCAGCGCTCAGCAGGCTTGCGGAAAGGACTGCGCAGGCGCTCGATGCCAGCGAGGCAGGGTTCGAGGACAAAGTCGCCGCGCTGAGAAGCCGGGACCCCAAGCCTTGGCGGCGCACCTTGGTCCTCCATTCAGAACACGAGCTGGGCTCACGCCTTCGCGAGCTAGCTACTGGGACAACGGAGCCGACCAGGAGCCTTGTCGAACCTCGGCTGGCATTCACCTATGGCGGGCAAGGCGGACAATGGTGGGCCATGGGCCGCCGTCTGCTACTCGAAGACGCCGCATTCGGCAACGCGTTCCATGCGTTCGAGCAGCGGTTCAAAGCGCTGGCAGGTTGGTCGGTACGCGAGACGCTACTGGCGACTGAGCAAGCCTCTCAACTCCACCGTTCGCAATACGCTATGCCTGCACTGTTCGGGCTTCAGCTGGGACTCTCAGCGTATTGGACTGCGCAAGGCGTGCGTCCGGAGTTCGTCATGGGACACAGCTTTGGCGAGGTGGCTGCAGCGGTGGCCGCCGGGGTCCTGACGCTCGATGATGCGACCAAGCTGATCCATGTGCGAAGCCAGATACGGGATCGCATTGGGCGCGATAGCGCGATGCTGGTAGTGGGCGCGCCGGCCCGCAACGTTGAAGACCTGATCCCTGAAGCGCTGAACATAGATCTGGCCGCGATAAACTCTGCCGGCGTTGTGACGCTCAGCGGAGAACAGGAGGACATCGCCACCCTGGAGCGGCATCTGAGGCAGACACGACCGGATTGTTTCGTGCGGCGGGTCCAAAGCGATACTGCGTGGCACTCGCGGTTGTTGGACCCGCTGGAGGACTGGTTCCGCGCGGCATTGGGCGACATTGCTTGTCGACCACCCGAATTGTTGTTCATCTCCACGGTGACCGGGGAACCGGAGAGCCGCCTTGATGCCGACTATTGGTGGCGAAACCTCCGTGAGCCGGTGCGATATGCCGCGGGCGTGCATCAGGCGCTTGAGCTCGGCGCCAATGTGCTGCTCGAAATTTCGCCGCATAGGGTCCTCACCGGCAGCAACGCGGCCATCGGTGCCGAAGCAGGCAAGCCGATCCGCGCGATTGCATCGCTCGAGCGGGAAAAGGATGATTTCGAATGCCTCGCAAGGGCAGCGGGTGGCATCTGGGAAGCCGGCCTGGACCTGCCCGGAGCACAGATGGGGCGCAGCTCCGCCAATGAGGTTCGATTGCCCAACTACAGCTGGGACATGACCAACCACTGGCGCATCTCCGAAGAGGCCAAGGCGTTGCTGCTGACCGCGCCGAGCCACACACTACTCGGCCGGCGCGAGCGCAGCCCGGGGTACTCCTGGTCGAACGAGATCAGCCTGACCGGCAATGCCATGCTGGCCGATCATGCCTTGGGTAGCAGTGTCGTCTTTCCGGCCGCAGGCTACCTTGAGCTCATGTTGGCTGCCGGTAGGGAGACCCTGGGCGAGGGCACGCTGGAACTCGAAAAATTCGCCATTGTCTCAGCCCTCTTCATGGGTCCTCAAGACGAGGTGCTGGTTTCGACGCGTTTCGATCCGTCGACCGGGCAGGTTGCCGTTCACACGCGCCTACGTCAGAGCAGCGAGACGTGGACGCTGCGGGCCACGGGCCATTTGAGGCTGACCGACATCAGCCCAAGACCCGTCCCCGCATTGTGGGAGCGCGGCACCCTCCTTTCGGCAGAGGAGTTCTACGCCCAGGCCGATCGCTTGGGTTTCGCCTATGGTGCCGCCTTCCGGACTATCTCTGAGCTCGAGATCTTCGAAAACGAGCTCCGGGCACGACTGGTGCTCCCGCCGAATAGCGCCAACCCGATGCAGAGCTATCTTGCACACCCGGCACTCCTCGACGGGGTTCTCCAAACAGGTCTGACCTTCGCCTTTGTGGATGAACCCCTCGAGCCCAGGCGGCTCCTGCTGCCCACGACAATTGCGCGCGTAGTCTGCCATGCGGCCTTGCCTCCACGAATTATCGTAACCGCCAAATCACATGCGACCGATGATCTCGGCGCCGATTTCTCGGTGACGGACGAGGATGGCAATCCACTTCTTTCGATATCGGGCCTGGGCATGCGCGAAGTGCCACAGCTCGCGCAGGATCAATCCACTTCTGGTCCGCATTTCGTGGTCGAGAACTGGATCGAACAAAGCGACGGAGCCGCACATCCGGCACAGCCGGAATTTCGGCTGCTGACCGGGCCGGGACTGGCAGACCATTCCCAACATGCAGCGCTGGACCTGGTGCAGATCGAGGATCGGCTGAGCCAGTCGCCGCGCATCGCCGAACCACACATTGTGTTCGTCGCTGCTCCGTCCGGACCGGAATGCGACGCCGTCGCATCCGCATATGAAAATATCCTGGCGCTGATCAATCTGGGCAAGGTCCTTCGCTACTCGGCCCGCCCGGCACGTCTTACCATCGTGACGAGGGGCGCAAGATCTCCAGATGGGCGCGGGATCGACGAGGCAGGACTGGCTGCGAGCCCGCTCGCCGGCTTGGCCCGCACCCTGGCCAGCGAACTGAACAATGTACGCGTACGACAGATTGATCTGGGGCCCGAGGACCCGCTGGAGCTGATCGAGACGGTCGGAGCAGAGAGCCAGGAAACCGAATGGGCATTGCGGGGCGACCGTCGCTGGGTGCCCAGGCTGAATCGGATTGAAGGGCAGGACCTGCCAGCGCGAACAACTTTGGCGACGCCTGCGACGGCCAATTTCGCATTGACCATGACCACGCCGGGCTCTCTGAGTGGGCTATACCACGACAGTCGCGACATGCCCTGCCCCGGTCGCGGTGAAGTGCTGATCGAGACGGCCGCGGTCGGTCTCAACTTTCGGGATGTCATGGCCGCCACGGGGCTTCTGCCGCAAAAGGCCGAGGCGCGGCCGGCGTGGCAGACCTTGGGTCTTGAATTCAGCGGCACCGTGCGGCAGGTCGCACCGGGTGTCGTGGGCGTGCGGCCGGGCGACCGTGTGCTCTGCATGGGCAAATCGGCCATGCAGGCATGGAGCGTCCGGCCGGCAGCCGAGGTCGTGCCGATCCCCGATGAGATGAGCTTCGCGCAGGCGGCCAGCATCGGCTCGGCTTTCGCCACCGCCCACTACGGATTGGAGCACGTTGCGCGCATTCGCCGTGGAGACCGGGTTCTCATCCACCTCGGCACGGGTGGGGTGGGGCTCGCGGCCATCCAGATCGCCCGCGCTCGGGGCGCGGAAATCTTTGCCACGGCCGGAAGCGGGACCAAGCGCCAGTTTTTGCGCGACATGGGCGTCGACCATGTATTGCATTCGCGCAGCCTCGCCTTTGCCGACGAAATCATGGCCCTGACCGGCGGCGAGGGTGTGGACATCGTTCTCAACGCGCTTTCAGGACATGCGCAGGCAAAGAGCCTGTCGCTGCTTCGACCCTTTGGCCGGTTCCTGGAAATCGGCAAACGCGACGTCTATGACAACCGGCAGATTGGGCTCGAGGCGTTGGCGCGGAATATTTCCCTTCACGTCATCGATCTGGCCGCGATGAACGAGCAGCGGCCCGAGCTCTTGCCCCAGGTATTTTCAGAGGTCATGGAGGGTTTCAAATCCGGCAGGCTAACTCCGCTCCCCATCACCAGCTACCCAGCGGCGAGGTCTGAAGAGGCCTTCAGGCTAATGGCCCAGGCGAGGCATATCGGCAAGATCGTGCTGGACTATCAGCAGGGACCGGTGCCGGTGCGGCAGAGGCTGGACCAGGTCGATGTGCGTCCAGATGCGGTCTATCTCGTGACCGGCGGGACCGGTGGCTTCGGCGCGTTGGTAGCTCAGTGGCTCGCAGAGAAGGGCGCAGGCCGGATCATACTCGCGTCCCGGAGCGGGCGCCTGAGTGAAGAGGCGCGCCCTGTAATCGACAGCCTCGTTGCCCGTGGCAGACAGATCGAGACCATGGATCTCGATGTGACCGACTCTGTGGCAGTCGACGCCTTGTTTGCCGCGCTGCATGCCGAAGGAGCGGCGCTGGGGGGCGTGATCCATGCGGCTGCCGTTCTCGGCGACGCGATGCTCGACCAATTGACCAAGGAAAGCGTCGAAGCCGTGCTGGCGCCCAAAATCTTTGGGGCATGGAACCTGCACGCGGCAACGCGAAACTACGGCTTCGACCCCGACATCTTCTGCTGCTTTTCGTCCATCGCCCAGACGGTGGGATCTGTCGGACAAGCAAACTATGTGGCGGCAAACGCCTTTCTTGAAGGTCTGGCCCGCCACCGGCGCCCACTCGGACTGCGCGCCCAAACGATTGGCTGGGGCCCCCTGCAGGACGTCGGCATGGTGGCCCGCAACAAGGCCATGCGTTCCTACCTCGAGAGTGTCGGCTTCAAACCCATTTCCAACGAGGACGCCCTGGCGGCCCTGGACCTTGTCCTGGCGCGGAACGTCAGCAATCTGGACTATGTGGACGCCGATTGGAACGCGGTGGCGCGCGCAGCAGGAGAGAATGGACCTCCGCGCGTGCAAGCCCTGACCCGGTCAGAAATGACTGGCGGACAACCGCTGTTGAGCGAACTGTCGCAGACACCGAAAGGCGGCTGGGCACCCCTGGTAAGTCGGATGCTGGCCAGGGAAATCAGCCTTGCCCTCAAGCTTGACGGGAGCGAGATCGATGCGGCCCGCCCTCTGGTCGATCTTGGATTTGATTCCCTATCGTCGATTGAGCTGAAGAACCGCATCGAGGCTCAGCTCGGTAGTGCTATTCCAGTGGGAGCATTTTTCGGTACGCCAAGCATACAGTCCCTGACGACACAAATTATTGCCCTTGCCGAGGAACGCTTGGCCCAAGGACCGGCGCAGGCCGGCGGAGAGACTGAGACCGAGGGTCCCGGTGAGAACGATGATGCGGACGTCCGCAGGCGCCGGGCCTACTGGTCGGCGCATGCTGCCCGCTGGCCCTGCGCGACACCATTCGCCAATCGCCAGCACCCCAGACTGCCATCCGGTCCACCAATCCGCTTCGGGCCCACCGAGGCCTTGCGCATCGACCTCGACGTAACAGAGAGTGGTTCGAGCCACCCAACCGACACGCAGTGGCTTGAGGCCTTCGGCCGGGCTCTGGCGATTCAAATCGACCAAGAAAGTGTTCTGGTTGCTGCGATGGTTGCCGATGGCGTCGTCCCCGTTCTTGTCAATGCCCAGGGCAGCACAGATAGCGTGCGTCGTCAGTTCGAGATGGGCCGTCCGCACGCCGACTTCCCGCTCAGTTTGCTTCCGCGTGAGGTCGGTTCGGGACAAAGCGGAGCATGGCCGACACAATTCGCGTTCTATGGGTCGGACGTCTCGCTGCACATGCCGAGGCACGACCTCGCGGCCGCAGTCTCACGGTCGGCGGACGGTATCGCCCATCTCACCTTTGCCTTCGACAGCACGGTGCTCGACCCCGACTTTATTCGTGCGCTCCTCCAAAGCACGTTGGCATGCCTGGCCATCCGGTGGGACGGGCAGATGCAGTCGGTCAGCCTGGACGAGGGCGAGTCAGTCAGGCCCGTGAACGCCACGGATCGGGGGGTAGCGGCGCAAGGCGATGACGCCCTTCTCACGCAGGATGCAATGAGGCTGCTTGACCTGATCGACAGTGACAAAGCCAGCAGGCAGTTTCGGCGAGCCTGGACACTGAGCCAGGCGATCCGCATCTCGCCAGGCGTGGATCCCGACCGACTACAACTGGCGGTCTCGACGCTGACCGAACGGCATGAAAATCTCCGGATTCGCTTTGAGGGCATGAGGGGGCATCGGCGCCCACGCCTCGACCCGGGGGGCTGCGCCGTGGCTACGCATGATTGCCGCCGGACCCCGCCCGAGGACTACATGACTGTCGTACGGGTGTTGGCCGGCAGGGCGTTGCTGCCTGAAGGAGAGCATCTGTTCGAGGTGCATCTACTACAATTCGACGGTTTCGATGTTGTGGTCGTCAAAGTCTTCGAGCTCGTCGCGGACGGCTGGTCGCTAGCGCTTATCTGCGATCAACTGATCCGGGCCTATCTCGGACTCGATCTGGGTCCCGTCCCCGCCTCTCTGGCCGAAGCGAAATCCCTCCTGGCCCAATGGGCAGGCGATAACGATGCGACCGCCGCCATGGAAGCGCTGCCGCCGCTCCCTTGGGCCAATGTTGGGCGTCCCCCGGACCCGAGTCGGCCCGTGGGGCCCTGGACGCTTGCAAGCAGTGAAAGGCTTACCGTTCGATTGGCCCCTGCCCAGGCCCGATCGCTGCGCCAATCGGCGCGCGCCCTGAGCACCACGGAAAACGCGCTTCTTGCGGCAGCCTATGCCAAGGCGATAGCGGCCGCAGGGGGCGTCGATGATGTGCTATTGCATGTGGTTCAACCGGGGCGGTCCGTGACGGCGCTCGAGAACTATGTCGGCTTCGTGCGACGAGGCGCGGTGTTGGCCGCACGTGATCTGCGCCACACCGCCCTGGCAGTTACTGCGCGAACCATCGCCGATCAGTTCCTCACCATGCCCGGGGCCGAGCCTCATGACATTCACGCCGATAAGCACCGCATGGACGAAGTTGGGCTGTCCGCACAGGCCTTTCCAGGTCGCTTCGGATACGCCCGGCTTCTTGCCGACCGGACATTGAACGACACACTCATGGGGACGCTGGCCGATCACCAGGATACCATCATTTCCGCCTTTTCTCTCGAGATCGAGCCACTCGGCTTAGACCTCTTCGGATTGCAGGAAAATCAGCTCCAACTGCGTCCTCTGTCGCGTGCTGACGGCATTGATCTCAACTTCTATTTCGACCGTGATGTGTTCACACTGCAGGATGTCGAGGCCATTGCTGCGAGTCTTGTCAGCCAACTGCCCGATTTCGCTCAAGGAACAGGTGGAGGATCCCTCCTTTCCCCTGAGCAATGCTCCTTGACGAATTGACACCAGAGTGAGTGGCTTCCTGGATATTTGGGTGATCGACCTTGAAGGCGGTGCCGAGCGCCTTTCGGCTCGCACGGACCTTATTGGAGCGATGGAGCTGAGACGCAGTGAGGCCCTGTTAAGGCCGGCGGACCGGATCGCGTATCTCGCCAGTCACGCTGGGCTCCGGATTATCCTGGAAGAATATGGCGCGCCGAGGGGGGAACTGTCTCGCGACGAGTGCGGCAAGCCGTATATGGTCGGCGCGCCCGAATTCAGTCTGTCGCGCACAAGCGGAATGGCCATCGTTGCGGTCGCGGACCAGCCAGTGGGCATAGACATAGAAGCCATTCGACCAGTCGTCTTGACCGAGCCAGTGGTGACTTGGACGGCAGAAGCGCGTGGGGTCACTGCGCTTGAGGCCTGGACGGCCCTTGAGGCATGGGCGAAATGGAAAGGCTGCGGAATGGCGCGACTTCTGGGTAGTCTTGGGCGCTCTGAAACGTGGCGGTCGAACTGGCTCTCACTGGCAGGCCGGCAACTGGGAACGGTTCTGCTTCCGGGCCACGCCAATTTTTGCGCAGCGATCTGCAGTGACGCTGAGCACTCATTGCGCTCTGTCATTAGGTCACTCGAGGCAGGCGTTCATGCCAAAACCCATATGTTGAACCTGCCGCTCCGCCTAGTGGACGGCAAGGCCAACACGTCGCCAACCATCAGTCCCCCCAGGCGCTGCCCCTGACCAATGAGCTCAAGGCCAATGTCGAACGCTGCGACGCACCGCGCAAAGCTTCGGAGCCGGACGGCGAGCGAGTGAAGGAGCGCAAGCGGCGGATCATGTCAAAGTTGAACGAACGATTGGTTCAGGACTGGTAGCTTCGGCCGATCAGGAGGATTCGGTTTGGCAGAGTTCCGTGTCATCGATCTGCGTACAAAGACAGTCGCGCCCGAGGCCTTGGTTCAAGCTCAATCACCAGAAGGAGCCGCCGAAAGCGCTCTGGGCGTGAAGGCTGTTCGCTCGGGCAAACCGCAGCATCTGATTTGCCGCGTATACTGGGAGACAAACGGCACCACCAATATGGTCCGCCTTTACAGTGAGTCCGCCTACTCGCAGAGTTGATCTGGCGCTTGGGCAACCAATACCAGCCCATTTCCCTTTCGGCTGTGAACGCCGGAGAACAACGTGCCGAAATACTACTTCAACGTGCGCCAGGTGAATGGCACTACGACAAACGAGACCTATGCGGCGGAATTCGCAGATGACGAGGCGGCGCGGCAGGAGGCCGGGGTTGCTATTGCTGAGATGGGTCGGGATACCGCTTCACTCGTGGGCGCGATGGAGTTCGAGGTGGTCGTAACCACAATGAGCGGCCGTGAAATTGCCCGCCGATGGGCTCGGTTTGTGGCGGACGATTACCGATAACTGTCTCATTGTGCCGGTCATTTAGTCCCTTGGGAATCTGCGGAATCTACGGCGGAGCTGTTGCGTGCCCTCGTGCCGGCCCGTCCCCTCTCTAGCGCACTGCGACGGACGGGCCGGCGCCCGCCCGTCGCGACGCGTTGGTCTACTGATTCAGCCAGTCGGGGATGACCAGGATGTCCAGTGTGTCAACGGTACGCTGAATGCCTACGACATCCGCGGGTACCACCCCCTCCTCTTCCAGCGCCTTGCGAACCTGCTCATCCAGTTCGAGCACAGATTGCAGGGAGGTCAGCTCCTGCTGGTTCTGCTCGGCATGCTGTTCAAGCGTCACCACGTCGGCTGGGTCGAGCAGTGTGGCGATATTGACAATATTCAAGGTCCGCCCCTGGGAAACGGCATTGGATTTGGCTTCCATACCATTCTCGTCACTGTCTGAGCTCATCGCGGCGTCAGGTTCAACGGCATCGTCTGATTTAGCCGCTTCATCAGAAGATGCGCTGCTGTCGGCATTGCCAGCGTCGCCGCTGTCGGATTTCCCCTCCATGGCCTGCGCTGCTTCAGCGCTCAGCATTTCGTCGTACACCGATTGTCCGATCAGTACGGAAAAGGCGCGGATTCGCTCGTCTTTGTCTTCGATTTCGGCAACACGTTCAGGGTTTTTCCAGGTCTGCGACTGTTCCTGATTTTCAGATGCAGACAGCTCCGTTTGGGAACTCTCTTGTGCCACGACAGGCGCCACATTCGGCACGAGGGCAAGGGCGGCTGACAGCGCTACCGACGAGATGAGACTCTTCTTCATGAGTTTGTCCTCCTTGGGGTTGTCCAAAAGCAATGGGTGCCTGCCCAGATGGTTGCGGCCTCTCGACTTCGTTAGGCAAAGCATCGGGACTAAAGGAGCAATAGTTATCCGGAGTTTGAATGGCGCCGGGACAGTCGAAGGTCTGATACCCAGTGCGATAGACCGAGTGCCGCAGACCACATAAGGCAAGTACTCCAACCTAGAGCTTCACCCCGAGACTGCCCACGGCGACGACAGGACGGAGTTGCAGGGTCTGCAACTTTGGCCAGGAGGGAACGCTGGCCCCGGATATACCCAAAGTGACAGGCCATCAATGCCGAGCGCGACGCGAACCTCGCGTATCGACGTGTGTTCAGGTGATCATTGAGATGGACGCGGCTGAGGAAGCGGAATATCGACACAGCCTCGGCTCGTAGCTCCGGCCAAGCGAGTAGGCTAGCTCTTGACGTCAGCTAGCAATGATCGGGCCTTCGCATCTTTGCTGCATCATCATCGATCGAGTGCGGATGACGGTTCCCGCCAGAAGCTTGCTGGGCGACCTAGCCGCGGAGGCAGGGAACGCTCTAGGGCGTTTCGCATTGGCTCCTCAACCATGTCGGAGAGCCACAATGATCGACCGCCTCACCATGCAGGATCCACGCCATCAATATCCCGCCCCGCCCTTTTCCAGGCAGCCGCAGTCGCCGCCAGGGCTGGCCAGCCGGATGGAGCCTGTGCCGGATCACGGAGAAGAAAGTTATGGCGGCTTCGGTCGACTGACTGGCCGAAAAGCCCTCATCACCGGTGGCGATTCAGGAATCGGGCGAGCCGTTGCCATTGCCTATGCGCGGGAGGGGGCGGACGTCGCAATCAACTATCTGCCGCCGGAAGGTGAGGATGCGCAGGATGTGGTCAGTCTGATTGAGGCTGCAGGGACCAATGGTTTCGCGCTTCCCGGTGACGTAACGGATGAAGCCTTCTGCCAAATCCTTGTCGAGGACGCCGTAAAGAAACTCGGAGGACTGGATATCCTGGTGATCAATGCCGGGCGGCAGCAGACCCGGCCATCGATTGCTGCAGTCAGTTCGGAAGATTTCGACAGGACCCTCAAGACCAATCTCTACGCGCTGCACTGGCTTGCCCAGGCCGCCGTACCGCATTTGCCGCCAGGCGCGGCCATCATCACCACGGCCTCGATCCAGGCCTTCGAGCCATCCGCACACTTGCTGGACTACGCGACCACGAAGGCTGGCATTGTCGCTTATAGCAAGGCCCTGGCGGAGCAATTGATTGAGCGAGGCATCCGCGTGAACACCGTGGCGCCGGGCCCCTTCTGGACGCCCTTGCAGCCAAGCGGCGGGCAAACCCAGGAAAAGGTTGAGAATTTTGGCAGCAACAGCGCGTTCGGCCGCCCGGGACAGCCGGTCGAACTGGCGCCAGTCTATGTGCTGCTCGCTTCCCAGGAGGGCAGCTACATCACCGGCGAGGTGTTCGGCGTGACCGGTGGCAAAGGTGTCACCTAGGAGAAGAATCATGACCGACAAGAGCAGCGGCGCGCGCCTGAGGGCCGATATCGATGCGGGCCGGACGGGCGACAAGGTCGATTTCCCCGATCCGGCGGCGGCGCCGCTGGCGACGGACGCGGAGGCCGGGGGGCAAGCGACACGCTTTGCGCCGGAACGGCGGGCCGAGGCCGGGCAGCCCAGGCGCTCGGGACTAACCGGATTCTGGCTTTATCTGGCCTTTGTGGCGGCGATCGCGGCCATGGCGATCATCCTCGTCTGGCTCGCCACAAGCTCGCGCTGATCTCCGGAGGGTATCCAGGAGTCGCTTGATGAACGGCGGAATGCACATCTGCGTCGACATGCAGCGCATGTTCGCTGAAGATACTCCATGGCACGCGCCCTGGCTGCGGCGTATCCTGCCGGCGGTCGTGGCGCTGAGCGAGAAGTTCGCCGCGCATACCATCTTCACGCGCTTCATCCCGCCCGAGGACGACCGGTCGGCGCCCGGTGCCTGGCAGCGTGTCTATGCGCGCTGGCCCGACATGATCCGCGACCGGCTCAACCCCGAACTGATCGAGCTGGTGCCCAGCCTTGGACGCCTCGCGCCACCAGCGCTGCTGCTCGACAAGCCGACCTATTCCCCCTGGCTCGATGGGCGGCTGCACCAGTTGCTGCAAATGAACGCAGTTCGCACAGTGCTGATCAGCGGCGGGGAAACCGATGTGTGCGTTCTGGCGACGCTGCTGGGCGCCATCGACTATGGCTACAAGGTGGTGCTGGCCGAGGATGCACTCTATGGCTCGGCCGACCAGACCCATGACGCGATCCTCACCGTCTATCGCAGCCGGTTCCAGCAGCAATTGACCGTGTGCAGTACCGAAGACGTGCTGACCCATTGGGACGATCTGGTGGCGTGAGGCGGTCGGCCCGGCCGCTGTGACGGGCGTTAGAAGATGGAACAAGTCCCCTTCGGTGCCGTTTGACACCGCAATCACGCTGGGGTGGTCAGACTTGTCGCCTATCTTTGGTCCTGCCGTTCGGGACAATGCAACGGAATTTCGTCTCTGGGCTCCGGGCGCGGAGCAGGTCCAGCTTGTGCGCGACGGCCAAGCTCCAACGCCCCTCGAGCGCAGTGGCGACGGCTGGTGGAAGGCCCTGGTGCCGGGGTCTGGCCCCGGCACCCGTTACCGGTTCCGCATCGGCGATCTCGATTTTCCGGACCCGGCATCGCGCCGGCAGGACGGCGGCACGGCGGGTTGGAGCGTGGTCTGCCCGCCCCTGCCGCCCAGCGGCCGCGCACAGGCGCTCCGCCCCTGGCACCAGGCGATCGTGTGCGAGGTCCATGTCGGGACTGCGTCTCCCGAGGGCAGTTTCAAGGGTCTCAGAGACCGCCTCGAGCATTTCCGGGATGCAGGCTATACCGCGCTCGAAATCATGCCGGTCAACGCTTTTCCTGGCCAACGAAACTGGGGCTATGACGGCACGCTGCTCTTTGCGCCGGCCGAGGCCTACGGATCGCGGGACGATCTGCGTGCCCTGGTCGACCGTGCGCACGAGCTGGGGCTCGGCATGGTGCTGGATGTCGTCTACAACCACTTTGGCGACTTCGACAATTTTCTCGAACGCTATTGCCCGGAATGGTTCGACCAGCACATGGAGACCCCATGGGGCCCGGGCATCGACTTCACCAAAGAATGCGTGCGCCGGTTCTACTACGAGAACGCGCGCATGTGGCTGGAAGAGTTCGACTTCGACGGACTCCGGTTCGATGCCGTGCATGAAATCGGCACGACGGCCCGCGAACAGTTCCTGGGTGATCTCGCCAAGTCGGCCCGCGCGGCCAAGCGCGATGCATGGCTGATCATCGAGAACGTGAACAACATGGCCTCCTGGCTCGACCGCGAGGCGTCGGGAGGGCCCGTCGATTTCACTGCGCAGTGGAATGACGACTACCACCATGTGCTGCATTTCCTGGCGACGGGCGAGGACAGGAACGGCTACCAGGATGGATCCAAGGACCCGGTCGCGGACCTCGAAAAGGCCATGGCCGACGGGTTCGTGCACGATGGCGAGGCGAGGGGCGAAAGCGACGGCACCACGCGCAATGAGCCGGCCGCGCGATTACCGCCGGACGCCTTTGTCTGCTTTGTGCAGAACCACGACCAGATCGGCAATCGCGCCGACGCCCGGCGCCTGCCGGACCGGCTCGACGCGGCGCGGCTGGATTTCCTGCATTTCGTGACCATGCTTGCGCCTCAGGTGCCCCTGTTCTTCATGGGCGAGGAAGCCCATATGCGGACGCTCTTCCCCTATTTCATCGACCTTCCGGAGAATGCCGCCGGGACCAAGCGGCGCGACCGCTACACCCAGATGCGCGAGAGTTTCGACGAGCAGGTTGAGGACGGGGACCTGCCCGATCCCAATGCCCCGGAAACCTTCGAGCGCGCTCGGCTGGACTGGACCGAGTTCGATCTTGATGAGCGCCGGGCTGCCCTCGACCGCTTCCGCACGCTTGCTGCCTGGCGCCGCGAGCATGTCTGGCCGCTGTCGGCGAGCCCCTGCACCGATGCGCGGAGCGGCCGGCAGGGCGCCGCAATCGTGGTCAGCTGGCTCTTCGAGGCCGGGGTGCTGAGCATGGCCCTGAACCCATCCAGCGAGCCGGTGGACATTGCCTGCGTCATTACCGCGCCCCCGGTATCGACCGGCACGCATTCCCGGCATGGGGAGTCGCTGCGCCTGGAGGCGTGGAGCGCCGTATGCTGGCACTCCCCGGCAAGCGACTGATCGAGGTTAGCCCGGGTCATTTGTGATCGCATGGCAGGAGATGGCGACCAGAGGCCAGCCACGGTCCGAAGGCGGACCGTGGCTGGCCATGCCGGACAGGGCCTTCCAGGGCGGCCCGATTTCGGGACCAATGTCGGGGCGAAACGTTGGTCCCAAGCATCCAACCGAGATCGGAGGCACAATGCAGAATGCAATCGAGGCGCTTACCCGACGCCTGGAGGCGATCGGTCAACTCTCTCCCGAGGGGCGGGCGACCCTAGCGGCCCTGCCACTCCAATTCAGGTCATTGCGCAAGGGCGAAGACCTGGTGGGCGACGGCGAAGTGTCCACCAGTTGCTGCGTTGTGCTCGACGGCTATCTCTATCGGTCCAAGGACGCGCCCAATGGCGCGCGGCAGATTTTTTCTCTCCATCCCGCCGGCGATATGCCGGACCTGCACAGCCTGCACCTGCCACGCATGGACCACAACCTGACAGCGATGAGCGAGAGCCGCGTGGCGCAAATCCCCCATGCCGAGATGAACGCCGCCCTGGTGCGCTCGCCAGAGCTCACGGCACTCTTCTGGCGCTCGACCCTCATCGATGCCGCAGCCTTCCGCGCCTGGATGCTGATGCTGGGGCAGTTCGACGCGATCACCAGAATGGCGCATCTGTTCTGCGAGCAGTTCACCAAGGCTGCAATGGCGGGCCTTGCAGATCAGGACAGCTTCTTCTTTCCGCTGACACAGACAGATCTTGCCGACATGCTGGGCATATCGCTCGTCCACGCTAATCGGACGCTTCAGGACCTCAGGGAGCGCGGCGTCGTCGCGTTCGACCACAACCGCGTTTCCATCCTGCATTGGTCCGAGTTGCGCCGTATCGGGGAATTCGATCCTGCCTATCTGCATTATCTCGATGGCCGCATCGG